>CAZGRO010000028.1:12818-14192 GCA_964528315.1 uncultured Candidatus Bathyarchaeia archaeon
AGAGCATCCAATAGACCTTCAGCATATGAAATGGCCGCAAGCGCCGTCGAAGGGTGTTCTTCAAGATAATGCTTCGCATCCTTGGCGTATAGTTCAGCTGAGGCAACAACTTCTTTGATTTGTTTCTCATCGATGCTTGACATACTGCTCAGTTTCATTTCGCCCAAAACCTTTTCGATTGAAACCAAGTATCTCTTCGTCTTCTCATACGCCGTCTTATCCAATGCTTTTTCACCTTTGAAGCTTCTGGCTCTGTCACATCCTCACTGTCGACCCTTGCTCCACTTGGAGGTATGGTTTCGTCACGTTTTTCGGTTCACCGTGAAATGTGAGGCCTAAGGATTTCAGGTGTTGCGCCAGTGAGCACTTGGAGTGCCTCTGCCTCCATGAAGTGAAGCTTGGAGGGCATAATCAGGCAATGGGGTGGCCCCCCGAAATTAGCTCTTCGAAGATCGTTCATCGCCCCAGTCTTCACCATTGCGTCTTCTATCCCTGCTCTCGCAACTCCAACAAAGATTGCATCATCACGAATGACTCCCTCTTTTCGGTTGGATTCTATTCGACTAAGATATTCCAAGCCTTCGCTGATGGTCATGTAGTATCTCCTCTCTGCCACCAGATCGAGTAAGATCAAGGTGTGTAATCCGATCTCAAGGTTCGCTCTGATGTATTCATAAGGTGATTCAGGCGGGCTCTTCGAGTCCACATGCGGCAACGTTACAGTTCTACCAAACTTGTATGCCTGAAGACCTGTCAAGGCGCAGACAGCTGAGAAAATCGAGGCTGCTGGAATCACATCAGTCTTTATCCCGGCCTTTTCCGCGCGCAGACGCAGATCTATGTGCGTCGTGGCAATCATCGGATCGCCCGGAACCAAGAAAACCGCATTCTTGCCGGATATCTGATCCAGAAGCTTCTTCTCAGCATGTTCCTCAACATCGCTCCTACTCAAGACCATTATCGACTTGCCGATCATCTCCTGCAAGTTGGCCAAGTCAAGCCCAGGCATGAGACTCGTATAGAACTCAGCGAACACCAGATCCGCTTTTCTGGCCATGTCCAGCCCCACCACCGGCATGCTCCGTTCGCTGCCTAGGCCTAGGCCTATGAAGACAAGTTCACTCAAGGTCAAATTCTCTTGTCTAACATGAGCTTCCCTTCGCATGTTTATTCCTTCCTGAACAACCGAACAACAGACAGAGGATCTGGATAGAAGGTCTGGCCCTCCAGAAGCGCATATCCTACGCTACGAACCGATCGAACCCAAGGACCATGAGGGTGGTACCACCCCCCTACCCCCTCCCCGCACCACTGCGGAGATGAATACGAAATGGTTGGGATTCACCGTTCCGGGTTCAGTCTAAGCCTTTAAGC
>CAZGRO010000029.1:0-1249 GCA_964528315.1 uncultured Candidatus Bathyarchaeia archaeon
ATGGGGCCTGACGAGAGTTCAATTCCGCCCCTGAATCCTGGTCGAGGATGAACTCCGAAAACCTTCACATTCGTGCCCTGCTTCAGCGCTGCAATCTGCTTAGCTAGATCACGCCAGAATACTGCTCTGCATTGGCCAGAGTCGTCGGTGAGATTTACCTCAGCGAGATCTATTGTGTCGCCTCTTGAGGTTTGGACTTGTCTAAGAGAGGGTTCAGTAGTCAGTTTTCCTTCGACGATGAATATTCCAGATGGGGGCAGGTCTGCGATTCGTTTGGGATTTGGTTCCAACTTTTCAGCTTGATTCGTTGGATGTCGGGAAACTACGCTGATCTTACCTATGTTAATTGACACCTCTCCCAGCCTTTCTCTCCCTGAGGCGTCTTCAATGAGAACTGCTTCGCCTACATTCAAGTCTAGTTCGGCCTTGTCATCCCAGAGCGAAGCTTGAATGACTCCGGTATCATCTGCAAGAAGGATCCGCATGACTTTCGTCATCTCTCCGTTGGGGCGTTTGATGGCGACAGGCGGTTGGATTCTCAATATCTTGGCGAGTACGTCTACGTCTCGCATGTTAGCTTTGATCTCCGAGACCTTGATCGGTTGTGAAAGGACACCGGCCAAGTGGGTGGGAGGATGTCGAAGAACTTCGACTCGGCTTAAGGTGTCTATGTGGATTTCCGGGGTTCCGCTGATGGAGGTTCTCACTCTTCCTCCGGATATTTGGATAGCTTGTCCAGCGGTAACTCTGTTCAGATCTTCTGCTCTCTGGTTCCAGGCAACAATAGTTATTCTTCCAGTTCCATCGATCAATCTCATTCGAAGAACTCTACCATGCTGATCTGCTTTCTTGAATTCGGTGACCCTGGGAGCGGTCTTCACAATACCTACAAGATCGACTATCCCTTCTCGTCTTGATGCTTCGGATACAGTCACAAGCTGAGTGGGGGGTTGCTCGATTGCTTCATGGATGCTTTCTTTGCTTTGGATCTCTGCTTTGTCGCCAATGTGAAGCTCAATGCCTCCCTCTAGACCTTCACGCGTATATGCGTGGGACACGAGCACGGTCCCACTTTGGATCTGGGCATCAGCCAGCTTCTCCGTTTGCCCATTCCAAGCTACACACCGTACCTCTCCAGTCTGGTCGAAGAGCACGAACCTTCTAACTCTGCCCGGCCTCTTGTTCTGGCGTTCAAATTCTTGAACGGCGGAGATTTCTTTGATTTGGCCCCTGACCGTCACATTGCCCA
>CAZGRO010000029.1:1349-3788 GCA_964528315.1 uncultured Candidatus Bathyarchaeia archaeon
AGGAAACTTGGCTTCATTGATCCAGTATTTACCCATTTCTACGCTCATTCTGATCCATTCGTCATGCCTTTCCAACGCCATCTGATATCGATATTCATTAGGCTTGACTTGGGCTGGATCAGACCATATTCCCACATCAAAGAACCTGCCCTTTGATGTTGTCAAGAACCCCTTTATGTAGCCATAGAACGGGAGCTCGGGTCGCTTCACATACAGCCAGAATGAGAATTCTAGAGAAGAGGATATTGGCACAGACACGTTCTGATACACGAAGGCATATCCGTCACCGCTGATCGTCGTGGCTTTCGTGTAGGCTGAGTACTGTCCGCCATGGGCTCGCACGCCACTTCTAGGATCGGCCACATCATTCCTGTCAGCAGTGACTATCTTCCAACCACCGACCTCCTCGAAACCGGGATTCCTGAGAAGATTCTGAGCCTCAGTCAGATTTGCACTGAGATTGCTAGATCCTAAGAGAATTGAAACAAGCAGAACGGTCAGAATAGCTCGCCTGATGCTTGTCACCACCTCGTTACTGCTGGCCTATTCGCAACATCTTTTCGAATACATCCTCTAGACGAAGATCTTCAACATTGTGCTACTCAATCGCAGCTCTGAAAGAATTGGTTGACAACGAAAGAAGTTGCCTTCTGACTACTCCCAGAACATCCGAGTTCTGGCATATTCTCTTTCCGCTTTCAGTATCTCTGTATAGAACTCCTCTTCCGTTCGGCAGAAACGCCTTAGAATGCGAGCAGCCGTTGTCGGACCGACGCCTCTACCAGACATTGCAACTATCGCCCTTCTCCCAGATGTCTGCACTAAGCTAGCGCTCAACCACCCTCTTTGCCATTCCCTGTCTTCTTCAGGAGAAAGCGATTTTCGTTGCAGCTTCTTTCTAGCGATCTTTATGAGTTTTTCATCACGCGGATAGGTCGCAGCAACCAAGGTAGACTTACAGATTGGGCATCGAATCGTTTCTTGCAGCGTGCGCACGGTTCTAAGTCCTTCCCAATCCGCTTTGTGGAAACATACGAGTCTTAGTGTCTCGGACAGCAGTCGTTCCTTGACTATTTCTGAGAGAGCCTTGACCGGCACTGCTGGCCTAAGCAGATCGTGTGGAATTACCTTATCCACAATTGGCAAGGCTAATGGTGAGCAATTTGGCCCTCTTTGTTCGACAACCTCTACTGATATCTGTCCTTGGCGAATCATCTGCAATACTTGTTTTGATTGTTCTACGTCGAATTTCTCTTGAAGTATTTCTCGTCGGGTTTCCTTGTTTATGGGGCTATCTTTGAAAGCTGAGACTAGGAACTTCGAGAAGTTTGCCTTATAGTCAGCCTTTCTCTCCACTGCCCCGAAGCGTCGAGCAACGTGCCAATGTCTCCACGCGAAAAGTTCCGATTCTTCCATGGACCCATGGATTATCTTCTCAAGGTCTTCGGGCCCGAGTTTGCTGAGTTCATTCCTGACGAGTGCCCCGTCGATTTTGAGTGGGACGATCAAGCCGATTCTGTACGGATCTGTTTGTGTTGCGACATTGAATCCATATCTGGCAGCAAGAAGCGAAGCTAGGGCAGCTGCTAGAGTTGCGTTTACGAGGTTTCCGAAGCACCCATGGATCACTACACAGTTTTCGAACTTCTCTATCAGTATCATGCTCCCGGTTGGGAGCGCATAATCGTTGACATGAGATTGGAGAGTGTCTATGAGCTTCTGTAATGCCTCAGGGTTGATTGAGAGCTGCTGAGCAAATTCGCTAGCATCAGTCTTGGACCCTGCTTCATCGACTATCTTCCTTCTCAGCACCCCCACCTGATTTGCGACTGAATAGTCAACCGGTATTATCTCGCCTTCCCAGCTAGGGATCGCACTCAGACTAGGAGCCACGGGCTCAACATCAACGGATAGCTTTTGTTCGTCTACTGCAATTACGCGCCAAGTGTTGCCGTGCATGATGAACTCAACCCGTGGTTTGCAGCTCTTGGCGACAAACTCTTGGTCTAAGGTTCCGACTCTCCGTTTCCTTATGAAGTCGAAGACTGTGAATCGCTTCACGTCAGGGATGACTGAAAGGTTCTGGTAGTAGTAATGGAAGGCTTTTGGAAACCTTGCTTGAACTATGTTCTCTCTCTGTGTTAGGATACGTAGGTCAGTGAGTTGTTTGAGTGTAGCCAAGAAATCCTCCGGATCCAAGGCTCTGTAAGGGAAGGCTCGTGTTACTATCTTCAGTATCTCTTCCATGCCACACCTTCCCCGGTCCAGTATTATGCCCACGATCTGATGGGCTAACACATCGAGGGCGTTGCTGTGAATCTTGACTTTCTCCAGTCGTTCATTTCTTGCGTAGCTGATGATTACTGAGGATTCGAGGATGTCGTCTGCCCATCCTGATATTATTGCTCCCCTTGGGGTTCCCTTGAGCTCGTGGCCGCT
>CAZGRO010000029.1:3888-14063 GCA_964528315.1 uncultured Candidatus Bathyarchaeia archaeon
CTGCCCATCCTGATATTATTGCTCCCCTTGGGGTTCCCTTGAGCTCGTGGCCGCTTCTGCCGATTCTCTGGATCAGCCTAGTCGCCTCTCTCGGCGACATGTATTGGACAATGAAGTCGACAGATCCGATGTCGATGCCGAGTTCCAGCGACGACGTACAAATGACGGCTTTGATCGCTCCAGATTGAAACTCCTTCTCCACTTCTTCGCGGATCTCTCTAGAGAGTGAGCCGTGATGGACTTTGACTGGCAGCGCCTCGTCTATTGTATGTATTTGTGATCCCAGAGCCTCCGCATGTTCACGTGTATTAGTGAACACCAGTGTAGATTGATGTTGGGATATGAGATCGCATATTCTTCTTACTCTCGCTATAGAGGGGGCTGGTATGCCGAGCCTGTTCGAGGCCTTGTGATCTTCCTCTGTCGGTGCGACATACTGGACTTCTGCTTCGAATCTTCTGCCTTCTTCTGACTTGACGATCTCAACGGTTCCATTGGATCCCACCAGAAACTGCCCAACCTTCTCGTCTTCTCCTATGGTTGCCGAGAGTCCTACTCTCTGAAACTCTCTTCCAGTTAGACTGCGCAGTCTTTCCAAGGCTATGGACAGCTGGACTCCTCTTTTGTCTGCAGCTACTTCATGTATCTCGTCTATGACGACCCAGCGCACCTCTCTCAAGTGCTGCCTCATTCTTTTTCCCGGCAAAATGGCTTGAAGAGTTTCAGGTGTCGTGATCAGCATGTCTGGAGGGAACTTGGCCTGCAACGATCTGATTCTAGGAGGTGTATCTCCATGTCTTACCTGCACTTTTATGTCGAGCTGTTTCGCGTTCTCTGCAAGCTTCCTTAAGATATCCCGGTTGAGGGCTCGCAAAGGAGTGAGGTACAGAATTGAGATTCCCTTCAGGGGTTCACTTTCTCTTGCACGAAGAAGAAGTTCAAAGACAGGCATCGTCGCCCCATAGGTTTTGCCCGTACCGGTCGGTGCTATGATCAGGACGTTTTTTCCTTGAAGAATCTCCGGGATTGCTAGGTCCTGTATGGAACTAGGTTCAGTGATTCTCTCACTCTCAAGCAGTTTCCTGATATTTGTTCGAAGAAGCGAGAAGCTGCGCAAGTGTTGTTCCCCCTCCATGAGGCCCCAACCCAGCTAGTTCACGGCTTCTATTAGTCGCCGCATTCTCCTTCAATCAATGCTTAGATCTCGATTGCCGTACCAACTGACAAACGGAGTCATCGAAGACTGGGCTCTGTTGTATGCGTCGAGACAGTTCATGTTGGCGATGTTCTCTCATAAGCCACATAAACAAATATCAGAAGCAACGCCAAGAACGAGAGTAACTGGATCCCCAGCATAAGGATCCCGTAAAACTCATCAGGGGACATGCTCAATGCTCCTTGTATCGCCCCGAGTAATATCATAAAGGATTTAAAAACCTGCGCTCAATCCGCGCTCAAACCAGTCATGCTTTGCTCCCGAGATGCCATCGCTCTGTAATCTTGTCGTAGGACGAGTCGGGAAGCTTCTCCAGGTCATATTGTTCTAGGGCGTCAGCGAGCCGTTGTGCAATTATGTGGTAGCAGAGTTGCCTCTTCCGGTCAATCACTCTGAAGTAGTAGTCGTCGCAACTGCAGAAGTTTGAGTCTGGAATGACTTGGTATTCTGCCTTCCTGCCTTTAATGGACCATATGACTCGGCCGCTGGGAGAGAATATGAACTTCTTGACCTGCTTTGCCTTGATTAGGAGCAAAGCATTTTCGAATCTCTTCGCGAAATGGGCCAGCAGTTTGGCTCTTGTCTTTCCGTCAATTCCCCCTGAGAGTCTTATTTCTGCACATATTCTTTCGATTGATCGAAGTTCTCTCCTGTCTGCGGTTTCCAACTGAGACTTCCTGCCAGCGTGTCTGGATGGGGCTATACTAATCTCTTCTCCATAATCTTAAGGAATGAGGGGCCATTACGTCTGTCAAAGAATCTTGGGCGGTAGACGCGACGAGTACGAATATCGGGATCCGACCTTTGGAGCCGTACCCGGCTCTCCTTCTTGAGAATTATCAGGATCGGGTGCTGGTGGTCGCAGACCTACACATAGGATGGGAGGTTTCCCTAGCACAGAAAGGCATCCATGTTCCGTCTCAGACTCCTAGACTTCTGGAAAAGATTGTTCGGATTATTGAAACAACTGCTCCCACGCGCATTGTCTTTCTTGGCGATGTCAAACACGCTGTGGAAAAGGTTGAGCTTGAAGAATGGCGAGATGTTCCAGAGTTCTTTCAGAAGATAGGTGAAAGGGTTCCAGATATCCAAGTCGTGCTCGGAAACCATGATGGAAATCTGGATGCTCTCACTACGCCTAATGTCAAGGTTCACTCCTCAAACGGCATTATGTTGTGGGATACGATTGGTCTTGTTCACGGCCACGCGTGGCCGAGGATTGATCTTCTCAGATGTGAGACTCTCGTAATGGCTCACCTTCATCCAGTCGTAGTGTTCACCGATGAGCTGGGGTTCCGAATGGTAAGACAGGTGTGGATAAGGTCCAAGGTTGAAAGCATTAAACTTGCAAAGGCTCTATTCAAACATGCGAAGATCAAACCTGTCGGATCTATTCGAAGTGAAGCAAGGAGTCGGCTAGGCGTAGATCTTGTTGATCAGCGATGTATCGTGATGCCGTCTTTCAACGAGAACCTGGGAGGCAGATCGGTCAATAGGCGAGATGGAGAGCGCAGCAAATCTAGGACCTTGATAGGCCCTATCTTACGGTCCTCGGCAGTGGATTTTGAACAGGCAGAACTCTATCTTCTTGACGGAACGTACTTGGGCTCTGTGAAGCATCTGCGCTTGTTGAGTTAAATCACTTGGAGAGAGGCCATAGACAACGAACATCTGCTAGTGACCGCTATTGTTCAGTATTCATCAGCGTTATCTTAATCAGATAGTTAAGGCAAACTCGGCTACGGCGGGGGTTGCCAAGCCAGGTCAAAGGCGCAGAGCTAGCTGAGCGCGTCAGCTTCAGGAGCCTGTCCCGAAGGGGTTCGAGATTGGTGAAGGCACTCCTTCCCAACGAGATGGTTCAAAATGGCAAAGGGAAGCCATGGAACTCCCTCCCCCCGCACCATTCAATGCGAGTGAAGGATCAGGATTGATCATTGTTCCGGGGCCGTCATCGACAGGGTTGGGGCGAAAAATAGGAGAACTCCTGAAGGTACGTGTTCTCTCGGTTGAGTTCAAACGTTTTGCAGATGGAGAGTCATACATCCGATTTGAAGATGAAGTCAAGAACGAGAATGTAGTCATTATTCAGACAACTGCTCCCCCTCAAAACGAGAACCTCGTCCAGCTCCTACTGATGATAGACAACGCAAGAGACATGGGAGCCAGAAACATCACAGCCGTTGTGCCGTACCTCGCATACTCTAGACAAGATAGCCGGTTCAGGCCGGGAGAGGCATTTAGCATAAGAACCATTATGACTCTGCTGAAGACCTGCGGCGCGACAGGAGTGATCACAGTTAACTCACACAATCCTGCGCTATTGAAGACAATGCCAGTTCCAGTGACGGATCTGTCTGCTTTCGGCCTTCTGGCTGAATACTTCAGGGACAATGGCCTTGAAGGTGCTTTCTCCGTATCTCTGGGGAAGAAGGGGGAGGATGTAGCGGCTGAGGCGGGCCGGATCCTGAAAGGCGGTTATGACTATGTTTCCACCCAACGAGACAGAGTAAGTGGAGAAGTCACGATTGAAAGGAAAAAGTTCCCTGTCAACCAGAAAGACGTTGTGCTTTTTGATGATGTTATGAGTAGCGGCAGATCGATGGCTAAGGCCGTAGCTTGGATTAAGGAGCAGGGCGCAAGAAGAATCTACGTGGCCTGTGTTCACGTCCTCCTGATTGGCGACGGCCAAGAACTTGTTCTGAAAAGTGGCGCAGAGGAGATTGTGGCGACAGATACCATTCCAACGAAACTCAGTAAGGTTACAATTGCACCATTGATTGCCAGACAACTGCAGATGTAACGAGCCTTAGCGCGCTCAAGACAAGTTCACGAATAAGTCTGAACCAAGATAGTCTCATTTCCAAAGTGACATATACCAACTACCTATCGATTTCCACTAACATTGACAAATCTCCAGACATATTCATCTTAGAACTTCTCAAGCTACCACGCATGGTGCTTGGCCTACTATCGGATTAGCGCTTTGTCCTCCGCATGGGATAGGATTTGAGCCATATGTATACGCGACGAGGCGTTTCAGCGCCTTTCGAATTCATTCACGGCAAAAAGGCTCTTAACGGGTCAGGAGCGAGCCTTCCAGAGAGGTCTGAGACGTTATGCCTCTAAGCTGGCTTAGTGCTTTCAAGAGGGCTCTGATCTACTTCCTGTGGCTTATTGTCTGGGGAATAGTTGGCATACTAATGATGGCCATCGGCTATGTTATTGCCATGATACCTCTCGTGAAGTTCATCTCCGACATTACGAATGGTAGGACACCAACATATGGAACGGATCTTGTTACAGGATTGGTGTTGGCGATCCTCGGCTATCTTATCACAATTCTTGGCGCAACGGCTACATTCATTCGCATGGTCTACCAACTCTCATACGAAGCCACACAAGAAGTGTTGAGGGGAAAGCCTGCTGGCGCTGGGCCTGCGGCACCAGCCGCACCTGCACCTGAAGCTAAGCCTGCGGCCCCTGTCGCGGGTCAACAGGCGCAGCCGGCCGCTCAGCAGCCGTTACCCGGAAAACCGGAGCAACCAATGGCACCAACCGCGCCAAGCCCCACCTCAGCACAGAAGTATTGTGCATTCTGCGGCAGATCTATAGCCATAAGTGCGCGGTTCTGCCCGTTCTGTCAACGAGCTCAGCCGTGACCTGCTGCTTACAGTTTCGTCAGGACCATGCCGGCCTTTGCGCCGGTGTGCCTGCCCCTGCTAACCGTTAGGACACCATTCACGGTGACGTACTCTATTCCTCTCGGGTATTTCTTAGGGTCTGAATAGCTTGCCACATCGCCAATCGTATCTTGGTTGAACACCACGAGATCAGCCCATGCTCCGGGCCGTAACACGCCTCGGTCTCTCAGCCCCAACTTCTGAGCGGGAAGAGCCGTCATCTTTCGCACCGCTTCTGGAAGGCTGATGATGCCCCTTTCACGCACATAGTGGCCGAGAACTCTCGGAAATGTTCCGTAGTTCCGTGGATGTGGATGTCCTCTGCCCAAAACCCCGTAAAGGGCCAGTGCAGAGCCATCGCTGCCGATCATGCTGTTCTCATAACCCAGCACATATTCCACATCCTTCTCTGCCAACCCAAACCGTACCACGCTAACCGCAAGATTCTCTTCAATCAAGAGATCGAAGGCGAAATCGAACGGATTCTTCTTACTCTTCTTCGCCAACTGGGAGACGAACTTGCCCTGATAGGGTGTGTGCTTGGGGCATTGCGCGATCATCGTCCTGTCCCAGTGAGCCGAGGCGAGAGATCCTTGCTCCATTTCTCTTCTGACATTTGAGCGAAACTGCTCCGAGCGAAGCCGATCCAAGATCTTCTCTGGGCCTCCTTCGTGAGCCCAATCCGGAAGCATATTGACCAAACCGAAGCTTGATGCTATGTACGGGTAGACATCGCATGTAACCTCGACACCTCTCCTCCTAGCCTCCTCCATAAGCTTCCTAGCCCCCCTAACCTTTCCCCAGTTCTTCTTTCCACCTGCTTTATGGTGCGAAATCTCGACAGGGATCTTCGCTTTCTTGCCGATTGTGATTGCTTCTTTTACCGCTTTGAAGAGAGTGCCTCCTTCCCCTCGAATGTGAGATGTGTATATGCCACCGAATGAGGCTGCCACTTTCGCAAGCTCGATGAGTTCGGGCGTCTGGGCGTAGCTTCCTGGCGGATAGATTAGTCCTGTGGACATTCCGAAAGCCCCGTGCTTCATAGCTACGGCGAGAACCCGCTTCATTTTCTGAAGCTCCGCTCTCGTGGGGAGTCGATCATCATACCCCACAACCATCTTTCGAAGGTTACCGTGCCCGACAAGGGGAGCCACGTTCACAGATATTCCTTGCCGCTCAAGCTTTCTCGCATAGTCCTTCAGAGTGGAATAATCGATCTTCACCCTTGCAGAAACGAGTGGGGTGCCTGTCTTCTTCATTTCTTTTCTGATCGTGTTATTGATGGGGGCGCCTGAATCTCCACAGTTGCCAATGACTTCCGTCGTCACTCCCTGACGAATCTTGCTCTCTGCTTTTCCATTGACAAGAAGCGCGTCATCTGAATGAGAGTGCATGTCAATGAATCCAGGAGATACAACGAGACCTTTTGCATTGATCATTACCTTAGCTTTCTCGGTTCCGGGCCTATTGATTTTCCAGATTCTGCCGTCCTTGATTCCAATGTCAGCAGCAAACCCTGGGCTACCAGTTCCATCGAGTACCTGCCCGCTCCTTATTACGAGATCCAACATCATTCTATTCCTCTAGGCTTGTTACTGCGTATTTGTTGATCTCCTCCTTTTATGGAATTGTGGCCGCGCTAGACGGGTGGACATCGAGGATACTGATCGCTGGTGGCTGCAGATCTATGCTACTGCGATCTAGAATTGCTTTGAGAGATCTGTATTGGCAATAGGTGGTTGTACATGCAAGAGATAGCGTACGCTGTCTCTCAGCGAAAGAAGGAGGGAAAAGAGGGGATTGAGATTGTTGCGTTTCTACTTTGGCCAGGGCCGCTTCTTCGCGGGGATCATTGAGTATATCAGTAGTATCAGTGCCAGAGGCAGTGCCAGTATAGCCCCTGGAAGAGGAAGCCACGTATTCATTACGTAGTCGAGTCTGCCGAAGATCATGGTGATTCTTGACAGGAGCGCGTTGGCGAAGGAGTAGCCGAAGGCGGCCATCATTGCCCACCGTGCGAATGTTGAGATTGCTCCTCGACTGCCCCCATGAAGCACTGGAAATGTGAAGACGAAGTAGTAGACTACTGCCAGTACGATGACAATGAACAGTAGATTGTTGAAGGCGGTGAATGAATCAACGCCCACAACTTTCATTCCAGCAGTTGATTGGATCTGTGCTATGAACTCTGCCGTGACTATGGCTCTTAGTGACAATCCGACGCCTATGCCCACCATTATTGCTAGCGGAAATCTGCTCAGCCAGAAGTACTTTTTGTGGTACCTAGTGTAGAGCACCAATCCAAGTAGGAAGATCACCGCGTACAGCGTGGCGCCCTTCGAGAGCGGATCCCAGCCGTACCTTCTTACGTTGTCAACCGCGTATACGATGTTGTGTCCCGCTGCGGCTCCAACAAAGGTGTGCTCAGCGAATTTGAAGAACGCGTTGTCCCTGAAGGCGAAGCTGTAAGCCCATATTGTGAATAGTGCTGCCAACCATATCTGTATGACCGATGCCAAATCTACTGCCATTTCTTCAACCTCCTTTCCTCGACCCCTCTGAAGCTTTTCTCGCATAGTATGCAATGTTTCCTAGTACGACGAACGCAAAGATCAGAATGTGACATATCGAAATCACATCGGCGGATTTGATTCCTCGTGCGGGGATTTTATTGAGTAATTCATACTGGCCCGCAGTTGCACCTGATACCAAGGAGACTATCTGTCCGGCCCTGTAGTACGGTAGCATTGTTGGTATCATCAGCGCCAGTACACACGAGAGATATGGCGTCTTGTATGGTGTGACCCATTGCCTTACCCAGCCCTCAGACTGATCTCCTCCGGTGGTATAGCATATCAGCAATTTGAAGCTGGTTGCGTCCTTGATTCCTTCCATGACAGGCATTTGGGCTATCGAATTTCCCTTGTAATCAGTGGAGGGCATAGGGCCTGTCCCAACTTTTGCCATTGCGGTTTCAGTTCCCGCCATGTAGCCGAGGTGAACGTAATCCGTGCCGTACTTTGCGCCATACTGCTCAGGCTTCACTTCAGCCATGAGCGTTTCCCAGAGTTGAACGCCGTCTATCGATGTTGCCATGTAGATTGACTTCAATTTGCCCTTCTTGAAAATGTGGTGGGTCACTGCGACGGCATATGGGCCTAGCTCCGGCTCTCCCCCGGCCGAATATCCCATGTCAATCATGATTGTAGATCCCGCAGGCAGTGCGTCAATTGTTGCGAACCACTTCCGTACGTCAGCCGATATCGGTATGGGTAAGCCGAATGGGCTAAGCATGGGGATTATGAACGCTAGTAGGAAGAGGCCGTAAAGAACTTCTCTTGGAACATCTTCAAGTTTCTTCCACAATGAACTCATTTTCAAGCTCACCTCTCAGCTTCGGTTCGTCGTCCGAGAAATCCTGTTTCTCTGCCGATCATTGTCCGTACTCCCAGTGCTATTGCTCCAAGAGCCGCGCCGATCATGATGCCTCTCTGTGCAGATGTTGTTGGCACTGAATTAACCCAACCGTCGATGTCTATGAGAATTGGGTAGCCCGCGGCCAGCATTGGAGCGTTCCTGAGGAGAGCTATACCACCGACGACCAGTAGAATCACTGACTGCACGTTCCGTGCCCTTAGGGCTCTGTAGCAGCCGGACGCGATATAGAATCCTGTTGATGAGTATAGTGTTGCGCTGAGTGCGAAGTAGGACGCGTTGTATATCCACATGTATTGAGTTGACGTTGGTCCAATGAACACACCAACGCCAGCGAATAGCGCCACCATAAAAAGCAACCATATGCTATACGGCCATTGGTTTGAGGTTTGCTTCGAAATATGCCGTGTGTGAACGATGAAGAGATTAACAGCTCCGAAACCTAGTGCAAACGCTGACAGTATGATGCCCCAGTTCTGAAGATCCCTAACGATCGGTCCTGTAGCAGCGATCCTGAAGAAGTAGTCTGCCATCACCAATATTGCCGTAATCGAAACGATTGCTATCGGAAGTTGCCTTCTGACAAACAACGACATTATTCTCACCTACATCTTTAGAAGGTCCATGAGCGCTGGACTGCCCGCTGCCGTCAAAAGTACGCCGACAAACATCATGACCCAAGCGATGATCTTTCCTATGTCTTGGCCTTGTATGCTCCCGCCCTGCACAGGATCCTTGGATAGGTATGCACCTGCGGCATAGATCTCCTCGGCTATCAGAAGGTAGTCACATACCACGGCGAAGAACGGGATCTGGTATCCTCTGGCTGTACCAGCCAGCTGGATAGATCCGACTCTGAAGAAGGTTTCAGCGAATAGCTGCGACTCTGCGTAGAATGGCCCGATCATCACGTTTGCAGCTGGACGCTCTCTCTCAGCGTAACCCTGTACGGCCGCCGCGTAGGCAAACTGCTCGCTCGACAGAAAACGTATCTGGTCCTCTTGGTCGAACGCTTCAGCCTTTCCTGCCCTGATGTAAGCTTCCCGCATCAGCTCAGTTGCTATAGGCATAACCTGGGGCTGGTAGACAGAGTACACGATCTTCACACCGTACTTTGCGGCTAGTTCTGTAAGATAACCGAGCACCGCCAGTCCTGCTACAAGTTGCGGTGCTACGGTACCTGTTAGCTCACCGAGACCTGTAGTAAAGTGCACAGGCCTGTTCATCTCGGCGGCTCTCCCAACCATCTCCGGTAACGCGTCAAGTCCAGCTAACTTTCGAAAGGTGGGAAGCTTCTTCTTCGCCATCTCCATGCAACCAATCATGATAAGCGCTAGAGCTATCAGCATCCCAAACGCGAAAATCCTTCCTGCGTAAAGCATCTTTCCTATCACCTTAGATTTTCCAGCAGTAGATGTGTCGGCTACCGTTATAACGCTTTTCAATATATCAGCTGAGGCTAGGTGAAGAAATCCCTAAGCTTCTTAAGCCAGCCCTGCTGCGGCCCCTCGTCCCTTGCCTCTTTTTTCCTCTTTTGCTCCTCTTCCGCCACCTTAGTGAGCTCCTCTATTCTTGTGATGAGACGCTCCGTGTTCACTTTGGAGCGGGACGATTCGGCGAATAAACCAGCATATTCGTACACTTTCACTCCCATCATGTCAAGAGTCATCAGTATGGGGGAGCCGGCAACTAGGCCGACTTGAGCAGCAGCAAACGACAGAGGACCGACCGACTGCAGCGCCATGACCGCCATCGTACCAAGACCAGCGTCCACTATCCGCTTAGCCAGTTTCTCTATTAGTTCCGTCTCCTTCTCAGGCGGTAAGCCCGCAATACCCTGCCAC
>CAZGRO010000030.1:0-7076 GCA_964528315.1 uncultured Candidatus Bathyarchaeia archaeon
GAATCTAGATGTTGAAACAGGCGAATACCTATCGATCCTCGGAAAAAGCGGAAGTGGAAAGACAACTCTTCTCAACCTGATTGGGGGATTGGACACACCGACGAAGGGAACTGTTTTCGTAGAGGATGAGGATCTTTTCTCGCTGAGCTCTGTTCAGAGAGCAAGACTCAGATGTCTCAAGATTGGATACATCTTCCAGACTTTCAACCTTATTCCGTTCCTCCCAGCCAGCGACAATGTAGCCCTTCCAATGGTATTTGCTGGAATCAAAGCCACCGACAGAAAGAAGAAAGCGTTGGAACTGCTGGAGCTGGTTGGGCTTGGCGCACGAGCCCAGCATAAGCCCTCTCAACTTAGCGGAGGAGAGCAACAAAGAGTCGCAATCGCCAGAGCCTTGGCAAATGACCCTGCCATAATCCTAGCAGACGAGCCAACGGGAAACCTTGATTTGAAAACTGGCCTGGAAATTGTGCAACTACTGTATAGGCTAAGAACAGAAAAAAGAACTACTGTGATCTGCGCCACACATGATCTGAAGATGATAGAGGTTAGCGACAGGATTGCGTGGCTTCTTGACGGAAGACTGGAGCGAATGGAAAGACAGCAGAGCGTGACATTGAGGGCGGAAGAGCTGGAGAGGGCTGATTGAGGAGTTGACACCATCTAGGCCCTCATGGGCTCGGGTTTCTGAAGAGGACAGTGTCCTCGGGGAGATACACATTGCAAGAACCCACCTTCCCATATTGGAAGCTGCGCGTTTCAGCCTCTCAGACATAGGGATGCGTAGACAGAGATCCTTCCTCACATTTCTCTCCATCATCCTCTCCATTGCCTTCTTTGTCTATCTGTCATCAAGCGTTAGTGTTACAAAGGCCTTGGCTGGAAGAGAGGCAGTCGGGCAGATTCATCAGCTCATGATTTCCTTAGTGTCGATCATTGTTTGCGGAGTGGCTATCACAAATTCAATGATAATGTCTGTTTCCGAGAGGTTCAAGGAGATTGGAACGATGAAGTGTCTGGGAGCATTGAATCATCACGTGGTTCTCATTTTCCTCATAGAAGGATTCATCCTAGGAGCCATAGGTGGCACAATCGGGGGATTGAGCGGCTCACTCGCCGGGTTGATAATGGGGGGCATTCAATTCGGCTTCGAGAAATTGTCTCTTGTTCCACTTGGAGAAATCTTTCACCACGCCGCGATGGGAGTAGCAGCTGCTCTCACGCTCTCAGAGGTGGGATCGATCTACCCGGCCTACTTCGCGGCCCGTCTAAGTCCAACCGAGGCCCTAAGATTTGAGCCATGATTTCGCTATCGAAGCTAGAGAAGTGAGAAAGATCTACCGTCTCGGACAGAGCGCAATAAGAGCCGTTGACGGTGTGTCATTCAATGTTGGACGAGGAGAATACATCTCAATCATGGGGCCATCAGGCTCTGGAAAAACCAGCCTTTTCAACATGATTGGCGGACTGGACAAGCCGAACCAAGGCACGATATACATAGACCGAGTTGACATAACGAAACTTGATGCTTTCGAGCTGGCCTGGCTCAGATGTCGCAAGGTTGGGTACATCTTTCAGACCTTCAATCTGATTCCGACCTTGACTGCTCTGGAGAACACTGCTCTTCCGACGGCGTTTGCCGGGTTGACCCCTAACCAAGGGGAAGACAAAGCCCGAAGAATGCTCGAATCAATCGGATTGAAACGTAGGATTCAGCACAAGCCTGCCCAACTAAGTGGAGGAGAACAGCAGAGAGTTGCCATCGCAAGGGCGCTGGTAAATGACCCAAGCATAGTCCTTGCTGATGAGCCGACGGGTAACCTAGATCTTAGGACGGGGCAGGATGTCATCAATCTTCTCGGAAATATGAATAGAAAACGTGGTGTGACTGTTGTCACCGCGACGCATGACTTGAAGATGATTGATGTGTCTGATAGAATACTCTACCTAAGAGACGGAAAGTTGGAGCGAGAAGAAACCAGAAGAAGCATAGCCATTTGACCCGCGCTCAATCGTGGCGGAAAACCAGACTCACTTGTCTTTCTTCGTACTCCACTCCAAGGCAAGCTTTCTGATCAGATCGGCCGTAAAGTAGACCAAGGCTTCTCTGTCACGGCCTCCGCCAACAAGCAATTCTACCTCCAGATAGCCCTCAGCGCCTTCACCAACATTCAATACGCATCTTGAGGTGAAGAAACCAAAACTCGACCGATCCCTGAACACATGCCGAAACTGCAACCTTCGGACAACCTTGCCTTCGATCTTCTCGTCTTTTCGCATTATCTTCTCAATGTGATCTTGATCTGGATCGTCCAACTGAGAGAACTTCTCCTGAGCAAATATCATGAAACGGTCAGCTTCACTGGTCCGGATCCGGATTGGCACCGGTATCGTCCATTGCTCCTTTAGATGCGGCTCAGCTCCCAGATCTTCTTCAGGCTCTTCCTTTCCCGTTAGCTTCCATCTTGAAAGTCCCAACGGTGTGGAGATCAACGAGGCCTGTTTGGATGGAAGAAAAGTACCAGCCAGAGTGACCGCAATAGCGAGCAGCGTCGCCACAACGCTCCATGTCACCTCGACTTTCTCTCGAACCTCCAGTCCCAAGGAAAGAATCGGCATGATTCTGTAGAAGCTTAGACCTACAAGGTAACCGATTCCTGCACCCATCAAAGCCACAACCAAAGCCTCTGCCATGAACAGTTGTGCTATGCTCGCTGGTGAGACACCCAATGAAGACAGGGTCAATATCTCCCTCTGTCGCTCATGGACTACGGTGAACATTGTGGCCCCCATGTTCAGAAGGACAAGGGCCAGAGGAATAACAAGCAACGATCCCTTCGTCTCGACATAAGTTCCCAACCTCATCCACTGAACCTCCTCCATTCCAGCAACCCAGACCCAGTAGTCTCTCGCATAGACAAGCTCACGGCCAAGATCTGACCCGTGCACATCATCGCTTATGGCGAGGCATACCCTGGACATCATCATTCCTGGCAGCGCCTGCGCCAAGGAAAATGTCGCGATGATGATGTCTGCTGGGTCGCATCGGACTAGTTCGTCATGTATGAGCTCTCCACTGCCTATCCTTCGATATCTGATCTGAGGAAGAATTGACTCTCCATCCAAATCTCTTTGCTCTCTCAGGCCCTCGTCATCCAACAGTCCAGTAAGGACTGTCAAGATCTGTTTGCCACCGGTAGACAGGATTAGACTATCTCCGATCTTGAACCCGTTCGTCTGGGCAGCGCGACGCGTTATCACCACTCCATCACCCTCGCCTTCGATCAGAAATCGTCCTTCTACTATCAAACGATCCAAGTGCGTGATCTGTCTCTCGGCAGAAGGTGAGAAACCTAGCAGGCCAAGGATCAGCATTGGCTCCTTTCCATTCGGGGGCCTCAGCGTTCCAAGCTCAAGCTTCATCAGTTTCGACGGCGGCGTACTATCTTCCACGATTCTCAGTTGAGGAGAACTCTCCATTTTGGGAGCCACAGCTGTGACTCCTTCTCTCCTGCTTAGCCAAGGTAGGTTTGTTGGATCGAGTGATGCAAACGGGGTGAATTCCCCTCCATGTGGATTGGCCTCTCTGATCAGCACTCCTACAGAACGTAGTGATATTCGACGCGTTCCAGATTGGAACCCGTACTCAATTGAGAAAGAGGTCAATGCAACAAATCCAAGCATCAACGTGACTATTGTGGTTAGAACCAACGTTGTTCTTAGCTTTCGTCTCCTAAGGTTTCTCTTTGCCATTGAAAAGAGAACGGTACGTGGGATAATCTGTCCGTGTGCTCTTCCCACCAGATTTGGCAAGGCTGCGAGTGCAAGGATAGCTATGGCGCCGGTCAATAAGCCAGCCTTGAGATACGTCTCCTCAGGAACCAAACGGCATCCAGGGAAGACTGCGTTGAACCACGAAAGAAGAAACAGGTACGAGCATGCAAATCCCAGCAGCTTCAGTGATACTCGCTCGAAAAGAAAGGTAGCTAGGGCAATCCCGGAAAATGCTAGGAAGAGAATGAAGAATATCGCCGACCAATAGGCTTCTGAAAGAAGGATATCGATCCTATCTGCGAGGCGGAGACCCCTGAGATGTGCCTCACTCAGTCTGGCATAGCTTTCTTCGTACCGAGAGACATCTATCTTTTCTTTCCCTGTGAGAATCAACTTATCGATTGATGATAGATCGTTCTTCTCGGCAACCACATAGAATCCCATTGTCTCAACCCCCCTCATCCTCTCCTTCAATCTGGCAGACAGGGACTCAGCTACTCGAAGATTATATTGCGAAGTATACTTGGCGACTTTGATCTCAATCGTATCTCCTTTTCTAGCTTCAGGAATATTGTCTATGGTGAAGGATCGCGTCACATTGAGCCACCCGAACCTTCCTAGCACCGTTCTCCCACAATCCACTCTCACGTTCACATTGAACCCCACGGGAATCATGACAATGTTCTGATTCATTCGCAAGAATGAGCTTTGATTGCCGTACTTGCTAAGGAAACCCTCTGTCTCGAATTGTTTTTCGGATAGAGCATCTAGCACAGTGAAATTGACGCTGGTAGGCAAGGCGTTTAGATCTACGAGATCGATGTCGCCAAGAAGCATCATTGAAGCGACTGGTAAGAGACGAAAGGTCAGATTGACAACGGTTCTTCCTTCAAGAACCACATCCTTGACAGCAGGGCCATACTCCGCTGAGACTCCTAGCTCACTCTTCGTCAGAGGAAGTGCGTAGATTCTGCATCGGAATTCGCCGGGAATACGGATCTGAAATGCTCCATGGCTGTCTGCGACCACGGAGCCGATCAGTGAAGTGGCACGATGCACTTGAATGCGCACGCCCGGAATCCCTCTTCCAGTCACACTGTCAAAGACTGCACCAGTGATGATGTTGGTTGTTTGACCTTCTGGTGGAGACGCTTGAATAGCTATGATAGAGGTGCAGGTTGACAATGAAGCCACCGTCGTGAGTCCCAGCAAAAAGAGAACAAAGATTATTGCGGCATACTTTGCTCTCGCGTTACGGTTCCGCGACCTAGCTTTCCCCTTCATATCTGCTTGACCTGAGAAGATACTTCAGATCGAAGAACTGGGCGATAGACTACTTCGGGGTTTTCACACCAACAGATTCGGCAAGCTTCTTGTGTTCCTCTTCGCTCATCCATTCTGTCTTGAGGTACTCTAGGATCTCTTTGTCGGTCATGCCAAGCCTCCGTGCCTCTTTCACCGCATGTTGATACGCCGCAATCTCCGTAGGCCTGTCAACGTATTCCCACCGGTTCTCGAAGAGCTCTCTACCATCCAGATGCTGTTTCACATGAACCAATTCATGGATTATGTCCAAGTATATATCTCGCTCATTTCCACTCTTGATGTAGTGTGCGCTGACCATAAGGTGTCCATCTTGGTCGCTCACACCCATGTATCCGCGTCTCGACGAATAGAACTCTATCTTGAGGTTGTTCAACACTTTCTCCGTTTCATCGCCAAAGATCTCTCTCACAGCGCTGATCTTTTCGAACCCTTTGAAGTAATCCACGAAACGATGTAGGGTGATTTTGACATCTCTGTTTATTTCCACGCTGAACATGCGCGCCTCATTCACAATTCATGAAAATAACCATTGCGGGAGTGACTTGGATCACTGATTTTCGTCAGAAGACGCTCAGGTGAAGATTTCATGTCGAATATCTCAATTCTGAAGCACCAAAAGCGACTCCTTTATAGTTCGATGATCTATCAAAGACATAATTCTTGGAAGTCAATCTCGATGGCTTCAAAGGTTGCAATTGTCAAGGGAAAGAGGTCTACGGAGCCTGTCGTCAAAGCACTTGACCTACTTGACGGTTTTGGAGGACGATCAGCGAAGCCGGTGCTGATCAAAGTCAATTTCATCACAACAAAGACTTGGGAGACCGGGGCCACGACTGACCCGGTCGTGGTAGAAGCCATCATCAAAGCATTCCGGACTCAAGGTCGAGAGGTTTACGTCGTAGAGTCGAACGCGACCTCCACCAACGCTGACAAAGCTGCAAAGCTTACTGGCATGCTTGACCTGTGCGAGAAGTACAATGTTCCTTTCCTTAACCTTAGCAGATTGGAGGAGAAGGTTACTTTGGACGTTCCGAATGCTGAGACATTATCGCGGATAACTGTGCCGAAAATCGTGGTCGATGGTGACATTGTGAGTGCGGCGAAGATGAAGACTCACAGCGAGACCGGGGTCACTTTGGGTTTGAAGAACATGTTCGGGTTGATACCTGATAGATGGAAGTGGAAATACCATCTTAAGGGAATAGACAAGGTGATTGTTGATATCAACACGGTTCTGAGACCAGTCTTGACTGTGATCGACGGGTTTGTCGCGATGGAGGGAAGCGGACCAGTTGGCGGGACGCCCGTCAATATGGATCTGATTCTTGCGGGAGGCGATCCCGTCTCTGTTGACACGGTAGGGTCAAAGATAATGGGTTTCGATCCCAGATCTGTCTATCATATCCGAAGAGCTGCCGAGAAAGGGTTAGGCGAAATGGATAACGTGGAGATAGTCGGAGAACAGATCAAGACAGTAGCAAAGAACTTTAGAAAGGCATGACTTCGCTTCGGGTTCCAGACACCGTCGATCGCGGTCCTCAATGTCTGTCCTTCGGCCTGAATTCCCATTCACACCAAGAATTCTCTGCATGCCTGTCCGGAGGACACATTTTGCATACGACTTTGATCTCAGGGTTGAGTTCCGAAGCAAAGGCCTTCAAGTATCCATGCCTCACTGGCTTGCATGCGAATTCAGACAGCCCCCTCCTTATGCGCGTGAGCTGGGTCCTACAGCGAACGACCCGAAAGACCCCCTTCCCATCATCAACCTGTATATCTTTGTCTCTCTGGTCAAGTGACCAACCTGTGAATCGAAGAGCTTCCATTACATCCGCCGTCGCGAAATGCGACTTTCCAAGAAACTTCTTGATCTCCCGTGCCTCGATTGCTCCCATGGTCCTCCAGCAGTACTCATCGATTTCGATTGCCTTCTCCGTCCCAAACTTCTCCTCTACCGCTAAGAAATAGAGGCCATC
>CAZGRO010000030.1:7176-14044 GCA_964528315.1 uncultured Candidatus Bathyarchaeia archaeon
CGATTGCCTTCTCCGTCCCAAACTTCTCCTCTACCGCTAAGAAATAGAGGCCATCAACGCGAAACATGTTCCTGGCTTGGATCAGGAGTAGGTCGATCAACTTCTGTTTAGGCAAGCTCCGTAGCAACTCATAATCGCTTTTCTTACTCATTCTTGTCCCCTAAGATGCTAAAGTAATCGCTCGTTACAGGATAAAACAGGATCTCTCATACAAGCGTGCCAAAGATGCAGAATGCCCTACTTGAGCTTGAGATCGAGTTTGGAGGTGTAAAGGACCTCGCATAGAATCTTCTGCTATCCTACTAACGCGCGTACTTGACTACTACGAGCCGTGCTCCATGAGAGATCGAGCTTTCTTTAGATCCATCGCCCTGTTTATGTTAAGAAAGGTAGTTAGGGGAATTCCGAGCCTCTGCATTCTCTCTGTAGACACGAAACGAACATTTGTCAAAGACAATACCATGGCCCTCATGTCTTTTCGACCTGCATCCAATGCTTTCCTTGTCGCCTTGATACAACTGCTGGTGTTGTACACGGCGTGAAGCGGTTCAATGTACCCGTTTGGCCAACGGGGAATCGCGGCGTCGTGTTCCTTGCACAGTTCAAAGAGAAGCCTCATCGCCTTTTCCGATATTAATGGCATATCGCAGCCTACGATTGCCACCTCTTCACCGCTGACTCTCTGCAGTGCAGACCAGACTCCTGTCAATGGGCCACCAGATTCCTCATCAGTCGTGACGACGCAGCCGGTTAGTAGTTTGGAGTAGACTTTGCTTTGCTTCTTCGTTGCTGTGGCTATGATAACTTCACCGGCCACCTGTCGGAGCCGATCATACACATGCTCGACTAAGGTCTGTTTTCCGAGAAGTACAAGTCCCTTCTCTCCACCCAATCTTCTCGATAGCCCACCGGCAAGTACAATTGCGGATTTCATAGCCACCATGCTTTCTACGGGATTAAATCAGACTGCTAGCGAGTTCATGGGATGATCTCACAGCTGTTGTACTTTGGGTAGGAGAAATCTTGCAGTGAGATCTTTCGCTCAGATATGAGACTGGAGATCTCGGGAACGACGAGTTTCAGAGCCTCAACCAATTCACGCACTGTACCACAAACGAGCGCGAATCCCTCTTCTCCCCAAAGCTTGGTCACATTTGCATAGAGACATCGGCCGCCGCAGACTGGGTAAATGGAGCAGTCGGTGCAAGGCTTGGACACATATACTGCTCTTGTTGATAGCTCGTCAGGGTTTGTGTCTTTGATATTGCCCAGATAGTAGTCTTTCATTCCTGCCATTACAGGGCAGGGCGTGATGTTGCCGTCTGTTTGAATATTGAACATTGTCCAGCCCGCTCCACACCTCAACCTTGCAGGCTCGCTCAAGAGAAGCGACTCCATGATCCCAATTAGAGGATATATCCGCTGGACTCTGCCCTGCCTTTTCATCTGATCGATCCACATGCTGACCAGCTTTCTCACTCTAGGATTATACTCACCTTCCACCCACTTGAAGAAATTCCCCTTGTCGTAATCGCTCTGCCAAAAGAGCGCGTCGAGTTGCCAGTGAATGGAGTCGAACAGAGTTTCGCTAGAGAGAAGAGAGGCAACTTCTTGATCTATTCGTGTCTCTCTGCCAACTGTCATTCTAGCAATTACTTCCCCAGTAAATCCTTTCGCTCGAAGATCTTTGAGGTTTCGAATCACTCGGTCGTATACGCCCGTTCCTCGATAGTAATCAGTCAGCTCTCTGCCGCCGTCAACGGAGACCAAGATCGTATCCATCTTCCCGAGTAAGCTGGAAGAAAGCTTGTGGAGAAGAAGGCCGTTGGTCTGCATCATGAACTTGCCTGCATTGACGTTACGCATGATCTGCTCTATCAGATCGATTCTGAGGAGCGGTTCTCCTCCATAAAAAACGATTGTGGAGCTTGGATCCCGTTCGCAGAATCTCTTCAGTTCAGCTATGTCATAGCTTATTGAGCTGGGAACAGAGTAGTCTATCCTAAGTTCTCCTAAGCCGACTCCAATATCGTTGCAGCATTTCTCGTAGCAATACTTGCATTGAAGGTTACAGTTGGTAGTAAGAGTCACGTAGTATTGCATGTCAGCTTCCCTTGTCGTGGCACCTTCTTAGCGTCATTTGAATCGACTAAAGGTCAGACACTCAAGAGTCAGTTAGGATTATGTTTACTGGAGATCAACAGTCTTCCTTTTCCCAAGATGCGGATCACAGCGCTTCCGATCATCGTGCTTACCACTGTCATAGTTATCCTTTCCACTGTTGTGATTACTAGAGCACCCATAAACAGGGCGGCCAGTCCTGTGAACGGCAATCTTGGGATCCCCAGATTCACCCAGAACATGCCGAGACTCGTCACCGCATCCAATACGCTCCTTAATGGAATAACCCAACCTACGGCGCAAATGAAGATCAAGTTTCCCGCCATACTGTCACCCATGAGCGCCGCAAATGAGCATACCCCTGTTCCTAAAACAACATCTTTCCTAGAGTCGCTATCAAGAAAGGAGCTGATCTTCCCTCGAAACAGAACTATCAAGATGAGTGCAGCCCAATGCAGGACA
This sequence comes from uncultured Candidatus Bathyarchaeia archaeon, assembly GCA_964528315.1. Lineage (GTDB taxonomy): Archaea > Thermoproteota > Bathyarchaeia > 40CM-2-53-6 > JALHTG01 > JALHTG01. The sequence goes on from CAZGRO010000030.1 coordinate 9,760, forward strand.
GGATAAAATGGCGCATCCAGCCCGACCGGGCCGACATACCATAAGGTGTTGAGAGCCCCTAAGACCACAATAGCCAGCTTCCAGTCGAAGATCGCCTGCTTTGATCGTAGTGACCCCGCAACCAGAGCGGCGATGGCACCTGGTGGAACTAAAAGAAAGCCCAGCAATGTCGAAGGGGGAATCAGCCACGCGACTAAGTTGCCAACAAGAACCGTAATCGCCCCTGTTGACCCTCCAAGCAGGATTCCAACTATCGGGTAGATCACAACTGAAAGCTGCAGCTTGGCTCCTGGTGCCCCGATTATGGGGATTCCCGGAAGCCTGGTCACCATGACGATCAGCGCAGCAAATGCCGAAATCAACGCCACCTGCTTGGTCTCAAGCGTGAATCTCAGCTTGTGTCGCCTCAATCCAAGAACTGTAGCTCTTCCTTCTCAGTTGCAGCAGTTTACTGAACACTGCACATATAAGAATAGGTGGCCGAGTTTCGATCGGCCGACATCTCTGTTGATAGTTCTTACCACATGTTCTCTTCTGAAGCATAATGATCCGAGGAAACGGGCTTCTAAGGTGTTACAGTTGCCAGAGAATGGGCCTAGGGATCTTGACATCGGCCTTGAGTTCTATTAGGTCATGTATTGCACTACTTAGAGCTCGTGATCCAGAATCCGGCTAACAACTAAAAAGCCAGAGTAATACTAAGATGCTGCGGCTAGCAGCGACTTTGGAAGAGATGAATTTGAAGTCAACAGTAGTTGGGCCCTATCCGAGAGTGGGATCCAAGCGCGGAGATGCTCTCAGAAAGGAACTGAACAAGGCGTACGAGGGAACCGGGGATGCGCAGCTAGTTCAGTCGCTTAGAAAGGATTTGACAAGAGAGATCATCCAAGAAATGGTTACAGCAGGCATCGATTTGCCCAACTGCGGACTGGTGGAAGTTCACGATGAATTGACCTGGCCCTTGGAGAATGTTGATGGTGTCCAGTTTGGCGGCATGAAAAAGGTATTCCACACGAATACACACTATAGGGAGGCAATTGTCACAAACAGAATCTCAAGGAAACGTCGTCTCCTGAGCGATCTGTACGAAGTCGCTAGCGAAGTCCACCCAACCATAAAGGTGGAATTTCCCGGGCCATGTACAATGGCGAAACATTCGCTTCTTGGCAAAGGATCACCTTACAGAAACCTACGCGAGTTGGCTGAAGCCTATGCGAGTCTCTATAGAGAGGAACTGGCTGAGTTGAAAGGCACGCCTCTTGTTCAATTCAATGAGCCTTCGGTTGTTGCACCAAGAGCAACAAGTGAGGATGTGGAGATGCTCTCGGAATTGTACTCTAAGATGCTGCGAGGAGTGAATATTCCTGTCGCAGTCTGGACCTACTATGGCAAATACTCTAGCAGGCTGCTAGATGCTCTGTTCTCATTGCCAGTCGATGTGGTCGGCCTTGACTTCGTGTGGGATCCTCAAGTCGCCACTCTGCTTGAGAAGAAGCCCTGTGACAAGGGGATCGGTATTGGACTTATCGATTCCGGAGATCAAGGGCTCATCCGAATGGAGGATTCGAAGAAGGTTGGGGGCGCATTGTCCATGTTAAAGAGTCATGTGAATTTTGAGAAGTCGTTCCTATCCAGTAACGCTACCTTGGAGCATCTGCCAAGGGATCATGCCAGAAGAAAACTAGCCTTGATAGGCGAAGAGGTAAGGAGGATGAACAGATGAGACTTCCTCTTCTACCAACAACGGGGGTAGGGTCCTTTCCCAAACCAGATTACGTTACGGGAGCCAGAGGAGTCTTGGATGAGAACAGCAAGAAAGCTACAAGTGAATTCATTAGACGCCAAGAAGAGTTGGGCATTGACGTGCCTGTAGATGGAGAGTTCTACAGAGGGGATATGGCAACAGACTACTATCGCGCTTTAGGGCTTCCAATAGCAGATTGGACACGATCCTACGACAACCGATACTGGAAGAAGGGGATTGTTGATAGATCTCTTAGAAGAATAGGGTCAATACAAGTGGAACAGTTCAAGTACGCACAGAGTCTGACCACTCGACCAGTGAAGGCAATCTTAACTGGTCCCACCACGCTTGCCAACTGGGGATTCAACAGCCATTACGAGAGCAGGGAAGATCTTGTGTTTTCATGGGCTCAAGTGGTCAGAGATGAGGCTTTGGATCTGGTCAAAGCGGGCGCGAAATACCTGCAGGTGGACGAGCCTGCGGTCGCTGAAAGATATTGGGAGACTGAGCTCTTCAGGGAAGGGTTGAGAAAGGTGACCGAGGGTCTTGGCGTCTACACAATCACTCATGTCTGCTACGGAGAATTCCCTTTAGTCTATCCAAATATGCCTAAACTGCCAGTGGATCAGATAGACATCGAGCTTTCAAGTGAACTCGACCTTGGAATAGAGAAGTCAACTCTTCTCCAAATGATGAGGAAGGACCCCCTGACCAAGTACAAGGATGTTGCGGTAGGTGTAATAGATGTGAGACCTGGTGTGCCCGTCGAAGACGTGAAGACGGTTGAGAAAAGGATCAGGATGGCGCTTGAGGTGCTTGCACCAACAGACGAGGCTTTGAGGAAGATATGGATAGATCCTGACTGCGGATTCAGAACAACCAAGAATCAAGATGTTTCCTACAGCAAAATGAAAGTAATGACGGAGGCTGTCGAACAGGTCAGAAAGGGTCTGTAGGTCGGAATAGAGCCCAGATTGCTGAAGCTCGTCAACGGAGGGTTTGACGATGAAGATTAGAGATCTGCTGGGGGATAGAACAGGGAGAATAGTCTCAGTGGAAGTTGAGCCACCAACACTTGGGAAGAGCATCAACAATGTCTTCAAGATCCTCGACCCACTTGTTGAGAAAGGCATCAAGTACGTCAACATAACCTACCATCCTGAACATGTTCTCGGCTACGTTCAATACAACAATCAGAAGGTTCCCGTATCGCAGAGAAGAAAACCGGGGACTGTCGGAGCGGCAGGTGCGATTCAGGCCAGGTATGCAGCAAAAGGAGTGGAGGCGGTCCCGCATGTCATCTGCACAGGATTCACCACACACGATGTGGAGGAATACGTTATCGACCTGGCCTTTCTGGGCATAGAGAACATCATGGCATTACGAGGAGATACGCCGAGAGATTCTTCAGGAAACAGACTTCCCTTCACAAGAATGCCTGGCGGACATGCCTACGCAAATGAATTGATAGAGCAGATAGCCAATCTTAGGAAAGGAATCTATGTCGGAGCACAAGAAGGGGATCCAATAGATTTCTGCATTGGCGCGGCGTGCTACCCTGAAGGGCACCCGGAATCAAAGTCTCCCGAGCAGGAGCTGAAATGGCTCAAGGCCAAGCAGGAAGCAGGAGCAGACTACTTGGTTACACAGATGGTCTTTGACAATGATGTTTACAGGCGGTTCGTCGACAAGGCCAGAAGCTCAGGAATAGATATTCCCATCGTCCCCGGAATCAAACCTCTTGCCTCACGTAGACATCTGGAAATACTGCCTTCACTATTCCACTGCTCAATACCTGAAGGACTTAGAGCAAAGGTTCTGAAGAAAGGAAAGGACGAGAAGGAAATTGGAGATGTGGGCGTGGAATGGTGTGTTGAACAGTGTTTGGACCTTATTCACTGCGGAGCTCCGGGAATTCACCTCTATGCAACAAGAAGATCGCCGATAGTGGAGGTCGTGGATAGACTGCTCTAGAGCCTTCATCGGCATGTGCGCTAGCTAACTGGAGACACGTATGCGATCTGGATGGCAGTAGATATTCATCCTTCTTCCCCTAACAAAGCCAATCGCGGTCACTCCGCATTTCTCCGCCACATCTATGCCTGATGATACGAGAGCAGATATAGAGGCGACGACTGGAATCTTGACACGAGCTGCCTTCAGAATCATGTCTCCTGTGAGCCGCCCTGTGGACATAAGGAATCTTTCCTCAAACGAGCATCCAGCACGAACACAGCTCCCTATCGCCTTGTCGACAGCGTTGTGCCTGCCAACGTCTTCTGCAAGATGCTCAAGCATTCCATCCCGCGCACATATCGAGGCGGCGTGAACCCCTCCGGTTCCTCGGTAGATCAAGGCTTCTTGATTCAATCCAATGGCTGCACGCTGAACTGCAGAGGCATCAAAGAGCATTTTCCCATCTACCTTCAGGCGTACAAGTCTATCCATTAGTTTGACGAATGGTGATGATGGGCTTGTTCCACAGTCTGTGGTCACTATCCTCAGGAATGGAGTTGCTAGGCCTAACCTTTCCTCAAGATC
>CAZGRO010000031.1:0-14000 GCA_964528315.1 uncultured Candidatus Bathyarchaeia archaeon
AGAGACTTGGAGGCATCTATGAACCCGCCGGCAACGGATTTCGTGTCGGTGAACTCGTCGAAGAAATCTTTTCCGCCAAGATATCCGGTTTTGATTGAGCGGGGAGCGTGCCTGTCGTACTTGAAGTTGTCTAGGGTTGTCGGGTAGGCGCAAAATGTGTTTGTTTCGTGAGAGATTGTTCCGGTCGCTATTCTCAATTCAAGAAACCCAAATGTCTGAAGCCGGTTTTTGTATTTAACGATTTGAGTTGCCCGTTCAGTGGAAACGGAACATCATTTCCTGAGTCAATCTGAATCCTGGTGATTCATAGAGAAGGTTGATTTGCGGACGCGCTGGATCCTTCATGCAGCAACCTATTTTTCAAGATCTCAGACTCAGAAGATTTTGCAGGGCCACTTATTGACAAATTACCCGCTTCGTATGTTCCTACTTTTGACGGAGTCTGCTGCCAGCTCTACTACATCGTACATCTGCACAGCTGCGCCTGTCTCGCGTATTGCATCTCCAAGATTTCTTTTGCAGAACGGGCAGGCAGAGGAAAGAACTGCCCCTCTGGCGGCTAGGGCCTCTTGCACTCTTTTCTTGGCGATGTTGAGTGAGATCTCGGGGAAGGCGCCTCTGACTCCTGCTCCTGCACCGCAACAGGTGGCTGTGTTCCTGTTTCGTTCCATTTCGATCAGCTTTATTCCAGGTATTCGGTTGAGGAACTCCCTAGGCGCTTCGAATACTCCAAGGTGTCTGCCGAGGTGGCATGGATCGTGATATGTGACTGTGGTGTTCATTGGTTTGGTGAACTTGAGACTATCGATCTCCAGAAGATATTCGGCAACATGTTTCAATTCATAGCCCAGAGAGGTCCTCGTGAGTTTTGGATAGTCGTCAGCGAATGTCTTGTAGCAACCTGGGCACGAGAATACGATTGTTGACGCCTCGACTTCTTCAATCATCCGAATATTCCTTTCAAGCGTCTCCTTGCCCAGCTCTCTCATTCCTGTCCTAAACATCACGGAACCGCAACATGCCTCCTCAGGCATGATGGTGAAGTCAATCTTGGCCGCGCTCAGAAGAGCGATGCTTGATGCAGCCACTTCAGGTAGTCTGAAGGCTGAGGTGCAGCCAACAAAATACAGTATATCAGCCCTTTTTGGCAGATTCAGAGATTGAGGAACCCATGTGAAGCGTTTTTGCGGTTGTTCACCGTAAGGGTTATTGCACCTCTTTGTGGCTTCTGCGAAGTCGAGGTGAATTCTTGGATGGCAGTTGTTTTCAACAAAGCGAGCCCTGGTGGCCATTATTGCCTCAACGGTCTTGACTCCTGGCGGGCATCGCCATAGGCAGTAGCCGCAGAGAGTGCAGTTATAGATCCTGTTCATGAGGTAGTCGTTGGTTTGGATCTCCTTATCGATCAGGGCCTTGATGTTCTGCATTCTGCCTCTCGGGCTATTGGATTCGAATGCCATGTATTCCTGCACGGGGCATAGGGCTACGCAGAAACCGCACCTCATACACTTCTGAACTTCTTCTCTAAAATCGTCAATCGAAGCATAGTTGGCAGGCATGCTATTCTCTCCTTATTGGATAGGGGCCTCCCTTTCCCTTTCCCGGGTTCAGAATCAGATTCGGATCGAACAGCTTCTTTATCTCCCTCATCCATTTGAGAGAGGTCGGATGCTCCTTTTCCATGAATGTTGCTCTGATCAGACCGATACCGTGCTCAGCGGTGATACTTCCTCCTATCGGAAGAACGATTTGATTGTAGAGAATATCTAGTGCCTTGAAGAAGGCGTTGCTCTGTTCTTCGATACGTTCATCGTATAGAAAGGTAGGGTGCATGTTCCCATCGCCGATATGCCCGAAATTGCCCAACTCAAATCCTGTCACCCCTAGATGCCCAGGTATCTCCTCAATCTTCACTGCTGTCTCAGGAAGCTTCGCAGGAGGAACGGTGCAGTCTTCCATCGAGGTTGTTGGCCTGATCCTTGCCAAAGCGGGTAATGCAGCTTTCCTCGCCGAGATGAACTTCTCTCTATACGCCTCGTCAGTTGTCTTCTCAAAATGCTCGGGTTTCTCCTCTTGACATATCCCGATGCACTTGTCGAGGCTTGAAGCCACTGAGCCCTCTGTGTCCCCGCCGATATCGATCATCATGAAGTTCCCCCTTGGGAAATCTCTTATTCCGGCGTACTGAAAGGCAACTTCCATTGTCTTCTGGTTCATGAATTCAATCATCTCAGGGATTATTCCAGTTCGCTTAATCTTCATCGCCGACCGCACCAAACTGTCAACAGAACTGTAGCTGAAGACCCCTGTGGCGTAGTATTTCGGCAAAGGAAGTATCTTCAGACATATCTTCGTGAAGACCCCAAGGGACCCTTCAGAACCGACAAATAGACGTGTCAGATCGAATCCTGAAACAGACTTCAATGTCTTAGATCCGGTGCTAATGACTTCTCCAGTCCCAAGTACGGCTTCAAGCCAGAGAACAAAAACGCGAGTCGAACCATACTTCATGGCCTTGTTTCCAGCTGAATCATTGGCCACCATTCCACCAATCGTACAAGCAGGACTGCTGGCGGGATCGGGTGGAAAGAAAAATCCGTATTTCAGCAGTTCATCATTAAGGGTGTCACACACCACACCAGGTTCAACGACAACGATCTGATCATCGATATCGACCGAAAGCATTCTACTCATTCGATACATGTCTAGGATAATTCCGCCGACAACAGGTAATGCTGAACCTGCCGCGCCGGTTCCGGCACCTCGAGGAGTCACTGGAATGCTCTCCCTGCAAGCTAGCTTGAGAACAGCGGCAACTTGCTCCGTGGTAGCTGGTCTGACTACTACATCAGGTCTGTGTTTGAATGGGGATGAGTCTCGCATGTAGCAGATGACTTCTTCGGTTCTCGTGGTGACGTTTTCAGATCCTACGATCCTTTCCAGCTCTTTGAGGACTGAGTCTGTAGCTTGACGATATCGAGGCATGTGACCATCCAACAGTGAATATTCTGGATGACGCTAAAAAGGAGTAACTACCACAACGGAGATTGGCTGGCAGTTCAAGTTGGAAGGGGCGCAGACTGCGCTATCATGCAAGATAGAATACCTGCTAGGGAACGCATTGTGTTATATAGGTTTCAGAGGGCAATCGTATGTGAGGACTGTTGACTGAGAAACAAGCGGAGCCAAGAATACCAAAGGATCTGGCTGAGGTTCTTCTGGTCGCCGGGCTTATCCTTGCCTTCGGGTTTTGGGAGCATTTTCCTCCTGTGAACCCGAATCACTATACCGACATAGCGAGCATATTCTGGAGGGAGGGCATAGGAAAGGGCCGCCATGGAATACCGTACTATGATTATGTTTTCGAGTATCCAGTAGTCGTCGGTTTCTTCACATACTTCACTTCATACTTCGGTAGAAGTATGTCGAACGATTTCAGCATCTCAATGGCGTTCTACAGTGTGGCGATGAATCTTGTCATCATCGCCTTCGCGTTGGGGACGGTGGTTGTGATCTACAAGCTGTGCGAACTTATCGGCACAGATAAGAAGAGAATTCTTCCCTACTTTCTTGTCACGCTTTCTTTCATTATGTTCACGATATACAACTGGGACATATTTGCAATCTTCTTCTCATCTCTCTCGATCTACTTCTATCTTCTTGGCAAGAAGCGTCACTCTGCCATAAGCCTGGGGCTTGGGATTGCCTCGAAAATCTACCCTTGCGTGCTCGGGCCGATCTTTCTGCTTGAGGAGAAAACCTGGAAGGAGAGGGTGACCTTCTTCGCTATTGCTGCCGGCGTCTTCGCTGTTCTGAACGCGCCCTTCATGATCTTGAAGTATGATGTGTGGTGGGGCACATGGCGTCACCACATGACTTGGGGGCTGGAGAACTCCTGGTTAATCTACGTCTTCGAGCAGATGGATATGAGTGCGCACTACGCTAGCCTAGCTGTTCTCCTCTACCTAGTGTATAAGGGAATAGCTGGAACGTGGAAGAGGAGCTATGATTCACAGGCCTCAAGGATCATTGAACGATCTTTCCTTATGTGTTTGGCGTGGCTGATAGGATCCTACGTTTGTCCGCCGCAGATGGCGCTTATGATTCTGCCATTTCTCGTCTTAATGCCACTGGCGCCGCTTTGGCTTCTCTATCTAGCAGAGGTCTTCAATGCGCTAATAATAGTGCTCTGGTTCACTCCTCAACTGAACCTCGGCAATCCATTGATCGCAAGCAGCCCGGTCCAAGCCTTCTCTGCAATGAGACAGTTCATATGGCTCGTGTTCTTCCTACGCGTGCTGTACCCCGGGAAGCTGAGGTTCTGGACTGAGGATCTGTTCAAAAGGATCAGATGATGCGCCTCTTGAGGTTTCGAATCTCTTATATCAGCTCCCCGGACCTATACGCAACCAGTTGAGATTGATGAAACGTCACACGGGTTCCAGCGCAATAGTCACCTTGTTCCTGCCCCTTCTTCTGTTCACCTCATGTTACGCGCAAGCCGCTGAGCTGTCGGTGGCTTGGAAGTGGAATGATGGAAATACGCTTCCTCAAGGACGTGAATCCTCATCGGTGAGCATAACTGTCTCAAACACGGGAGCAAAGCAATTGAGACTTGAGTTCGTTGGACTACACTTCGCCTGGATGCCTAATGACACATACACCTATGGAGGAGGAAGCGAGAAGACAAACATACTCAGCCCGGGCCAAAGCGTAACCTACACAATTCCCTTCGGCATGCCAAAGAACCTGGCCACGGGTTCCTACAAATGCTTCGCCGCCGTCATCTACCATGTCGCAAATGACAGCTCATGGACAAAGGTGCAAAGCGCACATCCCGCACCGCAGAACCTAGAAATCGTCCCAATCATGGTCGTGACAATCACATCGACAACGACTCTTACTCAGCCTGCTGATTGGACGGTGGATTTCGCAGTGCTGTTGGCCTTCACGATCATAGGCTTGGGTTTGCTTGCAACATTCAGATCGATGCGAAGAAAGGATAGGGATTCAGGTTAGAGGCGGAGTAGACTGGGGGTGAATAGAGATCAAGATCAACCTAGGGCTATCGGGCAAGAGCCTCACCCTCGACCTAGATCTGAAAGACCAATACGACAAGGCCTTTCTGTACCTGCTCCTTGCAAGTCTTGTTCTGAGGGTCGCTTGGCTGGATTCGCCACCGGGCAGCCTAATCTTCGACGAGAGATAGCCTAGTCGGCTATCCGTCAATGGTACTATGTTAACGCTGCCCGAAACATCCTAGGTTTACCTCAGAGCATTGGAGGGGAGGGTAAACCTCCTTACCCTGACGCCACACCCGGCTTCGACCCGAACAAGGAACATCCGCCTCTCGCGAAACTGATAATGGCGCTTTCAATGCGTCTGATAGGCAACAATGGATACGGGTTCAGGATTCCGAGCGTCATTTTCGGAACACTCTCAATCCTGTTCTTCTATCTTGTGTTGAAGAGAGTCAGTCGCGACAAGCTTCTTTCGCTCATAGCCACCTTCCTCTTCAGCTTCGACAACCTTGTATTCGTCCACAGTCGCATCGCAACCTTGGACATATCGGTCCTGTTCTTCATGATACTTGGATTCTACTGGTACCTTGGAGGCAGAATGGTGTTCAGCGGAATCGCATTCGCGCTGTCAACACTATGCAAGATCGGCGGACTCTACGGGATATTGGCGGTGGCCATCTATCACCTGGGGAAGGTGCTTCTCACCAAGAAAGACAACCATGAACAAACATCGCTCTTGCGGAAGTTTGATGATCTGGAGCGGCTCGTGATTGCGTATGGTCTCAGCTTCTTCGGGCTGCTCTTCGTAATGGACAGGTTTTGGGTAGGATACCCCAGCCCCGTGGAGCATCTGAGCTTCATTCTCAGCTACACCAAGGCCTTGGTGGCGCCTTATCCAACCGGCATCCAAAGCTACCCGTGGCAATGGCTCCTGAACCAGGTCCAAATCCCATACCTAAAGGTGGATGTGAACAAGATGGTTGAAGGTGCGGTTGTGGGAAGCTACACCTCGATACACTTCAACGGTGCCATGAACCCGCTGATAGTCTACCTGACCTTGCCTTCTGTGCTGTACGCGGGATACCTGTTCTACTCCAAAAGAGACGATCTTTCGCTGTTCGCGATTGCGTGGTTCGCGGGAACCTATCTCCCATTCATCCCGATGGCTCTTCTATTGAACAGGATCATGTACCTGTTCTACTTCCTAAACACAATCCCAGGCGTCTGCATGGCCATAAGCGCAATGGCTTTGGATCAGAGACCTCCGAAAATAGTGATGGGCCTGTATCTGCTCGCCGTCATCGCCCTCTTCGTAATGATGTTCCCATTCAAATCCGTGCCATAACAGATCCAGAGAACAAGTGCTGCCAGTCCGACCCGTCACAGCTCCAACGCCATAACAACTTCATCCACACACAGATCCCCTTTGCGTATGGCTTTCGGCATTCTTCCCACCTCTCGAAATCCAACCTTCTCACAGACATGCCTCGCGCGAAGGTTCGTCTCAAAGACGCTCGCGCACAGAAGCCTAAGGCCAGCCCTCCTCGACTCCTCGATGAGAAGTCGTATCAGCTCTGTTCCGATCCCAACATCCCGAAAACCGTCTTTAATCGCTATCGCCATTCCGCCAACATGGCTTCTCCTGCCTGTTGCCTTACGGATCTCCGAGTTCGCAATCAACTTCCCACCAACCTCCCCCACGATGCAGATCGCAGAACCTTTCTCTAAGTCTGCAAGCAACCTCCCAAGCCAATCTGCTTCCGCCTCACGACTCCGTCTATCCTCAACCGGAACCTCCGCACCCTCATCAACAAGCGAATTGATGAACCCGAGAAAGTCATCGAGATCGTCCATGCTTGGAGCCCGAAACGTTACACTTCGTCCATCTATTGACTGAAATCTGCGGTAGATCTTCTCCATTCCCCACTCATCCCGTGGACTCTCTCGACAGAGAACTGCTCCGATCTGCGAGTTGAGGCTTTTCATCTAGCCCCTAATACATTTCCCGTGCTTGAATTCGATTTGCTGGCGGTTATGCGTCTTTCAGAGAACGTCAGCTTTCACGAAATGGTATCTGGTCCAAGACGGCCAATTCCCTGGACAAGGCTCATCGAAAGCCACCTTCAGTGCCAATCCGATCTTGAGCTCTTTCTCCGGTACGCGAATCATGGCAGGGAGTCTAGGTCCTTCAGCAAGCTCCACGATTCCTACCGTGTAGGGCACAAGAGCCTGAAATGCGGTAGGAGTGACCTGAATGACTGAGTAGGTGAGGAGGGTTCCCGTTCCTTTAAGCTGCGTCCATTCCATCTCGGCTGAATTGCATTTCGAACAACGCGGCCTCGGAGGAGAGGAGACCTCTCCGCAACGTTTGCATCTTATGCCCATCAGCTTTTTCTGAGCACAGAACTGATAGAAGCTCTCAATCGTTGGAGCAGGCTCGCAACTCATCTCATTCTCGCCTCTTGTAGATGTGTACGACGGCGGTTGATCCTGAACCTCCAACATTGTGGGTCAACCCTAGCTTCGCTCCCTTGACCTGACGCTGTCCACCCCGGCCTGTCAGCTGAAGATAGATTTCGCATGCTTGGGCTGTGCCAGTTGCGCCGACGGGATGGCCTTTTGCCTTCAGTCCGCCGCTGGTGTTGACTGGAAGACTGCCGCCCAGCCGTGTCTCTCCCCTCTCAACGAACCTTCCACCTTCTCCTGGTTTGCAGAAGTCAAGGTCTTCATAGGCCATGACCTCGGCTATCGTGAAACAGTCATGAACCTCCGCCACATCTATATCCCCAGCCCTCTTCCCAGCCATCCTGTAGGCCTCTCTGGCTGCTGATCGAGCAGACTCCATGTAAGTGACGTCCTCCCTCTCGTAGAGACCTATAGTTCCACTTCCCTGTCCGCTGCCTATGATGTCAACCGGCGAATCACTGTATCGCCTTGCCAGCTTAGGTTTGGTGAGGATTAGGCAGCTTGCCCCGTCACTGATCAGGGAGCAATCGAAAAGCTTCAAAGGCGACGCTACAGGCCTCGACTCCAATACCTGTCTAACGGTGATCTCGCGTTGAATCTGAGCCTTCGGGTTCATGCATCCATGCTGATGATTCTTGACAGCAACCATCGCCAACTGCTCCTCCGTGGTTCCGTATCTACTCATATGCGCCCTAGCCATCAACCCGAATAGAGAAGGAAATGTGACTCCGTTCCATTGCTCGAACGGAAAATCAGCCGCCATAGCCAAGTATTCTGTCGCATCGGAGGTAGACCGATGAGTCATCTTCTCAACCCCGCCCACGAGGACAACATCGTACATTCCAGACACGATCGAGAGGACCGCGCATCTCAAAGCCACACCCGATGATGCGCACGCAGCCTCCACATGGGTTGCTGGAACCGGGAGAAGCCCTACCCAGTCACAGACGGAGGGCCCCGTATGTCCTTGATGCTCGAATGACTCGGACATCTGCCCGACAAAAAGAGCTTTGATGTCCCTTCTCGGGTCGAGGTTAGGGCATTCTGCGAAGGATTCTCGCGCAGCCTCCAGAAATATCTCCCTGGAGTATTTCCCTTCGAGTTTGCCGAACTTGGAAAGGCCGGCTGAAACAATTGAGGCCAGAGGTTTCCCGTTCACATCAACCACCTCAAGTCAGCCGCAATCTTCATTATTCGACTGTATAACACTTTCAGAACCAGCCATCCCTTCGGTATTCTAGGCTTCATCACCTAATTCATTGAGGATCATTGACATAGGCTGGCGAATCGAAGTACCCAGATTCAAACAGATGAAAGAGCCAGTTAAAACTGCTCTGGCGGACGAGCGCTCAAAGAGGCCTGCTAGGTGGAGAGTGCATCATTCCTCATGCCAGCTCCCGTTTCTCTCCATCTGCCAGAAAGAGACGGAAATCCAGCCGATTTGCCCTGCAGTGCCAAGAAACACGCTAAACAGGCGCTTTAGATGAAATTCTGACCCACCATGGCGCCAATTGCATCTGTAGCGCAGGGAACCTCCTAGCGGCAGCCGCCTGCGCCACTCACTTTCTTTGGATAGACCTTCAACTGGCAGAGCAAGGAACGGGAAAGCTTGCCTGAGTCGATGCAGAAAGAACCTAAACCTTATCTATGTTTTCTAGCCAATTAGTACCGTTCTCCCGAAGGTGTGAAGATTTTGCCTAAGAAATTGAAGAAGGCAAAGAAAGCGAAGAAAAAGCTGAAAAAGGTGAAACGTAAGCCGAAGCCAAAGGCTGCTCAGAAGCCCAAGCCAAAACCCGTTGAGCCCGCGGTTCCGTCATACGCCGTCCCACCCCCTGAGGCACTAACAGGCTTGCAGCCTCCAGACATTACGCCTACGACCCCACTTGCATAACAGCCCATATGCGCATTCAGCGCTCCCCCATCTTTTTTGGATTCATACCGCAGCATCATCTTCGCTGTCTTTTCCAGTCTGGGTTTTGGGAGGCTTAAATCTGTCCAGCGGAGGTGTTCCTGAGAATCTTGAATGAGGATGAGCGGATAGAGGAAATCAGAAGATATCTTGACGCGACACTGGAAGAATTTCAGAAACTAGTGGAGAAAGCTGGCGGGTTCGAAGACAACAGAGTTGGAAACGGTTGGCAGCCAGCCAGCCTTGTGGAGACTCTTTCAACAGTGGCCCCGATGCCTCCCTCTGAGATTCTTGGAAAAGTGAAGTCAGTAAGATGGCGAGCTCTCGGAATGGCGCTGAGTAACCTGCCCAAGGCCAGAACGCTCAATATCGAGTTTGAGAAGCCACACCTAGAGTACCGACCTTACTGGATTGCGAAAGGATACCATGAATGCATCTTCTTCAGGGGTGCATCATACCGGGTGCCCACAACTGAGGATGTCTTGGCTGTGGAGGTTGATGGAAAGCTGCGCAACCTAGTTCTTAGAGAGGCGAAGCCATATTCATTCTTGAAGCAGGTCAAGGACAGCATTGAATGGGTTACAGGTCTTGCATCAAACAAGCCAAGAGAATTCATTCTGGATGGAGTCACGGAGCTGGCAAGGAGATACAAGAAGGCATCGCTTCACTTGGACGCCTACGGAAGAAACGACAGGCACATGGAGCGTTTCCTCCGCCGAAACCCCCCGCTTCAGATTTCGAGCCTAGATCAGATCAAGCGAGAACATCCATCTGCCGAGATTGTGCAGCTGCACGAGAACAAGGACTCGGTGATAAAGAAACTGAGCGATGCTGTAGTTCAGGCGCCTAAGATCTTCACGCGGATATTGAGCAACAGGTTCGAGGTCACGGACCTCATGCTGCTATACCTTCCGGTGTACAGGGTCAAATATCAGTATGCCAAGAAAGAAGGAGTCGTGAACGTTAACGGCTCGACTGGGGAACTGATTTCGTAGAGCATTATCCAAATAGCCTTGCGCTGTTCCACGACCGTGCTCCCGCAACCGTTCTATTGACTTTATCCGTCAATTGTCGCTCTCTGTCTCCCTTTGATTGAGGACAGGGCGGGCTTGACCTTCAATGACCTGGCTCCATCGTCATGCCTCGCTCTGCTGGCTGAAACCTACTCCTTCCCGAGTCACCGATGTTTCTCGGTCGGAACATTAATATACCACAAGCTGAAAACAAGATAGAACAGGGAAGACGGGTGTCAACAAACGAAGAAGTCTCAACCTTCCTCGAAACCCTTACAAAACCGCCACAGTTCAAAGTCCTGAATGCTCTCGCGGAGAAACCTACACAAGAATTCACCAAGACCGAACTAGCCGCCAGGTCGGGGATTGGCAGAACCACACTATACCGAATCTGGGACGACCTCGAGAAAATGAAAGCCATAACTGCTTCCCGCCAAGTCGGACCCGTCACCCTATACCGCCTTAACCCGACCAGCCCTGTGGTTCAATCCATTCTCTCGATCAGAGAGAGACTTGCACAAATTCAAGGGGCGGTGGAGAAAATCGAGCTTCAACGTCTAGAGAAAACCAAACAGACCAGGACCGAAATCCCACCCGCATCCGCTGTACTGATGAAGCTGTTAAACATGAAGGCTCTGACTTCTGAGAGTGCCGTCACCGAGAAGGCCATGGGACTGAAGGAACAAGAGAAAACGATCCTTCGAAGCCTTATTGATTCAGGTTTGGTAGAGATCAAGAACAACCTGTACAACCTATCACCACTAGGAAAAATGACTGCTGAAAACGCAACGAAACTCTGGGGCAATGACACGAAGGAACCAATCAACGAAACCATCTCCTCCCTGAAAGTCGCGCTCGGAATCGTTTCCCAAGAGATCAAAAAGGTCAGCCGTGATCTTTCAAAAGGAAAAGGCACCCGTCAACCTGACTGAGGTGCAGAAGAGAGTTGCAGAGATACGGACTAAGAGCAAATCTCTCCATGGGAGACAAGACCCTCATCACTCTGAGAACAGAAGCGGTAAAGCTGTTCAATTTGGTGACCATAGTCAAAAGCGCTATGGGGAACCTGAAGGAATTCGACGAAATCAAGGAACTGACAGTCTACAGATTAGAGGAAGCCCACAGAACACTCAAGAACTTTGTCGAACAATATGAAAACAAGAGAGAACTGAACAAGAAAGAGAACTGACCGTCCTTCCCATCATTTTTCTTTCCCACTTTTCACGTGGCAAGTGCTCCGATTTGACGAACCAAAGTCAAAACACATAATAGGTGAAGCCAGAATCAAAAGTACGACTGGCTTTGCCCTTCAACCGATCGGTTCTCATCGGAGCGGTCCTTCTTCTGTCAGCGGCGCTCCCTGCTGAGGGAACCGTTCCCGTTGCGCCAGTCGTGGCTCAGACTGTTATTGACACAGATAGCCCCGTGTACTCGAACCTACAGAACAAGGTGCTGGTCAGCGGCTCAGGTATTCAAGGCTCGGTGACATACTATCTTTGGTTGAAGAAGCCAGGCGAGGCTGACACATCATATGTGGGCATA
Organism: uncultured Candidatus Bathyarchaeia archaeon; assembly: GCA_964528315.1. Lineage (GTDB taxonomy): Archaea > Thermoproteota > Bathyarchaeia > 40CM-2-53-6 > JALHTG01 > JALHTG01. The sequence goes on from CAZGRO010000031.1 coordinate 11,952, forward strand.
CGCTTCATAGCCACAGGGGGGGGAAGCATCCCGTACCCGGATGTGAGTATTCCTCTTGATGTCCAACCAGTCTTGGGATCCTATCTTCTCACAATCTCAACATCACCTGATCGTGACACCGGGGATGCCAAGTGTCATTTCGGCATCGTGGGAACCGTCAGATCGGTCTACCAGAGAAGAGAGAACGCCCGCTTTGTTGGGGGAGGGGCCTTGCCGGGCTCGACTGTGAGGTTGGATGTCAGAAACCCCTCCGGAACCATCATGAGAAACGCGACCATGATCGCGAGCGAGTCTGGTGAATTTGAGCATGCTTGGTCACTTCCCAACAATGTGCAAGTTGGATCTTGGGCCTTCTCTGTTGGAGGAACAGGCACCTTGGACAATAGCCTAGAGCGATTTCACGCTGAAGGTCAATTTGGCGTGACAGAAGCCTCTCTCAAGATGACAATTCACCAACAGCCACTCGAGAAATACGAACGAACACAGACGGCGAAAATCGCATTGATCATCAAGTATCCGGATAATTCACCCGTGACCACAACCAAGCCAAACTCAAAACCAGTCGACATCTACCGAGCCAACATAAGGACATACTCGTATCCCTTGACCCTTTCCGACCCAAAGAACGGCATTTGGATCGCTGAATACGTGATTCCCAGAAACGAGACGCTGGGGAAGAACGCTACATTCTCTCTTTCTGCAGGTTCATTTGACGATGGTTTTGGAAACAAAGCTCCCTCATCTCCATACATCTCATCCCAGTTTGAGATAGTTCAGGCTCAGATAGCGGTCTCAATCTCTGCATCCAAAACCGACTATCAGATACTGTTCGATTCGCTTAGCCTGAACGTTAGCGCCAAGTACCCGAGCGGCGCATATCTAACCGATGGAAAGGTCTCTGTGACATTTGAAACAGGAAACTGGAGAGAACAAGAACGACTACTCTTTGTCGAGAAGTCACGGAGCTGGATTCTGACTCACTATCTCTCCGTCTCTGAGATCCTACACTTGGGGTCGTGGAAGGTCTCGGTGTTGGCAGAAGATGGCTACGGAAACACAGGTAGTTCCACAATAGATGTGGGAGTGGGGATTCTTTGGTTTCTGGTGACAAGTGCGGCCTTGACAGTCCTTGCGGTAGTCATTGTGAAGTGGGTTAAGGAAGAGAAAGCTCTCAACAGATCCACTCAGAAGAAAGAAGAAAGGAAAGGGTAGTGGCAGATCCCGATCAACCTCGGACACACGCCACCGATTTTCCAAATAGCAGCCCCAAGCACCTACCTCACAAATTAAGAAATTGAAAGAGACGCAGAGAGGAAACAGTTCAACCTGATTTTGTGCAAGAACCAGCGCATTTTCCGCAAGATTGCGGCGGAAGGTTTCTCGCCAAATCACTTTTTTGAAGAAGAACTGATGATATGTCGAAATAACGAAACAAAATTGACCCTCTAGCGTGCAACAATTCGATTTCCCTTCTCACACGTCAAATTCAGCAATTTTCCCCGGAAAGTCCTTGAAATCTTTGAACAAAAGCGATTTAACCTGCGCCATCTATGACAAGATCGTCGCCCTATGAGGCGGCATCGAATAATCTGGAGGTGTTTCACCTAGCACGCTCGATAAGAAGAATCAAGGTTGAGGATGACCCACCAGAAGTTTGGGACTCACCATGCCCTAAGTGGTAGATGTGCCGAGGGACAGCTTCAACGATGCGTGCTGGCATTTGGCCGAGTATGTTGAGGAATCAAAAAGGGAGGTGAAAATGCTTGAAGAAGAGAAACAAGATCGAAGATGACCCGATAGGACTCTGGGATCCCCCGTGCCCGGAATGGTAGACAGACTGCAGGACGGCTTTGGAGGCTAGTCTCTGCAGGTGATCAATGACCTTGAATGAGCAAGAGAAGGAGGTGAAGATGTTTGAAAAAGAGGATCAAGGCGCAAGATGACCCGATAGGACTCTGGGACCCGCCATGCCCCGAGTGGTAGGTATGCCGTATGACAGCTTCAACGATGCGTGCTGGCATTTGGCCGAGTATGTTGAGGAATCAAAAA
>CAZGRO010000032.1:0-13523 GCA_964528315.1 uncultured Candidatus Bathyarchaeia archaeon
TGGCGGGCCCGGAGGGATTCGAACCCCCGACCTCCGGCTCCGAAGGCTTATGCAGAGCTGATCTTCAGCATCCTAGTCCAACTAGACCACGGGCCCGATTGTATGATCGAACTAGTGAGTCTTGATGGTAATAAGTGCCTCTGATCGTGAGGTTATGCCAATCATGCTTGATGCCGTAAGACGTCTGGGTTAGGCTTTCAGGAATTGGTATTTGTTCTTAGTCAGCACGCGAACCCCTCAGGTTCTCCCCCTTCTCCTTCATGGAGGCCATGCACTCGCATGTGTTCGAAACTCATGGGTTGAATCTCTATCTCGACACATCTTGGTTGACTTGAGAGATTTAGCGAATTAAGGTTGACCGGGTGAAATGATTATTAAAGCCAGGTGTCTAATGCACACCCAATTAAATCCCGAAGCGAAGGGCTTATAGACTTACGCATGAAACAGTTAATACTGGGAACGTGCCTAAAACGAGCTCCAGGATCTTCGACCTCAAATACAAACTTGGAACCATTGACCTGCTGAATCTGGCCAAGAACTACTACACTTACAGGGAGCTCGCCCAGATAATCGGTTTACCTGAAACCGTGCTAAGTCGATATGTCAAGGGTCACGTGCTACCGACTATTAGCCGAGCGAGGGAGATGAACAAGACCCTCCAGAAGATCCTAAGACTGGAGGTTGAACTTCAGAAGAGAATGAAGTTTGACGATGATGACTACTTTGACAATACCGCAATCATATCTGATCCGATGCTCTTGGAGAGGGCGGTGCAGCAAGCTATCAACGCATTTGCGGGGAAACGTGTCACAAAGGTGCTCACGGCTGCGGTTGACGGAGTTCCGCTAGCCACACTTGTGGCCCACAGACTTGGCGTAGGCCTAGTCATAGCAAAGCAGACCAGAGAGATTGGCGTAAGAGAATTCATAGAGGAAGTGTTCGTTCCAGAAAAAACCGCTACGGTCCATAGCCTATTTGTGCCAAGGGATGCGATAAAAAGGAATGACTGTGTGCTCATCATTGACGATGTTGTTGACAGCGGAGAGACACAGAAGGCTCTGATTAGAATAGCTCAAAAAGCAAGGGCAGAAGTGACAGGCATGTACGCCTTGACCGCCATCGGAAGCGAGTGGAAGGCAGGCATCGGCGAGGTGGCAGGTAACGTGCCTATCGAAGTGGCCCTGGAAATTCCGAGAAAATCAAGAAAGGCCTGAGCCAAGAGTCAGCGATCAGATCTAGCTACTGTCTGCAAGCTTTCTTCATAGGGCGGCCAAAGCACGCCTTCCTCCGTGACAATGGCGCTCACATTCTCCGGAGGAGTAATGTCAAAGGCAGGGTTCAGCGCAGTGACGCCACGAGGCGCTATTCTTCTTCCCTCCAAGAACAGCACCTCCTTCTCCCTCCTGCACTCTATGACAACTGACTCAACCGATCCCATATGGTCGAACGTTGATAGAGGCGCCGCCACATAGAAGGGAACACTGTGCTTCTTCGCAGCCAATGACGCGGTGTAGGTCCCTATCTTGTTGACCACGTGACCTGTCCGAAGGATCCTGTCAGCTCCCACAATCACCTTGCTGACCTGTCCTTGCTGCATAACATATGCAACCATGCTGTCGGTGATCAATGTGACAGGTATGTGTTCTGACGCGAGTTCATATGCTGTTAATCTCGATCCCTGAAGCAGCGGCCTGGTCTCTGTAGCGATCACTTTGATCCTCTTTCCTTCCTGAATGGCTGCACGCACTATTCCAAGAGCGGTGCCGTAGCCCGCCGTGGCAAGAGCGCCAGCATTGCAGTGTGTGAGAACCGTGTCACCGTCCCCAAGAAGGGAGGCGCCATTCCTTCCCATCCTCATATTCGACTGAATGTCCTCCTCACGAATCTTCTCAGCTTCCGCTAGCACGAATTTCCTCAGGCTTTCCACGCTGTCGAATCTGGCGGCTTTGCTCATGATTCTTTGAACCGCCCATCTTATGTTGGCTCCTGTGGGCCGTGTGCCCACGAGCAGGCTGGATGAGTGTTCAAGCTCTCGAATCATTCTCGCGGTGTTCGATGCCCTGCTATAATGCGCCGTGACAGCCAACCCATAAGCTGCAGCAACACCGAGCAAGGGTGCTCCTCTTATTCTCATTTCTCGGACTGCTCGGCAAATCTCCTGACAGGTTCTTAGTCTCAGCTTCACACATCGGCCTGGAAGCCTCGTCTGATCAATCGTCACGACTGTTCCATTTTTCATTTCAATTGTCTTCAACAATCTGCCAACACCTCAATGGACGTCTGAGACACTCCCTGTAACAGCCATGTTCCTTCCGATTTGATCGTCTTCTGCGCGCACTCGGATTTCAAGGTCAGGTACCTGCGATACTGCTGTAGGCCAAAGATTTTAGGGTTCTTGCATACCTTCCTGTGATTGATCCTGATGGAAACGGAAGCAGAAAGACCGGAGCCTGTTCAAGCATTCCTAGCAAACAGCAGAGTCTCAGTTCCGCTCTCCGACATGCCTGCGGAGCTTCGTGAGAGAGGGTTCGGGACATTGAAAGGCAAGAGAGTCTATCTTTCGGTTCTCGAATCCATCTACCTCGCAGACAAGAAGAGAACTAGGGTCGTTGATTCTTCGACCCACAGACAGGTCGAGTTTGCTGACTTGGTTAGGGGACTGTCCCAAGGGAAACCGGAGGTTTGGATGAAATATCTTGTCTACCGTGATCTGCGAGATAGAGGCTACTTGGTTAGAGAGGAAGATGCGGTCGACTTCGAGATCTATGGGAAGGGCGCGATCAGGAGACTTGTATCCATTGTATATGAGGGCCGGGAAGCAAGTATCGAGAAGCTTCAGAAGCTTCTGGAACTGGCTGTGTCTGAGAAGAAGGAGCTTGTGCTCGCCGTCATAGACCGGAGAACAGATATCGTCTACTATACGCTGGGCCAGTTGTCGCTGAAATAGCCTAAAGATTGTGCTTCAATGCGCGAGCTGATCAAGTGGCGGCTTCTGTCCTGCAGGTATGGGGGTCCTATACTTGACTCCCCTTGTCTTTGCTTGAAACTCCTCTCTTATCTTCTTCAGTTCCTCCGTCTTGGTTATCAGGTCGACACCCGTGAGCGCAAGAGTCTTGGCGGCCAGAAGCATACCTTTGTGACCTATACTCATTCCTGAGGTTGCTGTCTCCTGCCAGCTGTGGCCTGGCATCCCAAGCACACAGGTCGCCGTTACAAGGTTTGCCGTCGGCGTTATCCAGCTCACATCTCCGACATCCGTCGATCCCCCCATCACCTCTTTCTCATCCTCCGGATCCTCAATCGTGTCATCCAAATACTTCTCCAACTTCTCCTCCCTCTTCGGCATGCGAGATTTCAGGATCGCCTCTCTTCTCTCCTCCTCCGTCATTGACCCGGCAAGTTTCTTTGCGAATTCATGCTCCTCTTCAGACCATTTCGGAGGGCCCGCTTCCCGCATGTTGCTGATCATCAGTTCACTCAAGGCCTTGTTCGGAAGCATCTCATAGCATCCGACCAAGAACTCCAGATCCATTGTTGTATCGGTCATCAGGCATGCTCCTTTCGCAATGTTCACAACCCGGTTGTAGATTCGATCAACCTCATTCCTCCTTGGCGCTCGAACATAGTACCATACCTGAGCATAGTCCGGCACAACGTTAGGTTCCCCTCCGCCATGAGGAATGACGTAGTGAATTCGGGCCTTCTCACTGATATGTTCACGAAGATAATTGGAGCCAACATTCATGAGCTCCACTGCATCAAGCGCAGATTTGCCTCTCTCCGGATCCGCTGCGGCATGCGAAGTCAGGCCGTGAAAGTTGAATTTGACCGAATTCAAAGCGTTTGAGGAGGACATCCAAGCCGAGTTGCATGCTGCCGGATGCCAGGAAAGCGCGACATCAACATCATTAAACAGACCATCTCTCGCCATGAACACCTTGCCAACAAGAGTCTCCTCGGCTGGACAACCAAACAGCTTCACGGTGCCCTTCAGGCCTTTTCTCTCGATTGCTTCGCGAATCGCTACCGCTGCCGCCAAGCTTCCTGCGCCGAAGAGATTATGGCCGCAACCATGTCCCGGCGCCCCTTTCTTCACCGGTTCTCGTGTTGGCTGGGCCTTCTGCGACACACCCGGCAGGGCATCATATTCAGCCAACACTCCAATCACAGGTTTCCCTACGCCGTAAGATGCGACGAAGGCTGTAGGCATGCCTGCGACCCCGAGGTCGACCCCGAATCCTGCTTTCCCCGCCTCTTCAACAAGTAGCTTCGAGGACTCATGTTCTTGGAGTCCAACTTCGGCTAGTTCCCAGATCCTCTCGCTTACGGAGATGATTCTCTTCTCGTTTTTCGCCAACCAGTCCAATGCTGCCTCTCTAGGCATATGAATCCCGTTTTCTGGGTTACACGTTTGGCGAATAAACGTGTTTCGAAGAGTGCTTGGCCTGAAGTCCTCTCCTCAGAGCTGATAGATCTACGCTCGCATAGGCGTCGGGAAATAGAGTTAAGTTAGCAACCTGTCCTTATGCCAACAATGATCGACTAGAAGCATGCATGAGATGACATCTTTGTCAAAAGAATTCTCGGTGCCCAGAGGAATGCGAGACGCTGAACCGCATGAAATGGCCAAACGGGTATGGGTTCAAACCAGAATACTGGAGGTGCTACAACGCTACGGATTCAAGATCATGGAGCCTACCCCAATGGAGCACCTAGAAACTCTTGAAGCAAAGTCCGGGCCCCAGATTAAGAACGAGATCTACTGGTTCCAAGACAAGGCAGGAAGGAGCCTAGGCCTGAGATTCGATCTGACTGTTGGGATGGCGAGGATGGTAGCCAGTAGATACGATCTGCCTGAGCCCATCAAGCTATGCGCGATTGCGGACGCCTGGCGGTATGACGAACCTCAATTCGGCAGATACAGACACTTCCATCAATGGGATGCCGAAATCTTCGGCAGCAATGATCCGGCAGCCGATGCTGAAGCAATATCTGTCGGCATGGACATTCTGGACAATGTGGGGCTGAAAGAACACATAGTTCGGATCAACAACAGAAAACTCATCGAGGCATATCTCCGCAGAATAGGCGTAGCAGAACAGGCCCAAATTGAAGCAGCACTGATCGTTATCGATAAGCTGTCGAAACTCTCTGCCACTGAGATCCAGAAGGAATTCGAAAGAATCGGACTGATTGAAAAACAAATCGCCGCTATCAACAAGCTGTGTTCTCTGAAGGGGCAGCCCGAGAAGGTTCTATCCGAACTGTCAAGCGTCATCAAAGACGATGCCGACGCGGAGCGCGGAGCGGCGGAGCTAGCCAGGTTGGGAGATGTTCTCAACGGATTCGGAAAAAAGAGCCGATGCGTCTATGATCTGAGTGTGGTGCGGGGGATAGGGTACTATGACGGGATTGTTTTCGAGGCCTATGACAAGGGTGGCGAAGACATAGGATCAATCTTCGGAGGAGGAAGATACGACAAACTGTGCAGCATCTACGGAAAACAGGACAAACCTGCAACAGGAGTGGCGGGAGGAATAGAGCGCCTCATGATCTCCCTCGACAGATCCGCGCTCTATCCGAAGTTGCTAGAGACACCAACCGTCTTCGTCGCTTCAGCAACCAAAGATGTGCTACCGAAGATCTGGGAGACAGTAGCAAAGCTAAGGGAGACTGGGGTTGCAGCAGACTATGACCTGAAGGAAAGAAGCCTCGATAGACAGTTGGAGTATGCCCATTCAATCGGCGTACCATATGTGGCTATTGTTGGAAGAAGAGAACTGGAGAAGGGGCTTGTCAAGCTTAGAGACATGCAAAGTCGGAAAGAGAAAGAAATCAGAATCGAGGATATTAGAAAAGAGCTCGGTTGATTGCGCCGCCGGCACCACCGGGAGTCACATTCTTAGCGCCCGGAATTAAGCAAATGTTCTTCTGATCGTCGAGAACTTGATGGAATTCACTAGAATCCGGATGTTGTTGCGTCTGATATAGTGGATTCTATGCCGGTATGATTATCTCGGGGCGGAGTACTCTCGTTCGGATCTGAGTTGACCCATCTATGCTCGCTCGCTTTCCTTCACTTGATTTCAGCAGATCGAACACTCTTTCGTTCATAGGATGCTCTCCAAATCTCTCAGTGATGATTAAGGTCATGCCTACTTTCTCTTTTCCAGTGATTCCTAATCCGATCTCGTATCCGAGGAAATCTGTTAGTTCTCTTTGATCCACTCCACCGACAATTATCCCGTTCACGCCTGTGCTCGCAGCCTTCCGAAGAGCATCAACAGTCATGGAGGCACCTCCAACTACGATCTTTCCTTTATGTTCGCCTGAGATCAGCTCGCTTCGGAGCTCATCAGCTGGCTTGTTGACCGGAATAACCAGATCTCCGACGGTTTCGCCACCTATCCCGAAGATCCCTTGCATAAGGGTCCCTCTGCATTCGATTACAGCTCCCTCACCTGCGATTGTCTCAGCAACTCTTCCTGGGATGTGTGCTTTGACCTCAACAGGAATAGGCTTGCCTCTAATCAGCACCGAGCCGGAGGATCCGGAGACGGCTTCTATGGTTCCGTCGAGCGGGGATCTGCAGACCTTTGTGGATCGGCCAAAAAAAGATCTATGGATCGCGATGACCTCGTCCTTTTTCACTTCATCGCCCTCGTCCTTCAGCATGTACTTCTCCAGATCGGCAGGGTCAATGTCCAACTGCCCGTACGCGATAACCTTGTGGATCTCCGGATTGATCACGATACCTCTTGCTACGACGGTTTCGGGTGTGACCGAGTCGCCCATCTTCACAAATACTTCACCATTGACCGGTATCCTTCTGGTTTTCCTGATCCACGTGTCTTTCTGGAATCTATCTTCTCTTAGGTCAAGCATTTCACATCACTCTGCTCGAGACCGGAGATTCATGTTCATGTGTTAGCGACTTGGCCCATTCGACCAGAACATCTTTCTGCGTTGGCACGTTCAGCGGTCTGCCCCGGGCATCCAGAATCAGGCCAAGTTCTCCTCCAATCACACTTGTTTCCAGCTTCTTTCCTCTGCCTTCTCCAATGTCAAGCCCTCTTCTTGGTGTTACTGACACTTTGGCAGTCTCCCCATTGCCAACGGCGATGGTCTTCAATTCTCCGAATCTGACTTCGTTCTCGGTCACCGTGCCATCAATCTTCGTCACTTGTACCATCATTGCCATTTCTCCCTGCCTGGACCTGCCCTTTGGTGCCAGACAGGTTCCCAGTCTATACAGGCATTCCTTCGTAAGTATCTGCTTGGCGGCATCAGGGTTTGTCTTCAGGAGCATGCCGAGATGAGGCATTATGTCCAATCTGTCGATCATCATCTCCGTGACGCCTTCTGGTTGAAGGGCATCCAAGAGCAGAATGGTGGCTTCACCGGTTTGGTTTTGAGTGAAGATCCTTCCTCTTCCTATGACGAGCTGGGTCTTCAGCATGTTCAAGTAGGTAGGTTCCAGACTTTGACCAAAGATATCTGCCACGGTCCGTGTTATTCTAACGCCTTTGAGTCTGCTAGCCATCCCCTTGTGGTTCTCTACAGCAAGCCTTATGGCCTCTCTTGCTGCCGCCTCTTGGACCAGAGTCTCGTCATGTGTCAAAGATGAAGGTTGCAGTACCATCAAGTTGCCGATGATATTGCGTGCCTCTCTTTCAGTCATCTCCTTGGGGATCCAACGCATTATGTTCTGGATTCCGGTCATCTTCATAACGTTGCTGACTCCATACGTTAATCCTACATCGGCATTCAGAGATCTGTTGAAATTGCCGTTGTAGACTGAGTAGACATCGGTGGTCGCTCCTCCAACATCAACTGCGAGAAGGTTCACCTGTTTCTCCAAGGCGTAGGCGTAGAGAATGTTTCCTATCGCGGCCTGGGTTGGGACTATTGTTTGGTCCAACCACTTCACAAGCTTGTCGTATCCAGGAGAATGAATGATGACATGCTGTCTGAAGGAGTCGTAGATGGCCTCCTTGGCTGGTCCGAGGTTCTCTCTCTCAATCACGGGACGAACATTGTCGACTGTTCTGATGCCGTATTTCTCCTTGGATAGGGCGTTGGAAACCTTCTCTCTGGCCTCAATGTTTCCAGCAAAGATTAAGGGGAGCTTGAACTCGGAGCCGAATCTTGGCTTCACATCGGCTGTGCTGATCAAGGTCGTCATATCCAGAACCTGCTCCACTGCACCTCCGTCCGTGCCTCCGGCGAGAAGAAACATGTCCGGTTTCAGGCTTCTCATCTTCTCTATCATCTCGAAGTCGGGACGCGGATCCGTTTTCGAGAAAACGTCAATTAGTAGGGCGCCTGCGCCTAGAGCAGCTCTCTGAGCGCTCTCAGCTGAGATGATACCTATGACTCCGGCCACCATCATGTAGAGGCCGCCTCCAGTGTTGCTGGAGCACAGGACCTGGTAAGCTTTGGATGGTCCAGCCGCTTCCCAGAGACTTCTCCCAGTCTTCCGTCCCAACCCCTTTGCAGTCTTCTCAACGCCGATCGTGACATCAAGAGTCGGAGGATCAATCGTTGTTGGTGCTTGTTCCATCCCCAGAATCTTGTATTCTCCGTTGGTCTTCTCGATCAGAACGGCTCTTGTAAGCGAGTCGTCTATGTCGAAGATAAGGTAGGGATCCTTTCTGGATGAGTTCATTTGTTCTGCCCAGGTATCCACTTGGCGAAACCTTGATATAATCGTTGCCTTTGAATACCCAAATGACATTTGAATAAGGAGCCACATCAATGCCAACTTCCCCGACAATCGACAGACCCGACAGGTTGAAACTGCTGAGACTGATAGATCAAGAAGCCTTCCAGATCTTACAGGATGAGACGCGAAGAAAGATCATGTTTCTCCTGAGAGACAATGAATTGACCGTCAGGGAACTGAGCTCTAAGCTTGGCCTAACCGCTCAGAACATCTATCATCACATCAAGAAGCTCCAAGACGCAGATCTTGTCAAAGTGGCAGAGCAGAAGCGCTCAGGCCACCTTATTGAAAGCTATTACACGGCCACCGCTGATACCTTCGTTTATCACTGCGATGAGATGGTCGAGAAGAACACTCAGAGCTTCATCGATGTACTGAATGGTTTGAATGAGACTGGGATGGATGTTGAGGTCAGTGTAGAGAACGCGGAGAAGCTGACCGAGCTTCACGAGCAACGACTGAAGCTGATGAACACCATCCCAGTCCGGAATGACATCTGCTCATCCTGCGGCTTCTCCGGCTACTTCATGAAGTTTGGACCAATGAATCCTCTCCTGCTGGAAAGGATCCTCAACTACCAGAACATGATGAAGATGAATGATCAAGAATTCGAAGACTCAATCCGACTCACCAGGCAACTGCGGCAATTTCTACTCTCCATAAGATCCAGAAAACCGCGAGTCAGAAAGAATCCTTGAGGGAACTACCATGAAGTCGATCAGTCGTAGAATCGCCTTTTTAGTTATGGTTGGATCCTCACAGCAGGAACATGATGCCGAAATGCTCGTCGACAGCATGCGCGATTTCGGAGGCGCGTACGGCAAATGTCCCATCTTCGTTGTGCAGACGGATACGGAGCGTTTGGCCTGCAGAGGCCTTGCGGCACGAGGCGCGCAGCTTGTACCACTGAAGATGAATGAAAAGTACCGAAGCTATCCTTTCGCCGACAAAGTCTTTGCATGCGCGCAAATCGAGAAGATGGTGGCAGGCGACATAGAGACGTTGGCTTGGATGAACCCAGAATGCTTGGTGCTCCAGCCGCCTGTGGAATTGGAATTGACCTCATTACAGGCTGCAGCGGTTCGCCCCGTACACATAAAGAATGTTGGTTCATCCGCAAACGAGTTAACGAACCCATACTGGTCAACGGTTTTCAAGGCCTGCGGTCTAGATCCTGACGAGATCCTCACGGTAGAGTCGTTTGTCGACGGACAAAAGATTCGGGCTTACTTCAATTCCGGCACGATGTCAATCCGGCCTGACAAGGGCATTCTCCAGGTGTGGTGCTCAGATTTCGAGAAGCTCTTGGAGGACAAGGCGTTTCAGGAAACGATTGCAGATGACAGGTTACACAGACTCTTTCTGCACCAAGTTGTATTCAGCGCTGTCCTCGTGTCAAAGCTTCAGCCGTCAGAGATCAAGATGCTCCCGCCTGAATATGGTTATCCACTGCATCTTCACGCCAAGCTGCCAGTTGAACGGAGGGCTCGCGCGATCAATGATCTCGTAACGATCATCTACGAGGACTATTTCCATCAGCATGACTGGGATCAGGGTATCACAGTGAGAGAGCCGGTGAAAAGCTGGCTGAAATCACGTTTGACCGGAAAACATTAGGAACACGGATCGAGAAACGGCCCGAATTCAGGTGTTTGCAGAATCTCGAAGGGATTGTCCTAAAATAGCTCGATCCATATGCCGTTTGGGTCTTCTATGTAAGCCCATCGGCCTCCATCTGTCTTCATTTCCAATACAGTTCGATATCCCCGCGACCGAGCCTCTTCCAGAGCCGTGTTGAGGTCATCTACCTTGAAGGCCAGATGATCGAGTCCCTCTCCCGCAACATACTCAGTGCAGTAGGGGCTGTCTCTTTCGTAGTAGTTCAGTTCCAGAATGAAGCCGCCTTCTTCACTCACTAGATTGACTATTTCTCCTTTGGTCAGCTCAATCTTGCTTCTGCCTTTGATCGTCATACCAAGTATCTTCGTATAGAAATCAACAGATTTCTGAAGGTCTTTGACCCTTATTCCGACGTACGTGAATTTCGTTTTCATTGAGATCATCTGCAGTCTTGTTTTCTTTAGAATCTGAACAGCATTCTTCTGAAGTCAACTATTCTTCCGTTCTTGACCTGAACATTCTCCTTTCTCAATAATCTGATCTTCTTTTCCACTGTCTTCCCTGACGTTTCTCCTCCAAATCCCCCGACGCTCCCGTCGGACCTTACGACTCTGTGGCACGGAACTCTCGGAGCATAAGGATTCTTGCGGCAAGCATTACCGACGGCTCTGTAAGCCTTCGTATTCAGCTTCTTGGCTATCAAACCGTAAGTCGTAACTTTGCCTTTCGGTATCCGCTTCATTAGTTTCCAAACCCTTTCGTCGAAGCTCATGATGTCCTCATCACCAAACCAACATTGGCCAAGAATCGAGCATTAAGTCTATGCTTTTTCCATTGACAAGCCTATTATCATTTCTTAGTGTTTGACGTTGGTAACTTGCTTCCACAATCCTCATCCAATGAGACCAGTAGAACCTAATCGAAATTCGTCGCAGATATATCTGTCAACAGAGCAGTCTGGACTATGAGACTGCTAGATCGCGGTTGGGAGTGAAATGGCAAGAGGGACGCATGTAGATAGACAAACGGGGGAGATGGTCTCCAATGAGCTGGCTGCTAAGCTGGCAGCGCTTCTGGATAGTATGCCATACAGGGTCATGATATATCTCTTCACGAAGAAGGGAAGGAATGATAGTTTCAACATTGCTGCGAGAGAAGTGCTGTCGGCCTTTTCGGGGCTCTCGAGCAAGGTGGTGTTTGAGGAATATGGACTTGATAATTCGCTCGCGGGGAAGTGGAATATCGATCGATCTCCCACGATCTTGTTAGAGCCTGAGAAATATCGCATACGATGGCTTGGAGCACCGGCCGGACAGGAGGCCCAGGCCTTGCTTCAAGCGACGCTGTTGATTGGGAACGGGCATTCTGGCCTCAGCGACCAGTCTCTGAGGCTGATCAGGAAGCTGGACTCTCCTAGAGATGTGAAGGTGTTTGTGAGCATCACCTGTCCCTATTGTCCCCAGCAAGTTGTGAACGCGATTAGGGCGGCGATAGAGAAACCTGAAATGGTTTCCTTGGAAATCGTAGACACAATCGCGAATCAAGATCTTGCGGTCGAGCATCGAATTCAGGGGGTCCCTCAGACCTTTGCCAATGGCAAATTGGTCGCAAGTGGCGCCCAACCAGAGGAGCTCTTCATTCTGTCCGTGCAAAAGCTGGAGCAGCAAACCTACTTCATTCCTGATGTTGAGGCGGAGGTGGTTGAGAATGACTTGGTGATAGTGGGAGGTGGGCCGGCTGGTTTGACAGCTGGAATATATGCGGCAAGAAGTGGACTCAATGTTTGCATAGTTGAAAAGGAAACGCTGGGTGGTCAGGTGGCGATCACACCTATCATCGAGAACTACACGGGTTTCACAATGGTGGGAGGGAAGACCTTAGTTGACCTGATGGTCAATCATGCGCTACAATATGTTCAGATATTCCAGAACGAAGCTGTTATGGACATCCAAACGGGAGCCAGATTCACAGTCACAACCAGCAGAAGGCGCTTTCTCACCAGGGCCGTACTGCTTGCAACAGGCGCATCCCATCATCGCCTCAATGTCCCGGGAGAAGCCAGACTGAGTGGACTCGGAGTAAGTTATTGCAGTACGTGCGACGGCCCTTTGTTCAAAGGTAGGAAAGTGATTGTGGTGGGAGGTGGAGACAGTGCCGTGACTGAAGCATTGTACCTTCACAACATGGGCGTGAAGGTGACAATGGTTCATCGACGCGACCAGTTGAGAGCGCAGGAATATCTCAGCAAGCAGATTTCAGCCCTAGGTATTCCCGTGATCTGGAACACCGAGGTTCGAGAGATAAGGGGAGAGGACAAGGTGAAGGAGGTTTTGCTGCACAATAACAAGAATGGAAAGGATTCGGTCATGAAGTTGGATGGAGTCTTCATCGCGATAGGATATGATCCGCAGACTGAGCTTGCGAAGAAGCTGGGTGTGCAGCTGACCGAGAATGGATACATCAAGCACGACAGTCGTCATAGAACCAGTGTTCCTGGGATATACTCAGCTGGCGATGTTGAAGGCGGCTTCAAGCAGATAATAACTGCTGCTGGCCAGGGCTCAGAAGCAGCCCTCTCTATATTTGAGGACCTGAGCAACCCATACTGGAAAAGATCTCAATGAGACGTGACGTAGTCCAGATCTCCTATCTTTGATCGACGGATGACGCGGAAAGAAGAAAGACTGCCGCGCGTTCTGTGAGGAATGGTGTTTTCTTGAGCCGACATATTTAAATAGATCATAATATATCACGATATATCGTGATTAGAAATGTGGCACAGAGCAAGACACAGAATGGAAAGAGGCGGCTTCAAGTATTTGCTGCTTGACGCCTTGAAAGAGAAGCCGATGCATGGCTATGAAATCATGATGGTGACAAACGAAAAGTACGGCGGTTTCTATACACCCAGCCCCGGTCTCGTTTATCCCACCCTTCAGATGCTGGAAGATGAAGGCCATGTCACCTCAAAGACTGAGGATGGAAAGAGAATCTATACAATAACTGAACAGGGAATGAAGTTCCTCGCTGAGAAAAAGTCTGTTCTTGAGGAGGTCTTTCAAAGAAGACAGAAGTTCTTCAAAGGACCCAGAGGAGACCTCATCAGAGAGGGCCGAAGACTAGCAAGGTTGCTGTGGACCCATCGGGAACTCAGTGACGACAAGGCCAAAGAGATCAG
>CAZGRO010000033.1:0-8183 GCA_964528315.1 uncultured Candidatus Bathyarchaeia archaeon
TGTTTCATCTTCTCTTGACCCCAATCAGAAAGCTCGCCCGCCTTCCTGATCAGATCAAGTTCATATTCATCCTTGACAAGCCTCATTTCCCTTAGAAGTTTGCTTTCATCCACGACCTGTAAATCTGGCAGGTGCGGTTTCACCCATTTCTCGAAAGTCGCGCGCCCGCTGTCTACTGCGATCTTGCCTTTGGTTATTCCTTTCTCCTCAAGCGTCTCGCTCAGGAGGATGTCTATCTCTCTGGCGTAGTATCTTCGCTTCGTTTGACGTGGATGCTCATCATAGTACCTGACATCTCTTATCCAGTGTGCATTCTTCTCCACTCCGTACTTGTAGTGGTTTATCGAAAGCTCGCAGAGTATCATGAATGGTTCAGCGTCCAGCGGTATGACCGTGGCGACAGGTCTCTCCCAAGGAGCCACATCCAGGTGAAAGCCTGACACGTAGATCGTGTTCAGGCTATCGAGCACTGCAAGAGCCTTCAGATCCCTTGTGCCCAGATACTTCCGTATTCTTTCAGCCCGATTTCTGTAGTGATTTAGGCCGTTCAACATTCCTTTCCTTCTCTGACACGCATTTTGAGGCCAAAATCTACTTAAGCTTTGGCAGAAGTTATGCGACTGACACAATCAGGATCGGATAGCTGCTATTGCCCAGAGCTTCCACCAGTAGCGGGTCGACGAAAGCGGACAAGTCAATATCGGCCTACAGCAAACTGAGTACTTAGGACTCAGCAAGTCAGGCCGCGGCAGGGGCTTTCTTGGCATCAGTATATCTTGGGTTTGAAAGGACTCTTACGGAAGAAGTTTTCTTTTCTAGGAACAACTATGAACCTGTCGCAATCTGGGCAGAAGTAGTGTTCTGAATATGTCTCGCCTGAGTAGAAGGTCATCTCTTCACCGCAGCCCGGGCATTTGGGAATGGTTTTCTCCATTGTTTCCCCTGCCTACATACTGTTGTCTTCTAGGAGATCTGTCTTTCGGTTCCCTCAATCTACTGGAGTCCAAATTCCTGTCAGGAGACCTTTTTGGCCTGACCAGCTTAGGCCCTTTTCATCAGTTGCCCAATGTGTTGCGGAAGATCTCTCCCTTGACAACCACGACGCGCGTATTTCTGATATCTGCCAATCGCTCAAGAGGATTCCCCGCCACAACAAGCACATCTGCCTGTTTCCCAGACTCGAGGGTTCCCAAATCTGGCCGTCTGATTGAACGCGCTGCGACGGAAGTAGACGATCTGATCATCTCCATAGGAGCCATGCCGGCCTCTGCCATGATCTCCAACTCCTGAAAGTACACGTCAGGCGGCGAACAGGGCGACCCAGCATCAGTACCCGTCGCCACCATAACGCCGAGCTTCACAGCCCGGCGCAACATAGCGATGTGAGCATCTGTAACCGGTCGTGCCTTTTCCTGAGCGAACGCAGGAATCCGTGGGTCGCTTGCTAAACGACGCATAACGGCCATGGTCGGGATCACCGGGATCCCCTTGCCCTTCATTCGTCTCAGGCAATCCTCGTCCGCGAAGATCCCGTGTTCGATTGTATCGACTCCAGCGTCAAGCGCATTTCTTATCCCTGCCAAACCTTCGGCATGAGCAGCCACATGCCTCTCCCTCTTATGGGCTTCCTCTACAGCAGCCTTCATCTCCTCTACCGTGTACTGCGGTGATCCCACCTTCTCTCCTTCCGTGTAGATGCCTCCGCTCGCCATGACCTTGACAAGATCCGCCCCTTCTCTCATCACCCAGCGAGCCGCAGCCCTCAACTGCTCCACCCCATCGACCTCATGCGACATGTAGTGTCCGTGGCCGCCGGTCATGCAGAGGGCTGGACCAGCACAGACAATATTCGGACCCGCAAGTGTTCCCGTCTTAACCATGTGAGCCACATCCAAGACTGTGTGTCCAGGCGAACCCAGATCTCGGACGGTGGTGATGCCGCAGTCAAGCGTTTTGACGGCATTTCGATAAGCCCACAGAGCGATACGTGACTCCGATAGGCCACGGATCATACTGGCTGGGTCAGGCGAACCATCCCAGACTAGGTGCACGTGGCAATCGATGAGCCCGGGCAGAACAGTCCCACCGCGCACATCGATCCTCTTCGCTTCGGGGATCTGCGGGTCGCCGCTGCCCACTTCCTTGATCCTGCTACCTGAGATCCAGACATACCCTTTCTCAACAGGTTCATCGTGTACGCCATCAACAACCGCACCGTTGAAAAGAACCAGGTCGCTCAAACTTTAATCATCCTCGCTGGATGAGTTGGCGGAGGATGAATAAAACTGCTCCGAGAATGCCTTCACTTAGGCCTTGGCGAGGCAGGCGCTCCTGCTTTGCGCTCTTGTGGAATTGTCGACCAGAAGAGCAATGTATCCGCTGGCAACTGTGTTCACAGCCGCCTGAATGAACGTGGTTCCACCGACGAACATCGCCAAAGCCACCGCAACAAATCTCATACCATCGCTAGGCGAGATGACAGGCAGAATAACAGGCATTGCTACCAGCAAGGTTCCACCTTGTATGCCTGGTGATCCAAAACCGATCAAGGCGACAGGAATGGCGAGAAGTAGCATCTGCTGCCAGGAGATTGCGACGGCCGTGTAGTGCGCAGCCACAAAAGTCACGATGAGAACTCCCATCACGCTTCCACATCGGTTTACAGAAGCCCCAAGCGTGAGAACCAGATCTCCCACAGAACTATCTGCATCAAAGTGTTCTCTGAATGTCTTGAGTGCCAGCGGCAGAATCACATATGATGATCCTACCGAGAGCCCAGTGGCGAACATTCTGGTGGAGTACTGGGCGAGGCCTCTCGGTTCTCGGCGTGTGAGTCTGGCGACGAATATGAAGAGGATTGCGAGGGCGGCCACACCGAACAGCATTGTCAACATCATGGATACAGCATAAGCTTCCATCGATACTTTTCCAAGGTTGTAGTACAGGCTTGCACCGAGGGACATTGTGATGATTGGAAAGACTCTGAGCACAAGGTTGAAGGCCTGCTCTTGAGCTTTTTGCACTCTCTTGGAGAGATCTGTGAAGCGTTGGAAGAATGGTGTGTAGGAGAATCCGAGAGCGAATGCAACCCCAAGGAACAGCGCTACCGTAACTGGTCTAGCAAGACTTGTCAACACAATCTGACTGACATGGAAGAAAGTCTGCTCTGAGAACCACACAGGGGATGTTGATGATGGCAGGAGAAACGAAAGAAGGGCTGAGGCGAATAGAGAGCAACTTACCACGAGAGAAGCGAAGAAAACCATAGACGATTCTATCACTCTTCCGGCAACCTTTCTGTTCGCCATCAGAGAACAAGCCGAGTTGAACACTATCAAGAACACTATGAACGGAGCGAGCAACATGAATACCGAAACGAAGCCATCGACGATCATGAGAAAGAGGCTGATCTTTACAGGGATGACGTGAGCAACAAAGAGCCCCACAAGAAAAGACATCAGCAGACCATACTCAAGACGTATCTTCATTGAATCACCGTTGAGCCGTTCGCTGGTCGCTATCTAGTGAGGCTAGGCTTTTTGTTTGCCAGTCTTCCGTCGAGGGAGCGCCACAAGAGCTATTTGAGCGCAAGATACAGGCCGGTCATCTCCCATACCGCACCTGCAAGCAAGAGCACAATGACGACCACATACAGTTTCGCTGTATCCAACCATGCCTTCCGAAACGCGGCCCATCTGCCTCCTACCCCGTAACGGCTGGGGAAGACTGTTGAGAGGCTGAGGCCTATGCCCGCCGCTCCAGAGAAGACATATGCACCAAGCTCCAAAATCAGAGTCCCCGCGCCCAAAGCGAAGGCAGCAGGAGAAAGCCCGAGCACAGCATAGTAGACAACCCCCAATGTAAACCCGCGATAGAATGCTACAAGCGACGTTCCCATGGCGCCAAGCAAGGGAATCACTCCCAGCAATGTTGTGGAGAGAAACGCGCCTGAGCTCAAGTTCACCAAAAAGGTCAGAGCAATGGCGAGAAGAAGTCTGCCTGACCTCAGAACCTCGGTTATCGTCGTGAACGGGATCTGACTTGCCACAGTCTTAAGGAGATTGCTGCGAAGTTCGATCGCAAAAGGCAATGAAACCCAAATGGCCACAACCCCGGCCAGGAACGACCCCACATACAGCGCCAACATAAAGATCAGATGCCATCTCATGCGGCGACAAGCTTCTCGCAAACCTATTTGAGACCATGAACTTCGGGTCATAGCAACGAAACCATGATGGGATAGGAAAGCAGGCAATTTAATCCTCTCGCTCTGGCGAACCAATGCATGCATCGCCACAGGGGGCTGGATATTCCGTGCAGAAACCTAATGACCTTATTAGGAGACGCGCCAGCTTCGTCGCAAATAAGCGCGCGCATGGCACTTATACATTGAACCAAGTAGATGTGTACGCCCCTCCTCCCTAAGATGGGGGAGCCCCGTTCCTACCAGTCCATGCCCAGTAACCCCCTCAAGCGCCAGTTAAGGTGACTGGTCAATTTCCCAGAGCTGAAGCAAGCGAATAGCTTAATTGCTGGTGCGTTGTAACTCGGCAACAGTATACAGTGGATTCCTACTTCCTAGTAAGATCCGGTGTATAACTAGTCGAACAAGGGAGTGAGAGAACCGATGGGCTTTGAAAGGCGTAGATTTGGCGGCCCAAGAGAGATGCACAAGGCCACTTGCTCGGATTGCGGCAAGGAATGTGAAGTTCCATTCAAGCCAACCGAGGGCAAGCCAGTCTACTGCAGAGAATGCTACCAGAAGCATAGACGATACTAGGCGTGTTGATCCTCAGCGCCCAGCCGATATCTCCAGTTTGTTTTTTCTGTTTTCTGATGTTTGCGTTCGGTCAGATAATTCTCTCTCTGCTGAGCCTTGTGAATGATCGGCACGGCTACGATTGAAGCTTCCGGCCTGTGCTTCAGAAAGATAGTCCGTAGGCCCTGAAGGGTTCTTTCAGGATCTCAACTCGCGCCGTCTTCAATGGATCAACTATCTGGCTGATCTGTAAATTGCAGCTTATGCTCATTAGCATGACTATTTCGTTGATCGAGAGTGGGAGTCGGGCCTTCAGAAATTCGGTGGCGAAATCAATCGCATCCCCAGTCGCCCTATCCAGATTTGCTGCGGAAGCAATACAGTAAAAGCCTTCATCATTTTCCAGAACAGGGCCGCGCAAGCTCTTCTCTTTGACTAGGTCCACCTGCAAAGTGACTTCTCCGGGCACTTCGACCCCGCATATCAATACTTCCCCATCAGCCATGACCGCGTGCAAATCACCCACAGCTAGCTTAGCTCCTTCTATGAAGACCGGCAAGTACACCGTCGCGCCCTTCGCGACCAACTTGGTATCTATATTGCCTCCGTGAGGTCCAGGCGTGCCATTGGGAATGTCACCAGTTCTTGGGGCTGTCCCGATCACGCCTATCATCGGAGAGACAGGGATTCTCAGTTTTTCATTGAATATCGCATAGCCATCCACAATGGGGATAATCTTGGTCTGCGGGTGGGTGATGACGCTTCCCAATGCTCCCATTCCTGGAACAGCCACCATCGACCCCTTCTGTGCCACTTCGATGTCCAGAATTCTCACTGCGAGCACATCTCCTGGTCGGGATCCACGTATGGCAAGTGGACCAGTGGCGGGGTTTACCGTTGCCCAACCTATGGCTGCGAATAGATCCCTCTCTGTTTGAATCTGGTTGCTGAAACAGTCTTTCGTTTCAAAGTGCACGATCTCGCCTGGGTTGACTTCCGCCGCCGGTGGGTTGTGGGGGTTCATTGAGTAGATGCATTTGCTGCTTGGTATGGAGATCAAGGCTGAAGCTTACTCCTCAATCATTCTTCTGGTATGTTTTGCACAGTACGTATTGATTCTAGCGACAGTTCTCTCTTAAGACAGTATGCTGAAGCGTTGGCTGAAATGTGGAAGGGATATTGTGCCTTCTCGACTGAAGCGAGTCTATCATGGCCTTGGCGTCCCTGTGTAGAGCAATTGCGGATGTTTTCTGCTGCTTTGGCGAAACTTTAGCTAAGCTTATTTCGCAGTCTTACTAGCTCCCAGAATCTGATGCAGATTGATGGTGCCTACGGAAAGAAGGGGACAAGGCAAACTAAAGACAGTGCTTGTCTTGAGCATTCTGCTCAACATTGGTCTATTCTACTGGACATTTACGCTTAGGGGGCAGGTCAGTACTCTTGCCGGAGAAAACCAGAGACTGGCAGCTGATCTCAGTGGAGTGAAACAGGAAAGCGAAATCCTGAACAACCAGCTTGCCTACTACAAAGCCCAAGCAGACTACTACTCCAGGCTCTATCAGACCGGGTCCTCACATCCGGGGCTTGTGGGCAAATCGTCTGTAAACATGGTGGCCGTGCAGCAAATACAAAGGACGATTTTCACTGCATCATACAAAGGAGTAGTCATGAACCTTGTTGTTGAACTGACAAAGGGCGAAGGAAGACTCCTTGTCAACACCCAGCCGAAAGTAGGAATCGACCTGCAGACAAGCGGCAGGACAGCGATCCTTGTCGCACAGAACATAACGAAGATTCCCATGACTGCAACCGATGTCATATTGACCGTGATCGCTGAGTCAAACGTGGAAGTGGTTGATGGACCAAGTGCCGGGGCTGCCATGACTGTGGCAATGATCGCCGCGATACGAAACCAAACCCTTCGAAGAGACGTGTTCATGTCCGGAACTGTGAATCAAGATCAGACCGTAGGCCCTGTCGGGGGCTTGGAGTACAAGGCCTTGGCAGCAGCCGAAAAAGGTGCGACACTGTTCCTAGTACCGAAGGGGCAGACCACCGTGACCGTGTACAAGCCCGTTGAGAAGCAGCCGATCCCGGGCCTAACTGTGATTGTTTATGAGGCTACACGCGTCAGCTTGGAGAGCATACTCAAGGAACAGGGCTACCGTGTCACCGTCGCTGAAGTGTCTACAATCCAAGAGGCATGCCTGGCCTTCACGAAGCAGTGACCGGTGTGCACTGTGATTGCAGACCTTTTGATCCCGTTTGTTGCGATAGGTTTGGCGGAGTTAGGAGACAAGACGCAACTATCCATACTGCTTCTCTCCTCAAGAACCACGAAGCACCTGCAACTATTGACAGGAGTCTCTCTTGCGTTTCTGGTCGTGGACGGAGTTGCAGTGTTGCTGGGCTCTTGGATCACTGCCTTTGTCCCGATGAGTCTATTCAAGATCGCCTCAGGCGCAGTCTTCGTAATATTCGGACTGCTGACTCTAAGAACTGATAAAGAGAAGGAAGAAGGAAAGCTGCAGTTCAAGAGCTCGCTTCTATCCGGATTCGCCCTCATCTTCATGATGGAGTGGGGCGACAAAACTCAGATTGCTTCGGCTTTGTTCGCTGCAAAGTATGATCCTGCGATGGTGCTCTTGGGCACCATGACTGCCCTGATCCTAGCATCCATGATGGCGATCTACCTAGGTAGGTTAATCTCAGATAGAATCGATAGAAGATTGATGACGAAGATCGCTGGAGCCGTCTTTGTGCTGATCGGCATATCCTTCTTCTTACTGTAGGTGGCTCGTGGACGCGCGAGTCAGTAATGCTCATCTGTAATTGGAAGATCCCCCGTCTGCACTCCGCCCTCCCTATTCTTTCTCAAGCGCAACATCATTACAAGAGCGCTTGCAGGGCAGGCAGATGTAAACTCTACAGAACGTTGCACAGCGCGCGGCACCTCACTTCGCTGCACAGGCTTGAAGCCGAACTGGGAGAAGTATTCTCCAGCCGTCTCAGTCAATAGGAACACGGTCTTAGTCTTGTGTCGTCGAGCCAGGGCGAGCGCCGCGTTAGTCAGTCTCTTTCCCAGTCCTTGACCGCGCAGTGTATCTTTCACTGCAACGGACCGCAGCAATGCGTCAGCACGATAGAGTTCAAGTGCCGCACTGCCCACAACATGCCCATTATGCTTCGCGACGATCGTGGTTGCCACATGATCTGCCAGACCATCTTGGGGGAGTTTGCTCCTCGTCAGCAGTGTCAGAATCTCTGGAAGATCCCTCTTGTTAGCAGGTTCCATTAAGGTGTCTTCCGCCTTTCTTCTGTTGACCTTGTTGGTCATGCCTCTTCTCTCTACGCACTCGATGGTAGAAGAGGATATAACGCTTGGGTCACTGCCCCACAATCTAGGAGTATACACGTTTGTCGC
>CAZGRO010000033.1:8283-13439 GCA_964528315.1 uncultured Candidatus Bathyarchaeia archaeon
AGGAGTATACACGTTTGTCGCGCAACACCGATAAGGCAGATCATTCCTGAAAGTCATCTACCTGCAGCTAATCATGCAGTTTGTCGGGGTAAGCGTTTGACGAAGGCGTGGTTGAGGGAATGGCCGAAAAACGTTCCTCCTACCATTGCGTACCCTAACATCCCTCTTCCGGAGCTTCTCGCCAACGCAGCCAAGAAATACCCACAGAACAAGGCTCTCATCTTCTCTGGCAGGACGATGACCTACAGACAACTTGACGATCTTTGTGATCGATTTGCCGCGTCTCTTCCAAGCCTAAATGTGAAGAAGGGAGACAGGCTGGCGCTGCTCCTGCCCAACCTCCCACAGTTTCTGATCTGCTACTATGGGGCGATGCGCGCCGGCGCAATCATTGTCCCTTGCAACCCTTTCTACAAAGAGCGTGAACTGGAGTTTCAGTTGAAGGACTCCGGCGCAGAGAATATTGTTACGCTCGACACATCGCTGACTCTTGTGATGCCCCTGAGAAAGAGAACCAGACTCCGCAACATAATAACCACTACTTTGTCCGATGATTCTGAAAGCCTATCCCGACCACAAGAGGACGAAGCAGAGAGAAGAGCCAGCAGTCAACATCGCGACACAGTTCCACTTCGTGATCTCCTTGAAGAGCACAAGGAACGGCCTCCGAAGACGATGATCGATCCAAGAATAGATCCAGCTCTTCTTCAGTACACTGGAGGAACGACCGGAATTCCAAAGGCTGCAGTTCTCACACACCGCAATCTGGTGGTGAACGCTGTTCAGTTTGGTTCTTGGCTATCTACACTCAGGGACGGATGTGAGGTTGTCCTTGCGGCTCTTCCCCTATTCCACATCTTCGGGATGACGACTGCGATGAACATGCCCATCTCACGGGGTGAAACCATGGTTCTCGTGTCCCGATTCGAGCCCTTGGAAGTCCTGCAGGCAATCCAAGAGAACGCTGTCACATTCTTTTCAGGGGTCCCAACGATGTTCATAGCCCTCATGAACCATGCCCGAATCGCCGAATTCAACTTGAAGAGCATTCGATTGTGCATCTCAGGCGGCGCTTCTCTTCCCATTCAGATCGCACAGAAATTCGAACCTTTCATCGGAGGAAAACTTGTTGAGGGCTATGGGCTTACGGAGGCAAGTCCGGTGAGTCACTGCAATCCCGTTGATAGTCCTGAGAAGATTCGGGCAGGCTCGATAGGAATCCCGCTTCCTGACACCGAAGCCAAAATCGTCGACATCGAAACGGGGGTGCGTGAGCTGCCCCCGAATGAGGTTGGTGAGCTTGTCGTTCGTGGGCCTCAGGTCATGGTCGAATACTGGAATCACCCGGAAGAGACGCAGGGAACATTGAGAGATGGTTGGCTTTATACGGGAGATGTCGCGAAAATGGATGGAGACGGCTACTTCTACGTAGTTGACCGAAAAAAGGACATGATCAATGTTTCAGGATTGAAGGTTTGGCCCAAAGATATCGAGGAAATGTTGTACGAACACCCCGCAGTTAGGGAAGTAGCAGTCGTGGGAGTACCCGACCCGTATCGAGGAGAAGCAGTGAAGGCATACATAGCGTTCAAAGACGGATTCAAAGAGAAAGTGTCAGCAGAGGAGATCATTCAGTTCTGTAGAAAGAGAATTTCAGCGTATAAGGCGCCGACCTTGGTGGAATTCCTGAACGAGATTCCGAGGAGCTCGACAGGAAAGATCCTGAGACGGACCCTGAGGAAAGAGAAATAGAAAATGCCCAAACAGCTTGAGTTGCGGAAGAATCACCGATTCGGAAGCTGATGAGGCGATAGAGAGCAGACGAAGCAAACGGAAATACGCCAATCGTCTGTTCCGCGGATGTTCAATTCAGCGTGGTGGACCGGGCAGGATCCACTATTTCTCTCCTCTGTGAAGTGCGAATTTCTGGGATACAGGAAGCATGCTATAGCGTGTGTCGAGCAGACGACAATCTCTTAAAGACGAACAAGCCACGATTCAAAGGCCCTTTAGCGTAACGCTGGGGAGAGCCAGTGGCAAAGATGAAGTTCACTTACGGGGAGAAGCAGAAGGTTGACGGCGTGGAGCTGGACAGACTATTTACAGATCTACGAAGCATCCTCCAGAAGCATCCACTTCTTCCTGAGGCGAATCTTGACGATCTAATATCAGAATGGATCAATGACCTACTCTTTTTGACGGGAAAGATCACCGAGCAAGAACTTCAGGAAGTCACACAGGCTTTGGAAGATGCGGATACCAGTCAGCACTAGCGCAACTTGATGGTGCGGCCGCCGGGTCTTGAACCTACCCAAGCGAATTCCGTGGCCGCGAGAGATGCGCTAGGCGTGTCCTTTCAGACGCAGGGTCTTCCCCGGCCCTGTTCCCAAATGCTCTCCTTTTCTGACAACAGGTTTGCCGTTGACGAGAACGTACTCGATTCCTTTAGGGTACTGGTGAGGGTTCTCATAGGTCGCAAGATCCTCTATTCTCTCCGGATCAAATAGGACCACATCAGCGTAGAAGCCTTCTCTCAGCATTCCCCGGTCTCTCAGCTGAAGTCTCTGGGCGGAGAGCGAGGTCATTTTCCGAATCATTTCCTCAAGGGTGAGCAGCTTCGTTCCTGCTTCCAAAGGCAGCTCCTTCCTTGTCTCTCCTCTAACGTATTTTCTGAACGCCAGGGGGAAGGTGCCCTAGGTTCTCGGGTGAGGTCGGTCCTTTCCCAGTACTCCGTATGGAGCGCATATTCCTGCATCTGACTCAATCAAGTCGCCTCGTCGTGCCACTTTCTCATCGATCTGTACACTCGTGATTTCTTGGGTCTTTGCCTTGCTCAGTGATCCATCGCTCACGTTGGAAGATCATTATGCTTCAACCATTTGAAAACGCCGAACAAAAACAGTTAAGTGCTATCTGCAAACCAATTGGAGAACCGTGAGTCCTAGTTGCCGATACTTGAGGAACCGATCAAAGAGCCGTTCAAAGTACGTAACTACATCGGTGGGGAATGGGTTGAATCGAAAGGGGAAATCGTGGATATCATTAACCCGGCCACAGGTAAAGTCATAGGGAAAGTGCCTATCTCAACCAGAGAAGAGATCGAAGCAGCTGCCAAAGCGGCACAAGAGGCTTTTCCTGACTGGAGAAGAACTCCTCCTCTCGCCAGGGCAAGATGCATGCTCCGCTTGAAGGAGCTCATGGAGCAGCAGTTCGAGGAGCTGAGCCGAATTCAGACAATGGAGCACGGAAAGACGATTGACGAATCCAGAGGCGAGACGAGGCGCGGAATCGAGAACGTGGAAGTTGCAGCGGGCATCCCTTCTCTCATGATGGGTTACAATCTGGAAGATATCGCATCAGGCATTGACGAGTATCTTATCCGACAGCCATTAGGAGTCTTCGGCATAATAGGCCCGTTCAACTTCCCGTTCATGGTGCCCTTGTGGTTCATTCCTTATGCTCTGGCAACGGGCAACTGCATCATCGTGAAGCCATCGAGCGAGGATCCGATCAGTCAGGTGAAGATCGCCGAGATGGCGGAAGAGGCCGGCATCCCCGCTGGCGTCTACAATGTGGTCAATGGTGGAAGAACCGTTGTGTCCGGTATGTTGGAGAATCGTGGCATCAAAGGAATATGCTTCGTCGGCTCAACCCCTGTGGGCCACGATGTTATCTACAGGAAATGCGGCGAGACCGGGAAGCGGGTCATAGCGCAATGCGGAGCGAAGAACTTCCTACTCGTGATGCCGGATGCTGACCTGCCAGGTACGATAGCTACGTGCATGACCTCCTTCTTCGGCAACGCTGGTCAAAGATGCTTGGCAGGCGCCAACCTTCTGGTCGTAGGCGAAGGACTGAGCGAGTCAGAGCACAATGCATTCTACAAGAAGATCGTTGACGTCTTCGTTGACACAGCCTCCAAGATCAGAGTTGGTTACGGACTTGACGAATCAGTTCAAATGGGCCCACTGCGCGACAAAAGCAAGAAAGACACGGTCACGAAATTCATAGAGAAAGGCGTTGAAGAAGGCGCCAAGCTTAGACTCGACGGAAGAAAGGTGAAGCTCATCGGCGATTGGCCTCACAGCTGCTTCCTAAACCCCACAGTCTTCGAAGACGCCACCCCTGACATGACCATTGGCAAGGAGGAGATCTTTGGGCCGGTGGCCGCCATAATGAGGGCAAAGAACTTTGACGAGGCGATTGAAATCGTTCACGCCAACCGATTCGGCAATGCCGCCTCGATATTCACTCAGAACGGAAAACTGGCGCGAGAATTCCAGTACAGGGTCGAATGCGGTAACATCGGCATCAATGTGGGCATAGTTGCTCCAATGGCCTTCTTTCCGTTTAGCGGCATGAAGGATTCCTTCTTCGGTGTTCTTCACGGACAAGGCCAAGAAGCGATCAGGTTTTTCACAGAGAGCAAGGTCGTCATTCAAAGGTGGTTCTAAGGTGAGCGAACCTCTCCCAACCACCTCAGCCATAATCAACTTTTCCGAAAAACTTGAAGACGACTCCTCAAAGCTCTACGAGACACTCGCCCAGAAGTTCACACAGAACAAGGAACTGTTCGCGGGGTTCGCGCAGGAAGGAAAGAAGAACAGAACCCTGATAGTCAGAACCTATCAAGAAACCATAACCGATGCTCTTGAGGCATGCTTCACCTTCAAAGGCTTCAAACTGGAGAACTATGGTGCGCAGAGGACCATGCCTGAAGGCACAGGCTACTCTGATGCTTTGAAAATAGCAGTGCAGCTTGAGGAGAAAGCATGTAAATTCTATCTAGATGCAGCGGAATGCGGCAAATCTCTTCTCGCAACCATTCCAAGAGCCTTCCAGAAAGTCGCTGACACAAGAAACAAACGCAGACTCAAGCTAATGTCACTGCTCGATAGCGCCAAGTAAGCAAAGCCAATCCATATCGTGGCAAGATCAGCTGCGGAAATCTAGATCCCCCACAGCGTTGCTCTCATAACCTCTTCTGCTAGAAAAAGCCTAGGAACAGTTCACTTGGAATGCTTGTACGATTCTCTTACGTACTTGGAGATCCCGATCTTCTCAAGCGTCGCAAAGGGAACTTTCATGGCGCGCGCGCTATTGTCTGCGTCATCAACCGGCCCGAGCATCTTGACGTTAGGGCCGATGATGCCATC
>CAZGRO010000034.1:0-13430 GCA_964528315.1 uncultured Candidatus Bathyarchaeia archaeon
GAGAACCTTCAGGCAAACCTAGTGGCAGCAAGACTCTTCGCAGTCTTTCCCGCCGGGGTCGAGGTGATATCCGCGGTTGGAACCTGCGCCGTGCTCTGGTACGGAGGCCTTCAAACTGCGCTGGGCGCAATAACCATAGGCACAATTGTAGCCTTCATGTCCTATCTCACCATGTTCTTCCGACCTCTGCTAACCCTAAGCATCTTCTACACCAACTTCCAATCCGCGATGGCGGGCGCGGAAAGAATGTTCGAGCTGATTGATGCACCAATAGACATAGCGGACAAAGACGACGCGGCTGAGCTCGAGAGAGCCAGAGGCGAAATAAGTCTCGAGAACACGTCATTCGGCTACGATCCAAGATACTTAGTCTTGAACGACATCAACTTGAAGATAGCGCCCAATGAAACCGTGGCCATTGTCGGCCCAACAGGTGCAGGCAAAAGTACACTGATAAACCTGGTCTGCAGATTTTACGATCCCACATCTGGATCCATCAAAGTCGACGGATATGATCTTCGAGATGTTAAGCTGGAATCGCTTCACAAACAGATCGGCCTAGTCCTCCAGGAACCATTCCTCTTCGCTGGATCGGTTAGGGAGAACATAGCCTACTCATGTCTCGAAGCATCAGAAGATGAAATCGTCAAGGCAGCGAAAGCTGTGGGAGCGCACGACTTCATTGAAAGGCTGCCTGCGAGCTACGACACGATCATTCGTGAAGGGGCCACGAACCTTTCAATAGGCCAGAGACAGCTGATCTCCTTCGCTAGGGCCCTGTTAGCTGATCCACGGATCCTCATAATGGATGAAGCCACCTCAAGCGTTGATCCATACACGGAACTGTTGATCAGGCATGCTCTGGAGAATCTCCTGAAGAATCGAACCGCATTGATCATTGCGCATAGATTGTCCACTGTGAGGAATGCCGACCGGATAATCGTGCTAGATCAGGGAAGAATCGTAGAAGAGGGCACTCATGATCAGCTAATCGCTAGGAAGGGCCTTTACGCCCGTCTGTATCAGATGCAGTTCAGGGAAGCGGAAGCTACGCCCACGCAGAAAGTATCGTAGCGGCATAGTTGAGGGAGAGATTATCTGAATATCAATACTGGGCAGGGAGCGTGTTCCATGACCTTGTCGGCGACGCTGCCCACGATCAACCGCTTCAGTCGACTGTAACCTCTCGATCCTAAGATAATCAAATCAAATTTCTCGCGGTCAGCCATACAGATTACTGTCTCAGCCGGTTTCCCTATTTCAACCATCGACGAAGAGGCAACTCCTTCTTCAGCTGCCTTCTGTCTCGATTCTTCCGGAATCTTCATGTTGGCAGCCTTCTGTTTCTCGATCTCTGCAGCTGGCGCCGTCTGAGGCAAGTCCACAATGTATAGAAAGGTCAGAGAGCATCCGGCCTTCTTTGCGAAACCTATAGCGTATGCAACAAGGCCTGCAGTAACGGGTGAGCCGTCAACGGGTACCAGAGCTTTCTGAAACATTTCCGGACCCACATCAGTAGTCTCTAGCGGGGCAACAATAAGGCTTTCCTCGCCACTATGGGCGCACAATCAGGACAGGGCAAGTGGCATTGTACGCCACGGTGTGACAGACACTTCCCAGCAACATGTTCACGATCTTGCTTCCCCCTCTAGCCCCGATTATTATGAGAGTGAATCCCTTCTCTTGGGCTACTCTAACAATCCTGTGACCTGCATTTCCGAAATCAGTTTCGAGAATTCCATCCGCTTTGCATCCGCTATCCTCCACAATCTTCTGCGCAGCCTCAAGGATCCTCGCTCCCGCCTGCTCCAATGGCGTAGGATCGATGGGGACGCCTGGCTCCATAGAAGCAGGCAAAACGACAACGTGAATCAGGGTCATGGTTCCGCCTAGGGCTTTGACAATATCGCAGGCGAACTTCACGTTTCGCTCCATTACCTTTGAACCATCAACAGGAACGAGAATCTTCTCAACCACGCCGTCCGACCCAAGATTCTCGAACAGCAGCTAGTCTAATAAGAGTTGCCAAATCAAAGCCATCACAGCCGACCTTGGAATTGGGGCAGATCTGTTTGAAACCTCTCGATGCGGCTGACAAACATTTAATACAGAACAGAAACCCCTTCATCTCATGACAGGTACGGGGCGCTCATTAGTCATAGCCATATCCATAGTAGCGGTGATCCTGGCTGGTCAGGCCAGCACATCCCATCAACAGACCCCAGCACCCAATTTCACATTGAAGGATCTTAATGGCTTCCAGTTCTCGCTTACGGACTTTAAGGGAAAGATCGTGCTACTAGACTTCTTTGCCACTTGGTGTAAACCATGCAAAGAGGAGGTCCCACACCTCAAGGCCTTGGCGAAAATCTACCCAAACAGCACGCTCGTCCTAATCTCGGTCAGCTTAGATGCGCCGTTCGTTGCCGACTCGGTAGTAAGAGCGTTCGTGAAGGAGACGGAAATCACTTGGACAGTAGCTAGAGACACTGACAGCGTACAATACAAATACCAGGTATTCGAGATTCCAACACTCATCCTAGTGGATCAAGAAGGAAACATCAGGAGCACGTACATCGGAGTGACGGATAGCGAAACGCTTCGATCCAGAATTGAGGTCATAATCCCGGAATTCCAGATCCCGACGATGGCCATGGCCTCTGCGCTCGCCGCAGTCGCTGTTATGATTCGCCGAAAACGATGAGATAGCACCGTTAGAGAGAAAGATCAGAAGGCATGTTGCAACTCTACATAACGTATATGCTCGATCGTGTTGGAAGAGAAGGCCAATGGTCAAGACGGTGGCGCTGATTTCAGGCGGGATAGATTCCCCTGTAGCAGCATATCTCGTGAGCAAGAAGATGGAGGTGATCCCCCTACATTTCTGTCTTCACCCGCTGTATTGCGAAACATCCTTCGAACTCGTTATGGAATCTTTGAAAACCCTCAGAGCCAAAGTCCCGTTTGAGAAGACCATCCTATACCCTTGGGGAGATGTTCCGTCTACAATTTTGCGCACAGATGCTAGAAGATACATGTGCGTGCTTTGTAGAAGAGGAATGTTCAAAGGGGCAGAGCTGGTCTGTGAGGTAGAGCAGGCAGAAGTCATCACAACAGGAGAATCCTTGGGACAGAAGGCCAGCCAGACCCTTCAGAACCTGACAGCCACATCACATGGCGTGACATATCCAATTCTGAGGCCGCTCATCGGCCTTGACAAGGTTGAGATAGAGAGAATATCCCGCAAAGTAGGCCTGTGGCGTGAGAAACATGTAGGTTGCTGCACTGCCACTCCACGCAAACCTGCCACCGGAGCTCGCGTGGAGGTTCTCGATGATCTCTACGAGAAACTGAGCATCAGGGCTCTTGTTGAGGCCAGGTTCAAGGAAAGGCTTGAGATGAAGATCAGATCAGAGAGCGATCTCGATGAGCTGTACCTGAGATCTCTTAAGCAACTCTGCAGCCGATGACGCGGAAAAGACTTAAAATCGCCGTCCAAGCGTAATCTCACGTTCTGTTCCTTTCATGTTTGGCTTTTTGTCTCTCTTCACCGACCCAGTAGGACTCTCCGGAGGTAAGAAACTCCTTCTTCCAGATGGGCACAGTGTCCTTCGTTCTCTCAACCGCCTCGATGAGCGCAGGGAAAACGTCTTTCCTAGATCTTCCAGCAACAGCCACAGCCATGATTAGGTCTCCCTTATTCAACTTCCCAGTGACATGGTGAATGAGAACCTCGGCGATCCCATTTCGGTTTGAGATCTCATCCGCTATCACCGACATGGCTTCCTCAGCCTTGCCTTCATATGCCTCAAATTCAAGGTGGGACACGGCCTTGCCATCGGCCGAGGTGCCTCGAGTCACTCCGATGAAGATCCCTATTCCGCCGACCTCTTCGAAGCGTTCTCCTGCCTTCAGCTGCTCAAAAAGCCCATCCAATCCGATCTCGCCTTTGCCGTGAACACCTACTCTCCTCAACTCGCCTTCCCTACCAACCCCAACATCTCAACAGATCTCTGCAACTGGAATCTGATAACCATACAGTTTTATACACCGGAGATAATTTTGGCATCCCTTCGACCGGGCTGGATGCCACCGATCACTCAAGTAAGGTTGAAAGGATGGAAATACCGCCCATGAAGGGTCAGATACCAAGGCGAGATAGTATTGGAGGCTGCTAGAAAGCCACTTTCCCCTGAACATAACCTCAAGATCATTGAAGTCGATATTGACACCATACCTGAGAGATGCAAGGGCTGCGGCCTCTGCATAGAACTCTGCCCCAAAGATGTGCTTGAAGAAGACCCCAAACTGAACATGCACGGCGCACACCCACCTCAAGTAGTAAAGAAAGAGAACTGCGTCGGATGCGGTCTCTGCGAAGAAGTATGCGGCGACCTAGCCATTTTCCTCATAAAAAAGGAGGAACAGAAATGATAACAAGAAACATACTGACGGGTACGCATTTCACTCAAGGCGATTTTGCGTGCGCTGAAGGGGGAATCGCTGCGGGCTGCAGATTCTTCGCAGGCTACCCGATCACGCCGGCGACAGAGGTGGCGGAACACATGGCGAGAAGGTTGCCGGAAGTAGGAGGGGTCTACCTTCAAATGGAGGATGAGATCGGCTCCGTGGCTGCAATAATCGGTGCCTCCTACGGAGGGGTCAAATCGATGACTGCAACATCAGGCCCAGGCTTCAGCCTCATGCAAGAAAACATCGGGCTAGCAGTCATGACTGAAGCCCCGATAGTGATCGTTGACGTGATGAGAGGGGGTCCGAGCACAGGTCAGCCCACAAAGAGCGGGCAGCAAGATCTTATGCAGGCGAGATGGGGTTCACATGGCGATTACGAGATTATTGCGCTTGCACCGTCCTCGGTCCAAGAATCCTTCGATCTAACCATCCGGGCCTTTAACCTGTCAGAGAAATACAGAGTACCAGTCTTCGTGATGCTTGATGAAGTGATAGGCCACTTGAGAGAGCGACTGGTAATCCCGCCATCAGACCAGTTAGAGATCATTGATAGAAAAAAGCCGACTGTACCTCCGGAACAGTACAATCCTTTCGAACCGGGGAAGGACCTCGTTCCGCCTATGGCGGTTTTCGGGGAGGGCTACAGGTTCTACGCGACCGGATTGACGCACGACGAGACCGGACACCCTCAAACAGACAGCCCTGAAGAACAGACAAAGCTGGTGAAACGATTGTGTGACAAGATAAGGATGAATAGAGACTCAATAGCCCAGGTCAAGAGGCATTCCCTAGACGATGCAAAGGTATGCGTGATTGCCTATGGAAGTGTGGCGAGATCTGCAGTGGCAGCGGTGAATCGGGCGAGGGAGCAGGGAGTAAAAGCGGGATTCTTAGGTCTCACAACAATCTGGCCGTTCCCTGACAAAGAGATAGAAGCCGTGGCCGATCAGGTTGACAGAATCGTGGTCGCGGAAATGAACTACGGTCAGATAGTTCGAGAGATTGAAAGAAGGTTCGACTATAGGAAGATCACCTTCGTGCCAAAACTTGGAGAGGATCCACACACACCTGATGAACTTCTCCACAGCATAGTGAGGAAATAGAAAATGACACAAGAAATGCACCCTATGGAGAAATTCACTCGAAAAGGAATGATTCCCCACATCTGGTGCGCCGGATGCGGAGACGGCGTCATCCTGAGCGAGTTTCTACGTGCCCTAGACGATCTGAAAATGGACCTGAACAAGGTTGTAGTTGTCTCAGGAATCGGCTGCATAGGCAGAATATCTGGATACGTGAAACTGGACGGTTTTCATACAACCCACGGACGACCTATCGCCTTTGCAGTCGGACTTAAGGCCTCAAGGCCAGACCTTAAGGTGGTAGTGATAAGTGGGGATGGGGATTTGTTCTCGATCGGTGGCAACCACTTCATTCACGCTGCCCGAAGAAACATAGACATCACCGTGATCTGCTCAAACAACTTCAACTACGGAATGACCGGAGGCCAAGCCGGACCCACAACAATACTGGAGGGACGAACTACGACAAGCCCCTACGGCAATATCGAACATCCCTTCAATCTTGTGCATCTGGCTGCAGGTTCAGGAGCAATCTATGTCTCAAGATGGACCACAGTCCACGTTCGAAGAATAAGAGAATCGATCAAGAAGGCCCTGACCAAGAAGGGCTTCACCTTCATTGAAGTGATCACACCCTGTCCTGAACAATACGGAAGAAGAAACAGGATGGGAGAGATAATGGATCAATTCAACTGGCTCAGGGAAAAAAGTGTCGTCCAGCATTTTAGCGACCCCTTGAAGGCAGAGGTCGCCCTAGATAGAATTGTAGTAGGCGAATTCGTTGATATCGACAAGCCTGAGTACACTGATCTACTAAGGCGGCAAATGATGACGGTCCAAGGAGCCCTTGACAAGGAAGGAAGATTGACCAATGCCCCGCTATGAGATCAGACTCGGCGGACTCGGCGGCCAAGGCATAGTTCTCGCAGGAGTCATTCTGGGCACAGCGGCCGCGATATTCGACGGAAAGAATGCGACGCAGACGCAATCGTATGGGCCTGAAGCAAGAGGAGGAGCCTGCAAATCTGAGGTCGTAATCTCAGACAAGGAGATTGATTATCCGAAGCTAGAACGACCCAACCTTGTCGGAGTAATGTCCCAAGAAGCTTTTGAAAAGTACGTTGATGATGTGCGCTCTGGAGGAATCGTGATCTACGACCCTGACATGGTTCCCAACTTCAAGGAACTAAAGAACGCGAAGACCTACGCGGTGCCCACGGTCAAGATGGCGGAGAAACTCGGCAGAAGAATCGTCGCAAACATGGTCATGATAGGAAGCGTCACAGCTGCGTCAAAGATAGTTGATCCTAAAGCTGTTGAGAAAGCAATAGTTCGCTTCGTGCCAAGAGGAACCGACAAACTTAATCTCGAGGCCTTCAGGAGCGGCTACGACTTCACTCTGAAACTGACGGAGGAGACAAAGAGTGTCCGAACAGCCTAGAATAGGCGTATACTTGTGCCACTGCGGAACCAACATCGCCGGAGTCATCGACATGAAGAGACTCCTCGCCTACGCGGAAAAGCTACCCAATGTCGTCGTGGCAAGAGACTACACATACATGTGCTCAGATCCCGGCCAACAACTGATACGCAAGGACATCCATGAAAGTAAGATAAACCGAGTCGTAGCGGCAGCATGCAGCCCCACCTTACACGAGCCAACATTTCGCAGAGTCCTCGAGGAAGAAGGTTTGTCACCTTACTTCTTCGACATGGCAAACATCAGAGAACAAGATACTTGGGTTCACATGAAGAACCCTGAAGAAGCGCTGCAAATCGCTCAGGACACCATAAGAATGAGCGCAGCCAGAGCAGCAAGGCTGGAAGAACTCAAACCCAAGGAAGTGAAGGTGGGAAGAAGGGCACTAATCATAGGCGGAGGAATATCAGGCATATCCGCCGCGCTCGATCTGGCAAACGCAGGCTTCACCGTGTACCTAGTTGAGAAATCTCCCACAATCGGCGGGAGAATGGCCCAGCTTGACAAAACCTTCCCAACAATGGACTGCTCCTCCTGCATACTCACACCAAAAATGGTTTCCATATCACGCCACCCGAACGTGAAACTGTTCACATACGCAGAGGTAAAAGATGTTCAGGGGTTTGTTGGAAACTTCAAGGTAAAGGTGCTTCAGAAGCCCAAATATGTCGACGAGAAGAAATGTACCTCATGCAACGAATGCACCAAGATCTGCCCTGTGGAAGTACCTGACGAGTTCAATGCCAACCTAAGCTGGAGAAAAGCAATCTACATACCCTTCCCTCAGGCTGTGCCACCGTCCTATGTTCTCGACGAAGAAAACTGTCTTGGTCTGACGCCGCTCGCATGCGGCAAATGTATAGATGTCTGTGATCCTGACGCAATAGACTACGATCAGAGAGCCAAGGAAATCGAGCTCGATGTGGACACGATAATTGTAGCGACTGGATTCGATCCGTACAATCCACTCAACGAGCATGAATACAACTACGGGATGTTCCAAAACGTTGTAACCTCGCTTGAGATGGAACGAATGCTTAACGCCTCTGGGCCCACGAGCGGCAAGGTCGTAAGACCCTCAGACCTCAAAGAACCCAAAAGGATAGTGTACGTGCAATGTGTAGGATCGAGAAACGAGAAAACCAACCTCTACTGTTCACGAGTCTGCTGCATGTACGCAGTCAAACAGGCCAGGCAACTGAAAGAGAAACACCCAGAGATTGAAGTCCGAATCTTCTATGTGGACATACGAGCTTTCGGAAAAGGCTTCGAGGAATTCTACGAGAGAGCCGCAAAGGACTATGGAGTTCTCTTTACGAGAGGAAGAGTCGCAGAAATACTGGAAGATCCGAAGGAGAAGAATCTCACCGTTAGGGTCGAGGACACGCTCCTTGGGACCCCTCTGGAATTGGAGACTGACATGGTTGTTTTGTCTGTTGGCATAACCCCGAGCGTAGACGCGAATGAGATACGCAAGATCCTTAAGATCCCAGCTGGGCCGGATGGATTCTTCTCCGAGGCCCACCCGAAACTGAGGCCGGTCGATACCGTAGTTGATGGCATACTTATCGCTGGCACAGCAGCCGGCCCGAAGGACATACCTGACGCCGTAGCTCAGGCAAAGGCAGCCGCCTCAGGCGCCGCCTCCCTAATGGCCCCAGGAGTGTACGTGGTCGAGCCATACTATGCCACGATAGACGACTCAATCTGCGGCGGTTGCGGAACCTGTGTCCTTCTTTGCCCGTTCCGCGCCATTACAATTGAAGACAAGAGGGCGAAACTCAACGAAGCGCTCTGCAAAGGATGTGGAGCATGTGCCTCAGCCTGCCCGGCCGGCGCGATCAAGCCGAATCACTTCACAGATGAGCAAATCATGGCGCAAGTCGAGCAAGCTGTTGCAAAGTGATCGACATGAGCAGCAAGTTCGAACCCCAGATACTTGGATTCCTCTGCAACTGGTGCTCCTACGCAGGAGCAGACCTTGCAGGTACAGGCAGAACACAATACTCCCCCAACCTGAGAATTATCCGCGTCATGTGCAGTGGCAGGGTGGACCCCACCTTTATTCTCGCTGCAATGAAGAACGGAGCTGATGGAGTACTCATAGCTGGATGCCACCCTCCAAGCGACTGCCATTATCTCACGGGAAACCTGAAGGCACGAAGAAGATACCACCTCCTTCTCAAACTCCTCGATCAACTAGGCATAGAACGGGAACGAGTACGCCTAGAATGGGTTTCGGCATCAGAAGGAGAGAGGTTCGCCAAAATAGTGGACGAATTCACAGAACAGATCAGAACCATGGGCCCCAATCCCCTCAAATCGAGCTGAAAACATTGAGCCAAACAAAACTCAAACTTGCCATCGGCCTCGGAGCAACTTGCTCAGGTTGCGACATGGCAATTGTAGATTTGGCAGAGAAGCTGACGACCGTATTCAACGCCGTGGACATTGTCTTCTGGCCCACTGCCTCAGATCAGAAACTCAAGGAGTTTGAGCAACTCCCTGATGCCAGCGTAGACCTTGGCTTCTATCACGGTTCAATAGCCAACGAAGAAAACAAAGAGATCGCACACCTCCTAAGGAAGAAGACAAAGACCTTGATTTCGTTTGGTGCGTGCGCCTGCCATGGAGGAGTTCCAGGGCTGGCCAACCTGACGACTACCAAGGAGCTTTTCGCAACAGTCTACACAACGCCCAGTACCGCTAACCCGGATCTCAAACAACCCCAAACCAAAACAAAGATCGGAGAATACTCTCTTGTGCTTCCAGAGAAGTTCGATACGGTCCAATGCCTCAACGAATGCATCGATGTGGACTACTACTTGCCTGGATGCCCCCCTGAAGTACCACTGGTAGAAAAAGCAATCGAGGCCATATTGACAGGAAAACTGCCCGCGAAAGGCGAAACATTGGCACCAAACAGAATCCTCTGCGACGAGTGCCCAAGGAAGAGAGAGGAGAAGAAGATCCCCAAGATCTATCGCATCCAACAGATCATCCCTGATCAAGAGAAATGTCTCCTAGATCAAGGAGTAATTTGCCTCGGCCCCTCGACAAGGATGGGATGCGGAGCCAGGTGCCTAGAGGCGAATATGCCGTGTAGAGGATGCATGGGGCCAACATCCAAAGCATTGGATCAAGGCGCCAAGATGATTGCCTCCCTTGGCTCGATTCTCGGATTAGAGGGAGAGGAAGCTATGACTGAAGAGGAAGTGAAACAGCTAATGGATCAGGTCAAAGATCCGCTCGGCCTATTCTACATGTTCACACTGCCCGCCTCCATCCTCAAACGAAGAAACATGACCCAGAAGTGACCCGAAGATGCAGGAAACAAAACTGATCAAGATCGACCCGATCACTAGGCTTGAGGGTCATGGCAAGATTCACATTCTTCTGGATAAGAGCGGCAATGTGGACGAGGCATACTTCCAAGTGGTGGAGCTTAGAGGCTTCGAGAAATTCTGCCAAGGAAGACCCGTCGAGGAAATGCCGAACATTACGACAAGAATCTGCGGCGTCTGCCCATGGAACCACCATCTCGCCTCAGCAAAGGCAACCGATGCCGTCTACAAGGTGGACCCGCCAGATGCAGCAAAGAAGATCAGAGAACTAGGCTACTGCTCCTTCTTTATCCATGACCACGCAACACACTTCTACGCCCTCGGCGGCCCCGACTTCATCGTGGGCCCAGGAGCACCATCTCAGGAAAGAAACATAGCAGGAGTCCTCAAAAAGGTCGGCGCAGAGATCGGGGGCAATGTTCTCAAGGCGCTGAAATCTGCCCATGAGATAGAGGAGATCGTCGGAGGCAGAGCGGTTCACCCGGTCTTCGCAATCCCCGGCGGAGTCTCAAAACCCCTTTCCGGAAAGGATCTCGAGAAGATCGAAGAGAGAGCAAAATTCCTGCTGGACTTCTCAGAAATGACAGTGGACACTTTTGAGAAGACGGTCCTGCAAAGCAAACAGCACTTCAACCTAATGACGAATGACACCTACCGGTTGAAGACCCATTACATGGGCATGATAGATGAAAAGGGCAAGATGAACATCTACGACGGACAACTGAAGGTGATAGACCCGGAAGGAAAAACGTTTGCTCAATTCAAAGCAAACGATTACCTGCAGCACATCGCCGAATATGTTGAGCCATGGACCTATCTCAAGTTCCCATATCTCAAGAACATCGGCTGGAAAGGACTGGTTGATGGAAAGACCAGCGGCATCTACAGGGTTGGCCCCCTCGCAAGATTCAATGTCGCCGACGGCCTCTCCACCCCATTAGCCCAAGCAGCATACGAGAAAATGTTTGAGACGCTGAAGAAACCTGCTCATGAAACCCTAGCCTATCATTGGGCCAGAGTCATAGAAACGCTCTATGCGAGCGAAAGGCTCTTGGAGTTGATCAAGGACCCCGTCGTAAGAAGCGACAAGGTGAGAACCATTCCAACAGCAACACCTGAAGAAGGCGTTGGAGCAGTGGAAGCGCCGAGAGGAACCTTGATCCATCACTACAAAACCGACCCCGAGGGACTCGTTCAAGCAGTCAACCTCATAGTCGCAACAACCCACAACCACGGCGGAATCTGCGCATCCGTAAAGAAAGCGGCGCAAGGACTCATCAAAAAAGGAAAGGTCAGCGACGAGATCCTAAACATGGTAGAGATGGCTTTCAGAGCCTACGATCCATGTTTGGCGTGTGCCACACATACTCTCCCCGGCCAAATGCCACTTGAGCTGGACATCTACAATTCAGAGAAGAAACTCATCAGAAGGATGAGCCGTCCCTGAAGATCGTCGTCGTAGGTGTCGGCAACCCTCTTCTTGGCGACGATGGAGTAGGAAACCACGTTGCCAAACTGGTGAAACAAGGCCTGCAGAATCAACCGGACGCAGATATCAAAGAGGTCAGCGCAAGCGGCATCGAATTAATCGAGGAAATAACCGGGTACGATACGGCAATAATAGTAGACGCAATAGCCACAAAGAGCCAAGTAGGAGTGATTCACAAACTCAGGCCTGAGCAGCTCAACGAAACAGTACATCCCACCACCACGCCTCATGCACTCAATTTCGCCTCCGCCTACGAGCTGGGAAAACGCCTCGCGTCAAGAGACATGCCTACAGAAATAACGATCTACGCGATAGAGATAGAACCAAGAACAGATTTCTCCGAGAAACTCAGTCCCGACGTGGAGAGAGCTGCACACCAAGTCGCTACCGAGATCCTAGAGACTCTTTCTAGAAAAAAGGCCTAGTCGTCTCCCAACACCTGAATATAGTGCAAGGGCATACACTATGTCTAGGTGACAATGTTGCTAATTGGAGCAATGTCAGACACGCACGATAATCTTCCGATGATAAGAAAAGCGATTGATCAAATGAACCGGGCCGAGGTGTCAATTGTTCTGCACCCCGGAGACATTACAAGCCCCTTCACTCCCAAGATGTTCAGTGAACTCAGAGCCCCAATGGTAGTAACATTTGGAAACAACGACGCTGAAAAAGAAGTTCTGAGAAGGAGATTCTCTGAAGTGGGAAAGGAGGTCCGCGGAATCTTTGCAGAAGTCGAAGCGGCCTCAAGCAGGATCGCTCTGACACATGGAGATGAACCTGACCTGCTCAACTCTCTGATCAAAAGCCAGTTCTACCACATCGTAGTCTGCGGACACACCCATCAAGCCAAAAGCTACGTATCAGGCGCAACAGTCGTAGTAAACCCGGGCGAGGTCTGTGGATACCTAACCGGGGAATCGACGATCGCAACAATAGATACCGAGACGAGACACACGGAGATTTTGCACCTATAAACGTGGATGCAGCTCAAGCACTGGCGATGAGAAATCAGGAATGCCGGAGCTCGAGGAACTAGCCAAAAGATACAAGTTCTCACTAGACACGCTTTCTGAGCTCGAGAAAGTCTACGGCGATCAGTTGGAAGAAATAGTTCAGTCACTGAAGTTGCCGGGACGACGGTACTACTTCCGAGTCAACACACTGAAAATCTCCACTGATCATGCCATGAGGCGATTTGAGGAAAAAGGTCTAAGGGTGTATAGGCATCCGGCCATTGAGGAGGCGCTATACTTCGAGGTGGACGCGTCGGCCTCGATCGAACGATTTGACAAGAAGGTTATGGTTGACAAGTTCACAGCCGAATCTGTTCTTCAAGGTGCACATGTATACGCTCCGGGAATAAGGAGATGTCAAGGCTTGAAGTTGGGTGACAATGTCTCAATCATAGATGATCAGGGACAGATCGTCGGTGCTGGAATAGCTCGGATGAGTGAACAGAATATCTTGGTGTTTAGACGGGGGCTTGCTGTTGAGGTAACCTCTTCTCCCTTCAGGATTCCAAGCCTCAGAGAAATGCCCGAGTATGAACAGGGCCTCGT
>CAZGRO010000035.1:0-13407 GCA_964528315.1 uncultured Candidatus Bathyarchaeia archaeon
TCACGGATGGCATAGTGAATGTTCCGCTTGATGAGCCGATCTCGCTCAGAAGCCGAAGAACCTACATGAACTCTGCTCAGGGCGACGCGATAGATCTGGCTAGGAAGCTGGCCAATGCCAACGTTCGAACTGTGATCATAAACACGGATCACAGGGATAATGAGAAGCTGCCTTTTGTCTTCGGAAGGCATGTGGAGCTGAAGCCTACCGCCTTTCTGATAGAGCTTGCCAAGATCACGAGAGGCCGATATTACGGGTTGGAAACGATCAGGCTCCCTGCACGATAGAATATTCTGCGTATGCTTCAACATGCTGCAAGATCGCAGCTGAGCCTGACCCGTTCTACCCATCGTCACTGGCAGAGGTGTTTCGGTTCTGTGAAAGTCTGCGATAGGTAATGCTCTGCTGAGAAAAACCCTTGCGGCCTACCTGACCATCGGACGGTACCTCTTCCACTCTTCCGGCTCGGACCCAGCTCGACAGCAGGTTCACCGAGGTCTTGTATCTCTGATCCATGAGAGTGTAGTGGCACCAGTCATCTCTATGTCGTATGCCTCTGCCAATCGCCTGATTGGCTGCTCTGAAGGCATCCATAACATACCACTTCTCCCCTAGCCCTCGGTCCTTCCTGTTGAGATATTCCATTCTCGCCTTCACAACCGGATCGCTTATGTCAGCGTAGGGGACGCCGACCAACACTATTCCTCTCGCCTGTTCATCAGGGAAGTTGGAGCCTTCAGCATTTCTGCCTCTGAAGACGCAGCACAGCACCGCGCCTTCTCCTTCAGCCTTCGCCTTGTACTCTTCCACCACTCCCCTATTACCTTCAGCATCCTCCCCTTCCACAAACAACTCCTTTCCGCCAAGAAACGTGATAGCTCCGCGTCGCTCCAGAATCCCTGTTCTTCTCCAGTCAGCAAGCGCCTTCAACATGAATCCTCTCTGAGGAAAGAACACCAAGACCCCGTTCGGAATCGAGGCAACTATTATGGCCAGCTTCTCCCCGTATCGAATCATCATCTGCTCCCCTCTCTCAGAAAATCTAGTAGTGACTGATGGATCGATTGAAAGATGAACGTTCTCAGGCCTCGCGATCGCGGAATATGTCTTGATCTCCGCTTCTGGTATACCCAAGACCTCAATGCAAAGCTCCATAGGCGCCAGTGTCCCAGACATGATCAGAGTGCCATGCACCGCCTCGATCACAGGCCTTATCGCCAAACTTGGATCAAGGCATCTGTACTCGATCACTCTCAAACCCTGAAAACTCGTCCTGTACACGGCCACATAGCACTCCCGGTCGCCTGATTCGACCAGCGTCAGAAACCGCAGAATGCCATTTAGATAGCATACTGGGTACTCGCCCCGCTCCATCTTCCTAGCCCTAATCACATCCACCAATTCAGCGCCATAATCAAGCAGCGAGGAGATAGAAACTCCGCTCAATGCCTGTTCAAGATCCTCGTAAAACTGCGACGCAGATCTTGTGACGGTTCCTTCTCTTGGAACCTTCTCCTCCAGATAAGCTTCCAACCCATCTAGGAACTTGGATGATTTCCTTATCTCGCGAAGCTCCTGCCTTGCCGACGCCAAGGTCCTATCGGAAAGGGTGTCACTGAGAACTGCGAGGCCCACGGCGTCGGCGTTGTGGGCTTCATCAAAGACCAGAACCTTTCCGCCCAGCTCAAGGTTTGCTCTCTCCCTTATCGTCTGATCGAAGACATACTGGTAAGGAGCCACAACCACCTTACATGTTTCCGCCATCTTCCTCGCCAAGAAGTATGGGCAGATCTTTTTCTCGTAGCCGCACCTTCGCATTTCACCTATCGAAAGAACCGGCGGAAGAGGCAGGTTCACATTATCCAATTCCCACCTGTAGCCGCATTTCTCTTCCTCCCTCAAGATTCTGCAGGCTTCCAGCCCCTCTCTTGCGGAGAGGGTGCTGCATCTCTTGTCCAGGCAGAGGTGGCTTCTGCTGGCCAGGTTGACGGCTGAGAAATCCTTGGGCGATTTGCGGTTTATCTGCTCCATTTCCTGGAGAACTTGCCGTGCTTGCTCATGTGTTCTAGTGGCGTAGATGATTCTGGGGTCCTGAGGAAGAAGTGCTGAGAGGGCGCATACGGTCTTTCCGAAGCCGTTGCAGGCTTCAGCCACCAAGACTCTGCCAGAGCCAACAACCCTCTCTATGTCCTCCATGAATCCAAGCTGTTCCGGGTATGGTTTGTACGGGAAGATTTCGAGAGCCGAACCACGAGACTTCTCAACCGGCCATTCTGGTTCATCCTTCCAGATCCTGCCCTTAACTGAAAGATAGGTTCCACACTTTCTGCAGAACCTTCTCTCTCTATACTCCTCCTCATCATGACGACGCGAGCACCTTGGGCACCGAAATATGTACGGCATGTCATTCACGTTTCAGTTCTGCAGCCAACACAAGCAAACTCAGGTTTGCTCCGATCAAACATCGCACTTGACCACATAGCCAAGGGCTAGAGTTCCGTGGTGATGTCAATCAAGCCTTGGTTCCTCGCCATATAGTCGGCC
The DNA here is from genome assembly GCA_964528315.1 of uncultured Candidatus Bathyarchaeia archaeon. Taxonomy (GTDB): domain Archaea; phylum Thermoproteota; class Bathyarchaeia; order 40CM-2-53-6; family JALHTG01; genus JALHTG01. The sequence continues at coordinate 2,545 of CAZGRO010000035.1, forward strand.
AGCTTCAAGACTCCCAGCGATGCTAGGTAGAATATGGCTGTGAATCCTGCAAGCACGCCCAGATCCTGCATGATTTCAGTTGGCTTGGCTCCGAACATCGAGTTTCTCACCATGTTCATCCAGTAGGTTAGCGGCAGAATCTTGGATAGAGTCTGAGCCCATGGCGGGAGGGCTGAGATTGGGAATATGATGCCGCAGAACAGGTAGAAGATGCCTGACACCGCTTCGCCCACCATTCCTCCGCTATGCCTAGCTGTCAACAATGCCACACTCGCTAGAATAAGCCCGAATGATAAGATCGCCACCAGACCAATGACCACTGAAACAGCAAGCGCAGGATAGTTCACAGCGAGCAGATCTATTGGCATCCTGAGCACAGTCACACCGAACAACAAGGAAATCACCACCGAGACCAACGCCTCAAGCGCGGTGCTGCAGGCTCTTCCGAGCAGGTAGACGTACAGGCTTGCAGGTGACATGTAGATATACTTCAGGACCTCGTAATGCTCACGGTCCTCATGAATCACCCATCCCATCGAGAGCATTATCTGAACAACAAGAATGAAGAACGTGTTGCCAACAAACACGTACGCTAGATACTTCTCATCGCTGTACCCGCCAACCTGGCTCCCCACAAAGATCAGAAAGATGACTATGAGCATCCCTGCGATCGGCCTTATCACCGAGTAGATTGCGAAAAGCCAAGGATCTGTCCAGTTGGCATCAACCTTCCAACCCAACCAAACAGAATCCTTGAACCCTCTAGCCAGATCCTTCACTGCCATCTCAAGGTCAACCTTCCCTCTCTTCGTCCCATATCCTCCATGTATGCTAGGCTCCATCTTGCCATGACAAAAAGAACGACAGAAAACAGGGCAAGCGCGATCACATGAAGGCTTACACTCTGGAAACCCTCTCCAAGAATCAGGATTCTTCTTATCGCATCCATCCCGAAGGTAACCGGAATCGCTGAGGCCGCAACCTGAAGCCAGAAGGGCAGATACTTCACGGGAAAGTAGAATCCTGAGAGAAAATAGATCGGCTCCTGAAGCAAATGCGACATATGCCAAGCCTCTCTTCCATACATCAAGAAAAGCGATGCGAATACCATGCCCAGAGAGTACAGGGCGATCATTGTCAGGACGAATACGATCAGCGCAGCGAAGGCATCTCCAACAAGGAACTCCACCTGGAAAATCAAAATCCCGGCCACCACTATGCCCAGAGCTCGGATTGTGGTGTTGAATATTCCTCCAATCGCCAATCCCATGAGCATGGCCATTCTAGATATGGGGGCAATCAGGAAGGGCTCTAGGTTTCCTATTTCCTTTTCCCAGTAGAGATTCGCGGCCATGCTCCACAAAACATTCAGCCAAAAGGAAATCATTGCCCCTCCCAGAATGACGAAGCCTGTGAACTCGCGAGGAGCATTCATGACCTTGTAGACATAGATGTACGCGCTTAGGCTGAGCATTGGGAGAATCGTATCCCAGATGAGCCAGCTTGGCTCTCTGAACCCGCCAACCACGCGAACATAAGTCCTAGCTACTACGGTTCGAAGATTTCTTTCCATATAGCTCGAAAGCACGGGCGCGGTCACTGCAGCCCCTTCCCAACCAGATGTATGAAGACATCTTCCAAGGTGGGCTCAGGCGTCTCAGCAGACAAAATCCTGGAACCGGATCCGGTTAAGGCGGATTCTACTTCAGAGGCCGAAGCCTGATCCGCCAGAACAACCTTCAATGTTGATGTGTCGCTTTCGATGTGGTGCGTCCAAGAAAGCCCTGCAACACCTTTGATCGAGCTGAGTTTACCGTAGTCGCCGCTGCCTGTGACTTTGAACTGAAACACTGTCTTGTTCTTCACCGTAGCCTTCAGGTTTGAAGGCGTGTCGCAGGCCACTACTCTGCCTTCATGTATTATGCCCACTCGGTCACAGAGCTCATCTGCCTCAGCCATGTAGTGAGTTGTCAGGAGGACCGTTTTCTGCGGCTGGGTGTTCACCCAGTTTCTGATGTATCCGCGTATCTGCTTTGCTGATATGACATCCAGTCCGAGGGTGGGCTCGTCGAGGAATATGACCTCCGGGTCATTCATGAAGCCTCGGGCGACATTCAGTCTCTGTTTCATTCCTGAGGACAATCTGTTCATTCTCGTGTTGCCTTGATCGGCGAGGCCTACCGCGTCAAGAAGCATCTTCCTCCTTCCTTTCGCAACATCGCCTCTCATGCCGTAGAGTTGTGAGAAGAACCACAGATTCTCGTTAACTGTCAGGAGGCCATAACCCGGAGTCTCCCCTCCTGAAATCATGTTGATGATTCTGCGCACGGAATCCGCTTCCTTGACAACATCATGACCTCCCACATAGGCTGACCCATCGGAAGGGAGAAGTAGTGTGCAGAATATCTTGATGAGGGTGGTTTTTCCGGCGCCGTTTGGTCCCAGTAGCCCGAACAACTCTCCAGATCTAATCTTGATGCTGATGTCGTCCAGTGCCCTCACTATCCCTTCATTCTTCCCTTTCTTGAAGGTTCGAGAAACGTTGCGGGACTCAACAGAGTATTCCATGTGGCGCACCGTCAGTGGCCGAGATGAGCTGCGAGGAATGTCGAGCCGTATCAGATAAGCCTGACTTGAATTTGGCTCTGGTACAAGAAGATGATCTGGTGGGCGGGTTACGGGGTAGGTCTAGACCAGTTCAATCTCCACGAACACAGACTCAGGCGTCTTTATTCTCATCAAGCGTTTGAGGAATCTTTCGTTTGGGTCAACATCGACCAGACGTTTGTGGATTCTTGATTCAAACTTGTCCCAGGTGTGAGTTCCTTCTCCACACGGGCTTTTCCTTGTTGGAATAACCAGCCTCTTGGTAGGAAGAGGAATGGGCCCCTTGAGCTTGACACCTGTTTTCTCCGCTATCTTACTGATCTCGTCGCATATCGAGTTCAGATCTCCGGGATCTGTACTCGACAATCGAATCCTCGCCTTACTGACCAATCTCCGATTTGACACTCCACCCTAATTGAGCGGGGGCCAGCTACTAGAAGCGAGGGGTGTTTAAAAGCGTTGAGGGAATCGGCTCAGACTTTCTCTGTCTTCTCAGTGATTTGTTGAACTACGCCTACGGCGATGGTTGTGCCCATGTCTCTGATGGCGAATCTTCCGAGTTGTGGAAGTTCCGAGTAGCTCTCTATGACAATCGGTCGTACCGGCCTCAGCTTCACCAATGCACTGTCTCCAGTCTTGAGAAATGACGGCTTCTCCTCGGTCACCTGTCCAGTTCTCGCATCAATCTTCTGCAGCAGTTCCGAGAATGTTACAGCCATCGTGGCAGTGTGCGCGTGAAGGACCGGTGTATAACCGGCGGCGATGGCGGTTGGGTGTCCGACGATGATTATTCGTCCAACGAATTCCTTCACTATCGTGGGCGGTTTGTCAGTATGTCCCGCGACATCTCCTCTGTGAATGTCGGTCTTTGCGATTCCTTTCACGTTGAAGCCAATGTTGTCGCCTGGCACAGCTTGCGAAATGACGACGTGATGAGTCTCAATCGTCTTGCATTCTCCAACCTTTCCGGCTGGGTTGAAGATCAATGTGTCGTTGGTCTTGAGGACTCCTGTTTCCACACGGCCTACAGGCACCGTTCCTACTCCGGTAATGGTGTATACGTCTTGAACCGGGACTCTGAGCGGCTTGTCTAGCGGCTTTGGCGGTGCGGTGAAACTGTCAAGGACCGCTACCACTGTTGGTCCCTTGTACCACGGCGTCTTCTCACTCAGCTTCACAAGGTTGTCGCCCAACCAGCCTGAGACAGGGATGAAGCTGATCTTTGACGTGTCGAAGCCGACAACCTTGAGAAGGCCTTCAATCTCCTTCTGACATGCGTCAATTCTTTCCTTCGAGTAGTTGACGGTGGCATCATCAATCTTGTTCATCGCCACGAGAAGCTGCGCAACTCCCAAGGTTCTTGCGAGAAACGCGTGCTCCCTGGCCTGTCCGCCTGGTCCCACGGCGACCTCAAACTCTCCGGTCTTTGTCGAGATGACAAGTACTGCTGCATCTGCCTGGCTTGTGCCGGTGATCATGTTCTTGATGAAGTCCTTGTGGCCCGGGCAGTCAATAACGGTGTAGAACACCTTGGGCGTCTCAAACTTCCTGAAGCTGAGATCTATAGTAACTCCTCTTTCTCTCTCCTCCTTCAGGCTGTCCAATACCCAAGCATACTTGAATGTCTCTCCCGCACCTGTCTTCTCAGATTCCTTCGCGTAAGAGTCGATTGTCTTCTGATCGACGTAACCTGTAAGGAAAAGCAGGTGACCTGTCATAGTGCTCTTTCCGTGATCTACATGCCCGATCACGACGAGGTTCAGGTGCGGTTTCTCTGATCCGCTCAAGTGAATATACTTCCTCCGAATTCGAACGATCGTTAGTCTAAATCAGAGCTGAAATATTTAACCTTTGACTCAAGAATCAGACTGTAAGGAGAGCGGAAAAGGGAAATCTGCTTCAGCTTAACGCGATGAGAGCGCAACTCGCTCCATTTCATCTCTCTTCTGGATAGAGTAACTCTTGCTGTCTCTCCGGGCTGCGGAAATGATCTCATCTGCCAGGCACTCGTCAAGCGTCTTAGGGTTACTGAACGAGACCTGCCTCGCTCCGTCGGAGATGAATCTCAGGGCAAGATCAACTCTCCGCTGGGGAGCAATATCCACAGCCTGGTGATAGACGATTCCGCCGTAGCTGACTCTGGTCGTTCCCTCGCAGGGAGCTGAGTTCTGAATAGCTTGAAGGAGTACCTCCAAAGGGTTCTTTCCAGTCTTCAAGTGAACTATGTCGAGCGCGTTTCTCACAACACTGGTTGCCTTCGCCTTCTTTCCACCCACTCTCCCATGTCTCATCATGTTGTTTGTCAGACGCTCCACCACATTAATCGACGACTTCATGAACCGTTTGTGTTCATGGCGCCCGCCTGTCTGGGGAATCACGACTGGTTTCAAGGTGAGATATCGCTGGAGGCCTTGGTCTCCCACCTCTATGCCTTGCATATTCCATTTTCCGAACAGTTTGATGTCAGGCAAGGCTTTCTTTGCTTCTCTACTCAAGCGTTTTTGACACCTGTCATTTGCAGCTTACGTCGGCTATGTTGACTTCATGCCTCAAATAAGCGTTTAGGGATTGAAAAATAGCGGTGGCGACATCCCCGTAGGATAAGCACTCCTCGCAGCGCAGCTGGCTTAGCTGCCTCCTACACCCTGTGATCCTGCCAGCGCCGACATGCCTGCTTTACGACTGCTCTCTTCCGAGCCTGATCGGGTTCAGCAGCAAGGAGGTAATCTCTTTCCTTCGAAAGACACTCCTCCTCCACTGGCCTGACAGGGCAAGATGTCATTGTCAGCAACCAAGGGCCGCATCTGCTCGGTGGTGCCACTCCCATAGGTTAACGGATCCCTGCATGTAGCCGATTTCAGGTAACAGGGAACGGCTATCTCCCCGATCCCTCGCCACCGCCAAGATCCATTGAAGCACTGAGCAATATTAAACTCTCTTTCTGGCGTGGACCAGTCCAGTAGAAAGGTGTTTCTTGAAGATCGATCTTGGCGTGTTATCCGACCATAGAAAGCTGGTTGCTCACGTCAGCGCTCTTTGACCTCTCTTGAGCATCAAGCTGAACAATCCAAAAATGTCATTTCACAACGCCCTTCAAGGTTTTGCAGACTTCGCAAATGTCTTGCGTGGTGGGTTCACCGCACTCACTGCAGTTCTTCAGTTCTATTGATGGCACGGAGACTTTCAGATAGTCGCGGATTCGTTCCATTGACCTGAACACTGTGAACTTGGTTCCTGGATGTTTCTGCTCGATTCTGTTCAGCATCTCTCTGATGTCGTTTCTCAGCGCAGTCTCCAGATAGGGGCAGGGGCATGACTGGAATCTGATTCCTGTCAGATAGGCATAGAGAGCAGTCTCTTTCTCAGGTATCTCGCACATGGGCTTGATCCTCTCCAGAAATCGGTTCGCTGGATCCACCAGAACAGGCTCGACCCTAGCTATCCTCTTTGCGTCTCCATGGAAAATGTTCAGAAGCACTGTTTGCACTTCATCATCCAGGTTGTGGGCTGTGGCGATCTTGTTAGCTCTAGCTCTTTTGGCGCCGACATGGATTGCCCTCCTTCTCAGGACTCCGCAGTAGGAACATGGTGAGAGCTCCTTCCTTGAACGAACCAGCACGTCGAGAGTTATTCCGAAGAGCTTCTGGAATGAGAGAACAACATGTTCAACTCCCAGTTCATCACAGTACTTCTTTGCAAGCTTAACGGCCTCAGCTCTGTAACCTCTAATGCCTTCATCGACGGTGACCGCGGTGAGTCTTGCCTTCGGAAACTGTCTTTCAATCTTCCGCAGAATCCTCAACATGGCAAGACTGTCCTTTCCGCCAGAAACAGCCACCGCAAGATGATCATCAAACCTCAACATATCATATTTCGAAATCGTTCTGCGAACCTTTTCCTCAACATCCTTCAGGAAACAGGCCTTGCATAAGGCTACGCCTTCGTAAGGTCGCCTGTAGATCGCAGCCCCTTCGCAGAAACTACATCTCAACGGTGGTTCCTTCAGATCTTCACAAATCCAAACATGGCATAGGAGAGAAACAGGTTCATTGCCAGAATCGAGAAGGAGAAGGCGCTCACCGTTGACCTAATCACCTTCACATTTCGTATCCCCAGTGATCCCAAGAGTGCGATCATGAATCTGTCTCCGTCAAGAGGAAACAGCGGAAGCATATTGATCAAAGCTACGTTCAGAGTCACGAAATAGATCCAAAACTCAAGATTATACAACTGTCTAGGCAGATCCGGCGAAAGAATGCTAATCTTGGGTGAGTAGGTTACATGGTCTGTAAGCTGGGTGACACCCAAAACAGAATGCGAACTGTTACTGGGGTCTCGTGCCGTCACAAGTTCAAACCTGCCTCTCAGGGTCGCAACAGCGACGGATGAACCAGGCTTGACATGCAACATGACCGCTCTAAGACCCTGAAGATCAGCCACTTTCTTGTCATCTATACCTTGAATGATGTCGCCAGGTATGATTCCCGCCGTCTCAGCAGGATATCCCTTCGTGATTCCTCCCACGAGAACTCCGGAAGGAACGATATTGTAGAAAGGACTGATGGTCGAGGCGAAATTCGCGATGAGAATGAGAAAAACCAGCGAGATAGCCATGTTTGCTGTGGATCCTGCTGCAAAGACCCTCAGCTGAGTAGAGTATGAGCTCTTATCCAATTTCTCATCGTCCAGCTCCACCAATCCACCCGGTATAACTGCTGCCAAAAACACTCCAGAGGATTTCAGTGAGACTCCCTCAGCAAGACTTGCTATGGCGTGAGCCCCTTCATGGGTAATCAACAGAACGCACAAGGCAATGATGATGTATGGAAAGTTCTCCCACCTCATTGTGAGTCCTGGTATTGGAAGAAGAATCTGAACTGGACCGGCCTCGCGCGTTCTATAGATCAAGTTGAGAGCATTCCTCACAAGCTGATACATTATGAGGACCAGCATACCTATGCCTACTGCTGCTCCCATGGTGAAGAAAACGCGCCACGTCCTGCGAAGCATTCTCGCAAAACGTTCCAGAGTCCGGTTCAAAGAGGTGGTCTTGTAGACGAAGTAGAGTGGTCCCACCTTCAGTCCCTTTTCCTCAAGTTTGAAGTGCTTAGACAGCAGAAACAGAACAGTCCATCCTGTGAGGTATAGGCCGAGCACTATTGCGGCCTGCGTCCACTGGATAGTCTCTTCAATCAAGTTGGAGGGACGTCCTTACAGCCTTGCTTCTGCGGTGTCTGATAGATCTCTCCTAATTATGTTTTCCACAGGAAGCATCTAATAGAAGTGACACTAAGGTCTACGCGTCTAGAAAAAAGGTTTCCAGCTATTATGAGACCGCAGTCACCGACAGGTAGTATTGCTTCACAGCCAAATGTCAGACAAGAATATGCAAGATGTTGGCTTGCCCTTGGGTGATGAGATTTGGCGGAGAAGACCGTGGCCAAAGCTGACAGGACGGAGCATGTGTACGATGCGTATCAGTGGAGGCTTCTTGAGACGAAAAGGAAGCTGGCTGAGGAAATCATGGGAGCACTTGAGGCAGGAGGTCTCCAATCCGCGATTCACGGCAGTGTTGCGAGAGGAGATGTCGAAGATGATAGCGATGTTGATGTGCTCGTTCCTGTGACTGTTCCCTCCTATCAGATAGAACTCTGCCTAACCAGGCGGGGCCAAAGGCTCTTCTCGAGGGTCGTGACACAGGCGACACCGGGCCACTCACCCAAAGCCCACATGTATCTGAACCCTGAGGAAACCGCCTCTGTCACCTTCCCTCTCCTGAAATTCAAGAGACTGGAACATGAATTCTACAAATTCGGCGGCATGATCGATCTGAAAGGGCTTCGTTCCGATCGGCGGGCTGGAGGGGTCACAAAGAGGCTCACTCTCATAGAGCCAACTGAAAAGGGGCATTTCGAATCCCAGGTCATAGGAAGAGAATCGGAAGTGGCTAGGATTGTGGGTGTAAGCCCTGACATAGTGAAGGAGAGGGTCAGGGTCCTGACTCGAAGGGATAGAATCGGGAGGACAGGCGTATTCCTTGTTGAGCGCCTGCCGGAGGGCGAACAGTTCGAGGAGGCTCTGAAGAGAATTATCGAGTCAAATCCAGCTGTAAGACGAGAGTACCTATCGAGAAGGAGACCATAGCACAAGGAAGCTATAGTCCGCTCTCACTCAAGTTCTTCGCATTTGCTGCAGATGTGACATGTCCCGGACGCCTTCATCGGTGCTTGTCATATCTCAATAGGGCTGCGATGCCGCCGAGCGAACTCAGTTTCGCTCCCCCCTCATGTTCACAGCTCACCACTAAGACCTTTCCGCCTTTATCCTCAACATTCCGGATCGTTTTATCAATCAACCCTCTCTCCTCTTCGTTTGCCTCCCGTAGGACCTGGTCGCATATGAGGATGTTCTCAACCGCTCCCTCGGACGCGTCTTGTGACACCTGCTCCGATCCGTATGCCACATTTCCCTTTGAAGCTCCGAGCCTCTTCAACACCTCCTCAACTGCAGAAACCTCCTCGGCTGTTCTCGTATCTTTCAGAACCTTGTTCAGTACCCCACATCTAACTGCCTCATAGGCTCCAGCCTCGCCCGCGTTGCTGACACTCTTCACTGCAACTATTCTATCCGCCATCTCTGGAGACTCTTCTCTGACAAAGGCAACGAACCTTTCTTTGGCGAACCCAGGACCCACGACAACGATTCGCGCCTGCAGCTCCCTGTTGACTAGGGCAATGGATTTCAAGACCTCACCATGGTACTTCTTCAGGGCCTCCTCACGTTTCCCAGCCTCTCTCTTGCCAGGAAGCCTGGAATGAATCTGGGCCTTGATTTCCAGACCATGGCTTTGGATAATCGTCACGCCTGCCTCCTCGAAATCAATGGCAACCAAGATCACAGGTTCTTGTCTTCGAACAGATCTCTCCATTCTTTCGAGATGGTGCCTGTGCCACCTTCCTTTGGCAATCGTGAGCGTATTGCCTTGTTGCAGGCTCAATGTGTGGTGTGAGCCTTGAATATGCACATCTTCCGGCGCCTCAATGACCGTGCCCAGAAGCCTCAGCCTCATGATCGCTCTATCAAAATACACCTTCTCAACCTTCAGCGTCAAGGAGATAGATTTCCTTCGACTGGAAGGACGGCCGACCCCATCTATCTTGATCTCACGAGTTGTCCTAGCGTTCACCTGATCGTTCGGTTCAACAATGTTGTAAAGATGCCACAGATCATCAAGGGTCTGAATTAACACCTGCACTGTGCCATGTTTCAGATCTTTCCGAAGTATGCGCAATCTCCGAACTCTTCCGGTCCCTGCAAGCCGCCTGAACAGGTTCGATTTCTATGATCAGCTTTTTATATGGTACGTTTCCCTATACGGGGCGACTATGAGGGCGGGCTCGTGAACCCTGAGGAAGAAGACAGCATCTGTGAAGCCATGGAGCAGTTGCGAATCAACTACAACCTTCGCCAATGGAGAGTGTGTGCTCTGATATGCGATTCTTTGGCTGATAAGTTCAAGGGCCTTGCTGAGAAAGAGAAGAAGTAGCGGGCCTTAGCCTTCAGAGTGATCTCAGCTTCCCATAGAACTCCAACAGCAACTTGGTTTTCTCATCTTCCAAGTTCAGGCAGAGAACCTTCATGCCCTGATTGAACCGCTCATACGCAACAATGTTGGCTCTGACCAACGGCTCAATGATCCGCGCCACAGTCGAAGGCGAACAATCAAGGAAGCGGGCTAAAGTGGACTGATTGAAGACCCTGCCCTTGTTTTCAAGCATATACTCGACGAGTCTGGTCTGAGCTTTCGATTGGAAGATGTCCATCAGCTTGGTCAAAAGAGGCTCCTCTCGAATGAGCCTTAGCAGTGCAAACTCAATAGTCTTTCTGAATCATGGCTAGACTTCCTGAATCTCGCACTTGATGCGCTTGAGGACTTCCTCCGCCTGGGGCGTCTCAAGTTTGATGGTGTATAGTCTGCTGGGGGTACGAAGCTTCAGCTTCACAACCTCCTTCAACCGCTTCACTCTACAAGCCAGAGCCAGCTCAGAAAGTCTGACGAATTCCTCCACATCGGAAATCTCTGCAGGCATCGCGTTCTACCTTTGAACGGGCTCTGTTGAGCTTGCACTACTTAAGAATATGTCTAGCTCCTTTTTCACCCGTTCGAGGTCTTTCCGAATATCTGTGGCGTTTCAACATCAACATCCCACCATGGGTTGCTCCACTTCTTATCCACTTTTGGCGTCACATCCAGAA
>CAZGRO010000036.1:0-13138 GCA_964528315.1 uncultured Candidatus Bathyarchaeia archaeon
GAGCAATACCACGGAATGGACATGGACGAGGTTGAGGCATTGACCAAAGCCATGGTCCAAACCGGCACAACAATCGATTTTCAACGGCCTGTTTTCGACAAACATAGCTTGGGAGGCATACCAGGAAACAAAGTCTCCCTTCTCATCGTTCCCATAGTTGCGGCAGCAGGCCTACTCATCCCCAAGACCAGCAGCAGAGCCATCACAAGTCCTTCCGGGACAGCGGACACAATGAGTGCTCTGGCCCCAGTTGAATTCTCCGCGTTGGAGCTCAAGAGGATTGTAACCAAAACAAACGGAGCGATCATTTGGGGAGGAAGTCTCAATCTAGCCCCTGCAGATGACATCTTCATTGGTGTGGAGTACCCGTTGCAGATAGATCCAGAGCCTCAAATGCTGGCAAGCATCATGGCAAAGAAGCTGGCGGTTGGAACGGATTATCTTGTTCTGGATCTTCCGGTGGGGCGCGAGGCTAAGGTGGAGACACCAGAGCAGGCTAGAAGCATATCAAACAAGTTGATTGAGCTAGGCGAACGTCTGGGCGTGAAGGTGAAGTGTGGAGTAACATATGGCGGCCAACCTGTAGGCTACAGCGTTGGTCCAGCTCTGGAAGCCAGAGAAGCGTTGCTGGCTCTAGATGGACGAGGACCGCCGAGTCTAGTTGAGAAATCAACCGCGTTGGCCGGTCTTCTATTCGAGCTTGCAGGGAAGGCCGTCAGAGGAAAAGGCCAGGACATGGCGAAGGAGGTGCTGGCCTCAGGCAAAGCCATGGCAAAGATGCGAGAGATAATCGAGGCACAGGGAGGAAACTCAAAAATAGAGCCTGACGATCTGCCCGTAGGTCAACACAAGGCAGACATTCTAGCTCCTTACGACGGATATATCACTCACGTCTCAAACAAAGCCATAAGCGCGATCGCGAGAGCTGCAGGAGCGCCAATAGAAAAAGGAGCAGGCCTGATCTTCCATGGAAAAGAAGGACACAAGGTAGACAAGGAAGAGAAGATACTTGAGATCTACGCGGAAAGAGAATCAAGGCTTGAGGAGGCTTACCAGCTGGCCTTGAAACTGAAACCCATAACGTTGGAAGGTATGCTCCTGCAAGAAATTCCCGAACTCTAGGTAGACGAAGCGAGGGCGCTGGTAACACAAGAAAACAACGTAACGCTTAGGAAATCAACCACTCGGTAAACGACTATTAACTAAGGATCAAGTATCCCTGTTCGCTGTGAGGCCACGACTTGGCGAAGAAACAGAAGAAAAGCAGTTTTCGTGTAGCGCGCGCTCTTATCTTTGTAGGCTCACTTGGCATAGGGATCGCGCTCCTCACAGTCTTCCTTTCCTTCGTGGGATTCAATACGATCATAGAGACGGTTCGAACCGTCGATATGCGGCTTCTCTTCATAGCGTTTCTTCTTGACATGGCCGGTCTTCTCCTGTACGGGACCTGCTGGCATGTTCTTCTCAGGGCGGCAGGACTGAAGATGAGGTTCCGATCCAGTGTATCCATCGCTCTGGCAGGCATATTCGCCTGCTACATCACTCCTAGCGGATTCTTCATGGACGCCTCGCGAGTACTGTTGGCCTCAAAGGAATGCGATATCCCCATCGGAGATGGAGCTGCAACCGTAATTCTGCACAAAGTTGTGTTCACGCTGGGGTTCGTTTCCTTCGCGCTGGTAGGCACGACAATGTTATTCTTCAGTCACGGCTTTCCATACCCTCTCGCTATCAACATCGTGGCATTTGCTATCCTGATCATCGCAGGGATCGCTGGTCTTGTACTTCTGGTGGCAAAATCGCACAGGCTGGAGCATCGTATCCCCGACATCGCTGACAGGGGAAGGAGGCTTCTGCGCAGAGCGGTTGGGAAGTACTACCCTCTCGTTGCCTCATCACTGGGTAGTAGTGCGCGCGACTTCAAGAGGACCTTCATGAAACTATTCAGGCATCCTGGAGCCATGCTGGCGTCCTACGCAGTGGCTCTGGGATACTGGACCACATCAGTTCTGATCTTCTACGTGGTTTTCGTGGCGTTAGGGTACAACGTTTCAGTCTGGGTAATAATGCTCACGATCTCGATTGGGGATTTTGTGCAGATGACTCCAATCGCGATCCCGGGAATGCTCGGAATCCTTGAAGTGGTCACAACAACAGTTCTTGTCATGTTCGGAGTTCCATTGAATGTTGCGGCCTCTGCTACCGTGCTCGCGCGAGTGGCAACATTCTGGTTTGACCTGCCCATAACGGGAGCTGCAGCATCATACTACGGAGCGAAATACGTAGCCAGCCTGGCATCAGGCCTTTCAAAGGTCTAGGATTAATTCAATCTCAGACGGAGATTACCGTCCGACGGACGAACATGGTCTGAATGGAACATGCCTCAAACAGTGAAGCAGATCTCGAGAGCCTGTCCGATCTGCAGTCTTCCCACGTTCTCCCCAAGTGAATACTGCGAAATGCACACAATCGCGAAATCAAATCTGGATTCAGCTTATTTGAAATGGCGGACGGCATTTGACAGCATTCCGACGAAGGAATTCCTTGAAAGAATTTCCAATCTCCCGGAGGCCGGGGACAAGGTGAAAGAAGTAGCGAGGTACCTACTCAAGAAGTAGATCAATGTGACAACAACTCTGCTAATATGTGAAAAACCTGATGCAGCGAGACGCGTGGCCGAATCCCTCTGCGATGGAGGAAAACTTGTCAAGCATGAGAAGAGAGGAATTTCCTACTACGAGATCATCAATCCTCAAGACAGGATCCTGGTCTGCGCGGCCATAGGTCACTTGTATTCAGTGGACAGAAAGGAAGGCTCGACTAGGAAGGATTTTCCGATCTGGGACCTAACATGGAAACCTAGGTATCTGCTCGGGAAGAATCAGGAGCATGTGCGATTTTGGATAGAGCAGATTGGGCAAGTATCCCGAGAAGCCGAGCGATTCGTGAATGCGTGTGACTACGATATTGAGGGTTCGGTGATCGGAGCGACAATTCTCAAGTATGCATGCAATCATGCCGATCGAAAAGCCAAGAGAATGAAATTCAGCACCCTGACAAAGAAAGAACTCCAGGAAGCATACACCAATCTCACTGACAGACTTGACTTTTCTCTGGTTAACTCTGGAATGTGTCGTCACGAGGTGGACTGGATATATGGAGTGAACCTCTCACGCCTGCTCACAGAATCAGCCCATGAGCATGGAGGAATCTACTCCACGCTCAGCACTGGTCGAGTCCAAGGCCCAACCCTGAGATTCGTCGTCGAGCGGGAGCGAGAGATCAGCTGTTTTGTTCCTCTCCCGTACTGGACAATTGACACTACAGTTGAGGTGCACGATGCCCATCTTCCCGCGCAATATGCAAAGGAGAAGATGGACAGGAGAAGCGAGGCTGACAAGGTCGTTCAGGAATGTTCTGGGGGAGCAGGGGCGATTGGGGAGCTTGAAAGCCAAGAGTCGAAGATTCCTCCTCCCGCACCCTTTGATCTATCCACGCTTCAACGAGAAGCCTACCGACACTTCGGAATGAGGCCAAGCCACACCCTCGCAACAGGGGAGCGTCTGTACCTGGAAGCTTTGATCAGCTACCCGCGAACCTCAAGTCAAAAACTTCCCCCAAGCATAGAGTACAGAAAGATCCTGCAAGGCCTGTCCGAGCAGCAGGAATATCGAGACAAGGCCAGAAGCATTCTTGGGTTTACGAAGCTTAGACCTCACGAAGGCAAGAAGGAAGATCCGGCCCATCCTGCAATCTATCCGACGGGAAACGTTCCTAGCAGATCGCTTGAGCCTGTGGAACGGAAGATCTACGACCTGATTGCGCGCAGATTCATGGCCGCTTTCGGAGACTTGGCTGTTAGACAGAGTGTGAAGGCCACGGTGTCAATCTCAGGACACATTTTCTATCTGAGGGGCATAAGGACCCTCGCAGAGGGCTGGATGGATCTGTATGCACCATATGCGCGAATAGAGGACGTCCTTCTCCCAAAGCTGAATGTTGGAGATGCGGTGAAGATGGTCGATATCAGAAGCATGGACAGGTTCACTCAGCCTCCACCACGATTCAATCCAAGTAGCCTCCTAGGACGCATGGAGGATCACAACATCGGGACCAAGGCAACCAGAGCAGAGATAGTCGAGACGCTGTACAAGCGAGGCTACATGACCGGTGAGAGAATCAAAGCCACCCCCTTAGCCTTTAGCGTGATCGGAGCCCTCAGACAATACTGCCGGAAAGTGATCGATGTTGATCTGACCCGGGAGCTGGAGGAGATGATGCAGGAAATTGAACACGGAAGGAACAGAAGGGAACTCGTACTGGTCCAGGCGATCGATCATCTGCGATCTGCCGTGGCCGAGCTGAGAGCAAAATCCCGTCAGATCGGAGAAGAACTTGGAGAAATCATCAGGCAGAACACACAGGAACAAGTCACCTTGATCTCTCAATGTCCCAAATGCAGTTCCAAGTTGAGTGTAGTCAGAAACAAGAAAACCGGAAAACGCTTCATCGGATGTGCCGGGAGATGGGAGAAGAATTGCACTTTCTCTCTTCCGCTGCCACAACTCGGCAAACTTACACTACTCAAGAGGTTCTGCCCGAAATGCGGTTTCCAGCTTGTACAAACCAAAAGCAGAGGACATAGACCTATGACCTCCTGCTCAAAATGCTTCTCTGGAGAGAGGCCCTCAAGTTCAAAGCCCACTGCCCAATCCTCGAAAATGAGTGAAAGCGACTGATCTGGCTCACGTGTGGTACGTTTCGTTGATTTTCAATGCTTCTATGACGGGAAGCGGTACCAGAAGACTTATTTTCGGTAACATAGTCGTTGCAAGGTAACTGGCAGAGTGTCAGACGCATGATCGCCCTCTGGACACAGTTCTCACTGATTCAACAGGTCATGCTCATCCTGACGACTGCACTCACAGTCCTTGTAGGGATCTATGCGGTCAACTGGTGCATCATCTCAATAATGTCGATCCGACACAAAATGAAGCTTCCGTCTCCCCCGAATCTGACCAACTGGCCGAAGGTTTCAATTCATCTCCCGGTCTACAACGAGAGATGCGTTGTCTCAAGGTTGCTAGAGTCATGTCTCAAACTTGACTACCCACGTGATCAACTTGAGATCATCGTCGTAGATGATTCAACAGATGACACTACGAACATCATAAACAACTACACAGGAAGATTTCCTGATCTGATTAAAGTGATCCGCCGAGAATCCCGAATAGGATTCAAGGCAGGAGCGTTGCAGGAAGCGCTCAGCAGAAGCCAAGGAGAATTCATAGCAATATTCGACGCTGATTATGTTCCACCTAATGACTTCCTGAAGCGCATGATTCCATATCTGTATGTGAGCGACAAGATCGCGTTCGCGCAGGCCAGGTCCGGCAATCTTAACTCCCATTCCACATGGGTGACGAAAGCAGTTTCACTAGCAATCGACAGTTTCTTCTTGGTTGAGCAAAGGGCACGATTCGCAGGAAATCTTCTCCCTCACTTCCTAGGGACTAGCGGGATTTTTAGAAGGAGCGCGATCGAGGCTGTGGGAGGTTGGTCCTCTGATACGCTGGTTGAGGATTTGGACCTGTCGATCAGGCTCCAACTTGCAGGCTGGAATCACATCTATGTGCCTAACGTGGTCTGCTCAGGAGAGGTGCCACCCACGCTTTCTGTGTTTGTGAGACAGCAGATGCGGTGGTCAAAAGGCTTCAGCGAATGCCTGCGGAAGTATTGGAAGACAATTCTACATCACAAAGGGTTGACCCTCTTCCAGAAGGTCGAATCCCTCTTTCAGCTTGCTTGTTACTTTGTTTTCGTCCTCGGTGTCGTCGGTTTCTTCTTAACAATTCCTTACTACCTAGTCTTTCCTTGGTCCTTTCTGCTCTACGACTATTGGAAGTGCAGTGTCGCCCCTATAGCGATAATAGCCTCGGTCCCGATCTATGCAGCTCCAGTCTTGTTCTATGGATTGGCAATAGCCGAGCTGCGAAAGATGGAGAAGATCAGCTTTCGCCGGATATGCCACCTAGGATATCTGGGCATTATTGGATACATTGTCTCTTGGGCGGGCGCGCTTGCAGTGATCGAGGGCCTGATAGGAAAGAGATCTGCGTTCAGAAGAACCCCGAAGTTTGGGCTGGTCGACAGGTACTCTGGCGTCAAGGTGGAAAACCCGGCGCACAGCTAGTTGCCAACAGGTTTCCGTTGTCTTCCGATCTTCTCGCTCAACCTCTGTCTGCGAGGAGTCACCTGAATTCGCGACGTTTGTCCGCAAGAAAGAGCAGGGAAAGGACTGCAAAGACTGCGATGATCAGGTAGGACAAGTTCGCGATCAACACATACCAATTCGGGTTGAACCCACCGAGTTTTGTCGAGAAGTTCAAGGCGGACAGCTCTATAGCAATGATCGGTGGCAGCGATATGGCCGAAAGCCATAGAGACCATCGCTTCAACGTGAAAACGCCCACTGCACACACGGCTGCAAGTCCGGCTTGAACATAGAGCGGTAGGCAATATGGATCAAATCTGAAAGCCACAGCAAGGGAATAGGCTGCGACTGCAATGAAATACACTGATACAAACCAGGATGCGAATGGGCGCATTGTCTTAGGTGTTTGCGTCACGGCAGTTCCGCCACTTTTCCGCTATTTGACCAGTGGACACAACATAAATGTATTGCTGGCTCAGAATCAAGGATAGGATGCGCGAATTGAGCTACCTGTCCCTCCATGTGTCAAGGCCTTACCTGTTCTCAGGGTTGAGTTCATCCTACGAGGATGCTGACTATGTGGTGGTTGGCGTTCCGTATGATAGGACAAGCACTTACAGGGCCGGGGCAAGGTTTGCTCCACACGCAATCAGGGAGGCTTCGGCCAACATTGAAACCTTCAGCGTCAGGACTGGAATTGATGTTGAGGACCTGAGAATATGCGACTTGGGAGATTTGAGTGTCACTGATAATCCGAAGGAGGTAATTGAACGGATACGACTTGTTGTCAATGAGATTCTCTCACAGCGTAAGATGCCTGTGATATTGGGAGGAGAGCACTCAGTATCGCTCGGTGGAGTGAAGGCGGCTGGTGCTGACACGACGGTTGTGGACTTTGATGCACATATGGACCTGAGAAACGAGTACAATGGTGAATCCCTTTCCCATGCCGCAGTGATGAGGAGAATATCAGAGCTCACTGGAACTGAACGGATAGTACAGGTGGGGACCCGTGCGTTCTGTAGAGAGGAAGTGGAGTTCTCCAGGGCCAATTCAGTGCGCAGCATTCCCGCCTTAGACATTCATCGCATGCCACTAGACCAGAATCTTGCTCGGCTGAAGGATATGCTCGAAGGATGCGGGAAGATCTATCTGACAATTGATATGGATGTGCTAGATCCGGCGTATGCTCCAGCGGTTGGAAACCCTGAAGCCGACGGTTTGTCGCTCAACACAGCCCTATCATTCATTGAGGAAGTCTGCACGGGGAATGTAATCGCGATTGACCTGACGGAGGTAACCCCGCACTATGACACGGGGGCCACAGCCGTACAGGCAGCAAGAATTCTGTTCGAATCATTATGCTTCGTTCAGCGGCACAGAAAAGGTTCACCTGGATTGAAGTGAGATCCGTCAGCTGAGTGCTGCCTTCAATGCGGACGTCAACTGTTGTCTGCTTATGATGCCCTCCGCGCATTTCGTTCCATTGACCACAATCGTTGGAACCAATTGAATCCCGTATTTCTCAGCTAATGGTTCACCTTCATCTGACCAGGCATCTATCTCGCATACCTCGACAGTACGCCCAAGATCTTTCACAATCTCATGAAGCATCTTCTTTACTGGTGCACAGTGGGGGCAGGTCTTGGAGTAGAAGAATTCTATCTTGTTGTTCATCCAGCTGAACCAGCAATGTGCAATGCCGCATGATCAGTGTATGAGATAAATGTATTCATCACATTCCGTGGAGGCCTGTGTATTTGGCAGCAAGCTGAGAAAAGGTAGATGAAGAGGGCAAGTCAGTATTTTCTCGTTAGGCTGGCTACGAAATAACCGTTGCAGCCATCGAGATGAGGATAGAGTCTCTGGCAGTAGTCTAGGTTTCTCAATCCTGCCTGTCCTATGAAAGGAATCTGTTTCTCCAAGCTGAATTCTGGGTTCAGCCTCAAGAGTCTCTCTATCTGCATTTCGTTTTCTTCTACAGTCACACTGCATGTGGAATAGATCAATCGTCCACCTGGTTTCACTGCTTGTATAGCGGAGCAGATTATCTGCCATTGGATCTTGGTGAATTTCTCCAGTGCATCGGAGGTGAGCCGCCACTTAAGTGAAGGCGTCTTTCCAAACGCTCCGGAGTTTGTGCATGGAGGATCAACTATAACCAGATCAAAAATCTGCTTGACAGGCAGGTTCTGGCGTGCATCAACAACAATCGGAGTCGCGCAGGAAATCTTGCAGCGCTTCATCTCTCTCTTCCATACTTCAAACCTTCTACGCGATATGTCTATCGAACATATCTTGGAAGAGTTCTGAGTGTGGAGAGCGAGGTGAGCGGTTTTTCCTCCCGGGGCGGCACACAAGTCAAGGATTGTTTCGTGTTTCTTCGGGTTTGAGACAGTGGTTGAAAGGTAGCTTGACTTGTCTTGAATGGAGAAGAGGCCAGTTTTGTAGGCTCGGGTAAGGGTCAAAGGTTTCCTTGTTTGAATGACTCTGAACAGCCCGTCGAGTTCCTCCACAGGAACGGTTTTCACTCCCTCACTTTCAATCTCCTCAAGCAGGGATTGCTGGGCGTCTTTGGGGGCGTTGATTCTGAGATAGTTGGGTGGTGCGCTACGCGTTCCCCTCAGATAGTCAAGAGCGAACTCCCTGCCGAAGGTTCTGTAACAGTATGCCACAAACCATTCCCTATTGAATGTGGATAAGGCGATGCGTTCCATGTCTTCCATGTGTTGGAGAAATCTTCTGGTGTCAAAGTTCATGATGTTCCCAAAGGTCAGTTCAAGATCCAGCAACTGTCTCCAACCTAGGACATGTCTGGCTGCTTCGAGCAAATCGATTGAGCTTCTGCGATTAGATTGGCGAAGAAGAGCCCACCAAATGAATATTCTGAGGAAGTTCCGCTTGCCCAGATCAAGATCTTCCAGAAAGTTCTTGTCCAAAAACACTGTTGTTATTCTGTCGATAAGATTCAATGCCCGCGTCGTCTCCATGATCATCAGAAAGGCTGTCCGCATGGAGTCCACATTTTCAATCCCTAGTTGCCGTGTGGTCTTTGTCAAGGCCTGCCTCTCGCTCAAGCCTTCAAGTTCCATCCAGCTCAGGGCTTCTACCGCAATTGCCACAGCATCTCTCAGCCATCGACTGCTCAAGGCGCCATTGCCCAAACTGTAAAAGCCTACGCTGAGCATTTAATGTGTGATGGAACAGGTCTAACGGAGCGGGATAGGGTGTCAGTTCTGGACAAATACCTTGTGGCTGAGGCTCAGGCTAGTGAGAGCAAACCCGCTTCCAAGCCCACCTCAGCTCCCAAGGAATCCTTAATCTTCACGCCTGAGCTCACAAGGAATCTGCAGAACTGCTATCTTACGTCCGTCGGATATGACGGAGACAAACGTCTAGCGTATCTCAAGTTGCTTGATCCAAAGACTCAGAGAATACATGTCTGGTACGATGACACGGGCCACAAACCATACTGCCTCTCCGACCAACCTATTGAAGATCTGAAACAGAAAGAAGCGCTTGCAAACCATCCTGGACTTGAAGGGTTCGATCGAGTCCCGAAGTATGATGGGCTCAATGATCGGGAAACTGAGATGACTGTGATTGTTGCGAAGGATCCGCTTAGCATTGGGGGACGAGCGACTGGATGCATCAGGGACATTGTGAGAGCATGGGAAGCAGACATCAAATACGTTGAGAACTACATATATGATAAGGGCCTAAAACCCGGGATGCCATATGATCTGGTGGACGGGAAGCTCAGTCCCACACCAATAAAGATCCCAGAGGAGAGCCGGACCTCGATCTCTCTTTTCTTCAAAGATGAGACCCAAGACTACAGGAACCTAGCGCTTGAGTGGGCTGATCTTCTTGAACACCCGGTTCCTGATATCAGAAGGGCCTCGCTGGACATTGAGGTCTACTCTCCTGTGGCAACAAGAATCCCTGACCCAAAGACGGCGGAGCACCCTGTGATATGTGCATCGATTCTTGGTTCAGATGGCACACGGCGCGTACTAATGCTCAGAAGAAAGAGCGTTGCTGACGGAGATCTCCTGTCCCTGAAGGACATCAAGATGGATTTCTATGATAGGGAGGAAGATATGCTCACCGAGATCTTCAAGGTCCTGCTTGACTACCCACTCATACTAACGTTCAATGGTGATGACTTCGATCTCGCATACCTGTGGCATCGTGCGCAGAGACTTGGCTTCACTAGGGATCAGATACCGATTGAGATTGGAAGAGACGCTGCTTTCCTGAAATATGGGATGCATGTGGATCTGTACAGGTTCTTCTTCAATCGGTCGATTCAGGTCTACGCATTTGGCCAAAAGTATCGAGAAAACACCCTGAACGAGGTGGGGGAAGCTCTTGTGGGAATTGAGAAAAAGCCCTTGGAGGCAGCCTTGCCAGAGCTTACTTACGCGGAGTTGGCGGACTACTGTTTCCGAGACTCGGAAATAGTGATGCGGCTAGCCTCGTTTGATGACAACTTGGTAATCAAGCTCCTGCTAGCGCTCTCGCGCATCAGCTTCATGGGCATGGAGGACGTGGCCCGACAAGGCGTATCGGGCTGGATTAGAAGCATGATGTACCGGGAGCACAGAAAGAGACGATATCTGATCCCGCGTGCAGACGACATATTGAACCTGAAAGGAACTACTGCCACCGAGGCGGTGATCAAGGGCAAGAAGTACAAGGGAGCGATTGTGATCGAGCCGATTCCAGGTGTTCATTTCGGAGTCTCCGTTATGGACTTCATGTCCATGTATCCGTCAGTCATCAAGAAATGGAATCTTGGCTATGAGACGATCCTCTGCAAGCACCCTGAATGCAGAAAGAACATTGTCCCCGACACTCCTCACTGGGTATGCACAAAGAAAAGATCCATCGAAAGCATTATGATCGGCTCGCTTCGAGATCTCCGGGTCAACTGGTACAAGTCAAAATCAAGAGACAAAGACCTCCCTCCAGCAATCAGAAGCTGGTACAAGGTCATCTCAGACGCGTTGAAGGTTGTGCTCAACGCAAGCTACGGAGTCTTCGGTAACGAAAACTTCGCACTGTACTGCCCTCCTGTTGCTGAGGCGACCGCGGCAATAGGCCGCCACGCCATAACCCAAACGATAGCGAAGGCAAAATCGCTAGGCCTCGAGGTATTCTACGGCGACACAGACAGCATCTTCTTGGGCGCACCAAGCTCAGAGAAACTGGAAAGCCTAGTTGATTGGTCGAAATCGCAGCTGGGGATGGAGCTTGAGGTGGACAAGAGCTATCGTTACCTGGCGCTGAGTTCACGAAAGAAGAACTATCTGGGCGTCTACCCTGACGGAAGCGTAGACATCAAGGGCCTGACTGGAAAGAAGAGACATGTACCGGAGTTCTTGAAGAACGCGTTCTATGAAATGATAGACGTGCTCACACAAGTTCGGTCGCCAGAGGAATTCGAGAGCGCCAAGGAGAAGATCAAGAACACCGTCAGGACATGCTACCTGAATCTTCGCAATAAGCAGTACTCGCTTCAAGACCTTGCCTTCACAATAATGATTAGCAGGTCACCTGAGGGTTACACGAAGACGACTCCTCAACATGTCAAAGCGGCAAGGTTGCTGAAGGCGAGGGGGATAGACATACGGCCGGGTGACCTAATCGCCTTTGTCAAGACGAGAGGGGAGCCGGGAGTGAAACCTGTGCAATTGAATCCGTCGTGGCAGGAGATAGACATCGAGAAGTATGTTGAATATCTGGAATCAACATTTGATCAGGTTCTCGATGCGTTAGGCTTGGATTTCGGTGAACTTGTTGGAGGAACTAAACTTGAGACCTTCTTTCAGTAGGACCGTTTCATGTCGAACAAGGCGCCTTGCAGCTGTTTTGGAGATTCAGGAAGCTGGATCAGGTTTCAGAATGCTTCCTTAGCCGCCCCTGCTCCGAGCTCAAACGCTTTCAGATTCTCATCCACGGTGTTTGGAGGCACGACCGAGCGAATCGCTTTCTTCGCTGCCTCAGGGCTCACAACGCCTGTCAGGCTCACAATGGCGCCAAACATGACCATGTTCGCGTAGCTCCTTGAGGAGAGATTCTGCTCTGATAGCTTTGTTGCCGGAATCTTCCACATCTTCCCAACAGCGGATGGAATATCTCTGACAAGATCCGCGTCAACGATCACCCGTGTCTCATCGTCGAGCTTTGTCTTATGACGGTTGAACGCGGCTCGAGTCATCGCGACCAATATGTCTGCCCTCTCTGTTTCAGGGAAACCTATCTTCTTGGATGAGATTACGACTTGGCTTTCGGCTGGGCTTCCTCTTGTTTCCGTTCCGTAGCTTGGAGCTTGAGTGGCATACTTGTCATCATACATGACGGCGGCTGTTCCCAGAACAGTTCCTAGTAGGACTATGCCTTGTCCACCCATGCCCGCGATTAGCACCTCAAGACGATCTTTCTTCATCAACTTTCCTTCCTACCTCTTATCGCCTGCATATTCCGGAGAAGCCCAGGTTTCTCTATGTCTGCAAATTCTCCAACAATGATCTTGCCTACCAGTTCCTGTTCCCGCATGTCCTTGGCTTTCGAGATCGGGATGGCGCTCTTCTGGAACCATCTAAGCATTTCAACACTCTCATCCTTTCCGATTCTGCGCCCAAAGATCGATGGGCATTGAGTCACCGCTTCGACAAAGGAGAAGCCTTCTCTTGGGAGAGCCTTCTTTATTGCCTCCTTCAACTGGGGTGCATGATAGGTCGTCCATCTTGCCACGTAAGACGCACCGCAGGCCGTGACAAGCCTAGACACATCCAGCGGATGTTCATAAGATCCGAAGGGTGTCGTGCTGGTCTTCACGCCGAGAGGGGTTGTTGGCGCAACCTGTCCGCCAGTCTGGCCGTAGATCATGTTGTTTGCCATGATGACAGTGAGGTC
>CAZGRO010000037.1:0-7447 GCA_964528315.1 uncultured Candidatus Bathyarchaeia archaeon
GTTTTCACCACTCGTATCTCTCTTCCAGGTACGACGCCTCCTTGGTACAGCCTGAAGCCGTACAGCTGCTCAGCCTTCTCTCGAGGCATCCACATCGTCTCCACGTTGAGGTTTGCTAGTACGGTTTCGTTGGTGAGGCGTTCTATCTTCTCGATCTCTTCTCGCGACAGCCTTTCGTAGTGAGATATGTCCAGTCGGGCGTTGTTGACATCTTTCTGGGCTCCGCTTTGCCAGGCATGTTCTCCCAGTACTCGTCGGATTGCTCCCATCAGCACATGTGTTGCGGTGTGATGGCGCATTAGGCTGATTCGTCTGTTCCAGTTGATCTCACCTTCGGCGACTTCTCCTGCCTGAGGGGGCTCAGCCTCTGTGAAGTGTATGACTATGTTCCCGGCCTTCTGGACGTTCACAACACGTGTCTGCCCTTTGGTGGTCGTTATTGTTCCTTGGTCTGCAGGTTGTCCTCCTCCTTCGGGATAGAAACACGTCTTGTCCAACACGAATGAATTGTCAGGGAAAGAGGCGAGAACCTTCGCCTTGAACTTTGTCTTGTATGAATCTTCATAGTAGAGGAGCTGCGTCGGCGGTAACCTAGCCACTCTTTTCTTCATCTCCTGCTCCGTCTCTGTCTCAACTGATGGAGGGGCCTGCATCCTTTTGGCTGCTACAAGACCGAAGAAGTTGGTTGGAACTGTCACCCTGAATCCGCTTCGCTCTCCTGCTTCCTTCACCTCATCGGGCATGAGTCCATGCGAGTCATAGAGCTCAACGAGTTTCTGTACAGGCATCTCGTTGAGACCTTTCTGTCTGAGTTCAGACGTGAGACGTTTTACTAGTTCCTGTCCTCTTTGGAGTGTCTCTTTGTACTTCTTCTGTTCGGCCTGTAGAGCGTTTATTATCTCTCCGCGCATTTGTAGCAGGTTCGGAAAGTCTCGACCCCAATAAGAGACCTGAATATCTGTAATCCTCTCGAGTTCGAGCTCGATTCCAAGGTTTCTCAACAGTCGGCATGTGCGTCTTATCAGCAGTCTAGCCAGGTATCCCTCTTGAACATTGGATGGGACGACTCCTTCTGAAAGCATGAACGCTATCGACTTCGTGTGATCCACAATCGCAAAAACACTCTCTATCGGAACCAGTAGTCTTTCAAGCTCCTGCCAATCCATTCCGAGTCTTGTCGCCACCCGCTTTCGAGACTCGATTCTGTCCGACAATCTTTCGATATTCATCATGCCTGAAAGACGTGAGGCTGTGGCGACGAGCTTCTCGTCAATCTTGATCCCTGCCATGCGCAGAACTGAGTCCAATACCTCGTCGTAGATCGATTGGAAGGCGTTGGTGGAGCCTTGAGTGAGCCAGGTCCAACGTTCAATGCCATATCCGGTATCCACCGTCCTTATTGGCATCTCCACGAGTTTGTCTCCGATTGTTTTGTATGACATGAACACCAGAGTCGATATCTCCAGGCCCGCTACACTTGCTTCCAGATCCGGTCCTGCGTTTCCTCCTCCTGACCAGAAATGCTCCTTGTATTGGATAAGTTCAGACTTCACGCCCATGATTCTAGTCAAGAGCTCATGGTGGTAACGCACTGTCTGATCTTTCCAGTACACCTCCTTGTCTGGATAGTTGAATGCGTGTGCTCCCCCCATCTCAAGAATTGTCAGGTGCCTGCCCATTGTGGGGCCCACGTTGTCGATATCGGTCAGCCTCATGCATGGTTGGCTGATCACAAGAGGATTGGCTGGAGGCGGCAGAATGCCTTCAGTCACGTATGGTTGGAAGTCAAAGATTGATGCACCTGTGAGATATACATCGTTTCTCCATCTTGCGATTACGGGATAAGGTTTGATTATGGCATGGCCATTCTTCTCAAAGAAAGATAGGAACTCGTGTCTCATTTCTGAAAGGGTGTAATGCCTCCGGACAGGGGAATTTCCTATGAATGTGTATTCTTGACATGGGGCGTCCCCGCAGTCCCCCTTGTCTGGATCTTGTGCCCAGAAATGGCTTCCACAGCTTACACATTTTCTTTTAGTGAAACCGTTCTCTCTGAAAAACGGCAGATCGAATTCATTATCCTTTATGCCCATGGCTGGGGAACCCCCGACCAATAGAATAGGAGAAAGACGTATGAACGTAAAACTGTTGGCTACCTACCCTATCGGTCAGCCGAATAGGGCGCCAAGTCCAGCTAGAGCCTCTTCTTCCTTCTTCTTGTCTTCTTTGGCCTCGGCCTTTGGCTCAGCAGGTCCAGCAGGAGCTGCAGCAGGTGCTGTAGGTGCTGCAACCATTGTTGCCGCGTTCTTCAGAACTTCATCTATCTTGACTTCCGAAAGGGCTGCAACAAGGGCTTTGATCCTCGCTTCCTCAACCTTTGCTCCTGCGGCACCTAAGACCTTTTTGACTGAATCCTCGCTGATGGTCTGGCCTGCAGAATGCAGAAGCATTGCCGCGTACACGTATTTCACTGACATTACACCTCGATGTTAGGCAAATCCGGTAATGTGGCTACCTCGATCTAGTCTTCTCCTTTTTAGCCTTTTCCTTCTTTTCAACCTTTTCTTTCGTCGTCTTCTTCTTTGGCCGCGTCTCTTTCGTTTTGACGCTTGGTTTCTTTCGTGCCACCCGCTCTGGCTCCTTCTTCACTTCCCTAGGCTTGGCCTCTCGGATTGGTTCTTCCTTCTTCTGTGGTTCAAGAGGCTTCGGAATTTCAACTTTGAGAGGTTTCGTCGCCTTCGGGGCCTCCTCGATCTTCTGAATTGGCGGCACCTGTGGAATCTCGATCCTTCTAGGCTTCTCCTCCTTTCCTGGTTTCTCTTCCTTGGCTGGCTTCGGTATGACTGGTTCTGGCTCAATTGTGATAGATTCCAGTTTCGGCGCAATGACTTGCACAGGTCCCGGAGGTTCGTAGCTCGTGGGTGCAGCTTCTTCACTTATGGAGGCAATGTTTGCGGATAATGCCTTCATTTCTTGGAATGCTTGCCTCAGTATGTCGGGCATTGCCAATTCTGCTGGAAACTCTGACTTTACTGCCAACCACATTGCTTGTCTCTGAGCGTTTGAGAGAATCGTGGGCGCTGTCTCCGGGGTGAGGTAGTTGATATGTATTGCCAGCTCGAGCCCCTGCTTGGCCGCTGAGGCAATGTCGTCTTGATAGCTTTTGAGGTCTAGCTGGAGATCATCGCGATTGAATATCGAGCCATCATCATACGCTGTTTTCAGTGATATGCCTGCTTCGATCGGTTTGATTCCAAGCTTTGAGAGTACTGATGCTAGTTTTGCGCTGATAACGTCACCTTTCCTAGCGACCACGGTGTCCTTTGTAACCCATATGCTTCCTGACTCTATCTTTGTTGGGACCTTGGCCTCTCCGAACTCGCTGATGATTGGTCCGGGCGGTAGACCTGTGTTGCCCGCAGGAATCATTATCTCGCTCGTAGCCATGTCACCCACCTTCGCAGGAACCTTCACCTTGCTTTTATCGAGAAGTATTGTGAGCTGGAAGGGATCCAATTCTGAGAAGAGAAACAGGTTTGGCCCTGACAGGGCGTCCGCGAAATTGGCCATATTCTTCTTTCTCTCTCCCGCGGTTTCAGCCGCTTTCTTGAACAGCATATTCTTCGTGACAAGGACCTTGACCTTGCCGCGCAGCTTTCTCCTGGTTTCTTGGACCTGAGTTGATCTCACTTTGACAAGATCTGCAACTGCAATCACCTTGTACGTCGCCATATCCTTGGCTAGCTCTTGCGCGGCTGAAAGCTTCTCTGCAGGTATCTTTCCACTGAGTCGCATTTCTCATCTACGCCTTTGACAAAGGAATCTTGACTGGCGGCCCCATCGCGGTTTTTATGAGAACGGTTCCGATGTTTCCCATGCCCCTCTCAAGCTTTCCCTCGATCCCATTGACCACGGTTTCCACATTCTGGACGATCTCCTCTGATGGCATGTCTTCCATCCCCACGCGGCATTGGACAACTGGTTGATCTCTGACACGAATTCTTATCATTCCTCTTTGGCGCGTTAACACATCTTCTACCACAGCCGACGAAGGTACTGGAGCGGGCATCTTTCCTCTTGGGCCAAGAATGGCTCCCAAGGTCTTTCCCACAAGAGGCATTAGCGGTGCTTCGGATACGAAATGATCATATTCTCTCGCGATCTTGCGTGCTTCTTTCTTTTCTTTTCCCAATCTGTCAAGATCTTCTCGGCTCAGGATGAGGTCGGCCCCTGCGTTCTTCGCCCTCACCGCGAGATCTCCTCCGGCGATGAAACACACCTTGATCGCCTTTCCAACTGGATTTGGAAGTTGGATGGCTTCAGTTATTCTACTCTCCTGCTTCTTTAGATCAATTTCTTTGAGTCGCATGACTAGCTCAACCGATTGTTTGAACTTCCTTTTTGGTGAATTCTTCTTCATCTCTTCAACAGCGTTGAGCAAACTATCTCTTTGCAGGGGCAACAGCTATACCAGCTTCCCGAAATACCCGAACAGCACTAAATAAATCCTTTCGGGTGGGTTTTGAGGGGAAAGTAGATCACTGCGCAGCGAACATCTTATCGTGCTGGCCTTGGTTGATCTCGCTTACTACTTCCTTCGGTTCCTTTCCTTCCACAGTCACTCCCAGACTACCGCAGGTGCCCACGACTTCCTTCACGACGCCTTTCAGTGAGTTCGCGTAGCTGTTAGGGGACTTCATCTGAGCGATCTTGATGATCTGTTCCATTGTCAGGTTGCCGACTTTCTGAGTCTTCGGTGTCCCTGAGCCTTTCTCGATGCCAAGTTCCTTTACAATAAGCGCCGAGGTGGTGGGCGTTCCTATCTCTACCTCAAACTGCTTGGTTTCTACGTCCACTGTTACCTTGACTGGAACTTTCATTCCGGCATAGGCCTTTGTCAGATCGTTTATTCTGTTCACTATCTGCAATACGTTGACGCCGAGAGGTCCAAGTATTGGCCCGAGCGGGGGACCTGCAGTGGCTTGGCCTCCGGCTAGCAGCGCCTCAATCTGTTTCTTTTCTCCCAATGGGCTCACCAGATTCGGAAACAAGCTTCACATAATCAGCATGAACCGTGATCGGCAATGTTGCGAAACCTTCTTCCAGCAACTCTATCGTCAGCTCCTCCTTCGACTTGTCGATGTCAGTGATCTTGGCCCTTAGCCCCCGGAACGGTCCTCCTACAACCTCCACCAAAGCCCCTACGCGTAGATCCTCGATCACTGGCTTTGATGCAAAGAACCGCTCGATTGCAGGCACGCTGATCACGCCTCTCGTTCTGGCCCTTGCATGTTTGACGCCTGCGATCGCCTCGTCCACGTAATGGGGCCCTGCCGCCTCCAAGAAGATGTATCCTTTGATCACTTCAGGAGAGAGAATACTCACTACAGGCAGCTTCTTCAATGCTACTCGCGCGGTCAGGAGATCCGCTACCGTGTTCTCTTGACCACTGGTGGTTCTGACGGCGTAGATCTGCATCTTGGCTCTGCTCTCGGACAACCGATTCATCACTCTGGTGCAAGGTTGATGATCCAGAAGACCACACGCACCATGAACCCCACTACGCCCAAGGCCAGGACGCCAAGCATGCTAATCCTGAATAGCATCCAGAGTTCATCTCTGCTAGGCCTGGTAGTGACCTGAAGCAACCTCCGAGATGACTCAATGAACTCTGGCAGATTCAAAGGCAAGTCTCCAACTGAAATCTCGCGCGACAGTAACACCAGAGTTCCTTTTTAACCTTTCACGTAACCCTAGACGCGAACAATCTTCTTCCCGAGTCGCGCAAGAAGCTCGACAAGCTCCTTTCTCCTAGAACCTTTCACGCCTTTCCAGTCAATGACACCAGTGTTGCAGGCCCCGAAAGTCCTATCAAAGGCAAGCCGGACCATCGATGGGTCGAATGAATCAAAAAAGTACTTCGGCAGGATGTGTCCGATTGAAAAGTCCTTCTCCAAATTCACCTTCGTAAGTTTCGGGGAATAGTGGCCTCCTCCAAACCCAACAGATGCTTCTCCAGCCCCTGGCTTCGTTGCACACGCGTATATTGCATCAGCCACCGCCTCCGCCGCGCCCACATCTCTCCATTGCTTCTCTGAACTGCCGATCTCTATGAACAACGAAGGAATCTGAAGCTCAGTGGGACCATGATGAGTAGCCTCAAGAGACACCTGATACTGATCAAGATGGAGTTCTTCCCTCGAACGCATGAGACTCAGAAGCGCTGTCTTCATCATATTAGGATGTGAAATGGCAAGTCTCTTGGGCATTCCTCCAAAAGGAGCCTCGGAGGTCAGGTTTCCCGAGACATGTGCCGTGAGAGTTGGCTCCTCGCTTTCGCTTCTATGACGAGATGCAAAGATTATCGCATCCGCCTGGAATTCTTGATCTAGCTTGTCAGCGTAGATATCGTCGGTATCGAGATAGACGAATAGAAGATTGCTCCTCTGATAGGTCGGGAGTCCAGCCGATTCCTTCTCGGCCTCAACGAAACAGTACTTTGCGATCAGTTTCTTTCCGATGTTTGTTGCTGCCACATCGTTCTTACAGGCAGCTATGAGAATTGTCATCAGCTTGGTCATCCGATGAGAGAGAGGAGAATGGCCTTCTGAACGTGGAGCCTGTTCTCAGCCTCATCCCAGACCACTGACCTGGATCCGTCAATCACCTTGGCGCTCACCTCTTCTCCCCGATGAGCGGGCAGACAGTGCATGAAGATCGCCTCTGGTTTGGCAGACCCGAAAGTCTCATCGGTAACCTGATATTTCGGAAGAAAAGCGCCGAGCCGCCTATCTCTTTCATCTTCTTGCCCCATTGAGACAAATGTGTCCGTGTAGATAATGTCAGCATCCTTGACCGCAGCCTCAGGGTCAATCGTCAACTCTACTTTTGCTCCTGAGACTTTGGAGAACTCTGCTGCTAGGCCTACGGCCTCAGAGTGGGGGCCAAAACCTTCAGGATGAGCTACGCTGATGTCCATCCCTATCTTAGAGCAACCCACGAGAAGAGTGTTGCAGACATTGTTTCCATCTCCCACGTATGCCAGTTTCAGCTCGTCAAGCTTCTTTCTCCGCTCGAGGATTGTCAGCAGATCTGCGAGTATCTGGCATGGATGATACAGATCAGAGAGCCCGTTGATCACAGGCACTGTAGCGTATTCTGCAAGCTCCATAAGGTCTGAGTGCTTGTTGAGCCGGGCCATTATGGCATCAACGTATCTGCTCATGACCCGTGCCGTGTCTGCAATGGTTTCTCCTCGACTCAGCTGAAGGTCGTTCCAGCCAAGATTTACTGCGTGGCCTCCTAGATGCCTCATAGCAGTTTCAAACGAGACTCGTGTACGTGTAGATGGTTTCTGGAAAACCATGGCAAGCACTTTGGGGCGAAGAGCTATTGTGGTTGTCAGTGATCTTTTTCTCTTCTTGAGTTTTGCCGCCTGTTTGAGTAG
>CAZGRO010000037.1:7547-13110 GCA_964528315.1 uncultured Candidatus Bathyarchaeia archaeon
GTCATGGTGAGCAGCATCAGCCCAGCGCGCGAGGCACTCCGCGTACAGAGGCAGGATGGGGCTTACGAGCCCCCAGCTGGGTTCGTGAGAAAACCGGGAATGCATGGCGAAAGAGTAAAGTCAAGCAAGTTTCGGTCAATTGCCTCATGCATTGGCTCGACTGTTGTCTATTGCGCTTCTGGGCCACTCAACTGGCCTACTTACGCATTACCTTGAGAACAGAGTGTCTTCTAGCTTTGAGAACTACTCAACGATCTTGCTGATTAGAGAGCGTGAGTTGAAGGAAGCGAGATCGTCGTAGCCTTGACCCGTTCCAAGAAATATGATGGGTTTCTTTGTGACATAGGCTATCGAGATAGCTGATCCTCCTTTTGCATCTGCGTCAAGTTTCGTCAATATGCTTCCGTCTATTTTGACATATCTTGTGAACTCTTCTGCTTGCGATACAGCATCGTTTCCCGCCAGAGCGTCTCCCACGAAAATTGTAAAATCTGGATTGGTCACCCTGACGATTTTCTCCACCTCTTTCATAAGGTTCTTGTCGGTTTGCATTCTCCCAGCTGTGTCTATGAGCACTACGTCTATTCCGTGGGATTCCGCGTAGTTGATAGTGTCAAATGCTACCGCCGCACCGTCTGCTCCATAGGTATGTCTGATGCTCCTAACTCCAACTCTTTTTGCGTGCGTTTCCAGTTGCTCAATCGACCCTGTCCGATAAGTATCGCTGCATGACACCACGACGCTGAAGCCCTTCTTTTGGAGGAAGTTCGCGACTTTCGCGATTGTCGTCGTTTTCCCTGTTCCGTTTATTCCTACAAATACCATGACTGATGGATGACCTGTCCTTCTTTTCTCTCGGATCTTTTCAACAATGTCGACTCTTCCTCCTGAGCCTAGCACCTCATCTAGAACCTCTAGGAGCACCAGTCTTAGCGTTTCTCGCCTGTCTGCAAGTCTTGATACCGGAGTTTTCTCTACTTTTTCCTTTACAGTCTGGCAGATGTGCTCTGCAACCTCGAAGGCGATGTCGTTCTGGACCAAGAGAAGTCTGAATTCTTCAAGTAGTCTGTCCAGTTCCTTTCCTTTGACCTCGGTTTTTGAATAGTTGTCGAGGAAGTTGTTGATATGCGTCTTTAGTTTCTCAAACAACCTCCACGTTCTCTCCAGATTTCTTCTTTAGGAGGTCGTTGAGTCTTCCTCGGTCGTTCTCCAGCCGGGTAAGGATTTGCCCTAATTGTTGTTCGATAGATGTTCTGGTTTTCTCAAGTTCTGTCTGTCTGTTCTTCAGCTCGGTGATAGATTCGTCGATCGTTTTCTCCATGCAGACTTCTGCGCCTATTCCCACGATGACTTTTTCGGAATCTGAGATCTCTGCTCTTACGTATGAATCTGCGCCGATCGGGACCAGAGTTTCTGTTCCTTTCGGTTTCTTGTTGATCCCTTCAAGAGTGGAGTTTGCCACCAGAACATCTCTAAGCGCTGCTTGGATCACTTCATATCGTGACTGTAGTACCCTCGCGGATCCTTCGAGCAGTCTGATTTCGACGATGAGTTGGCGAATTGCCTCGTCTTCCGTGGCCACTGCTGGGCCTTGCTTGGCTACTTCGATGGTTGTGCACTCTCCGGCAGTTCTTCCGCTTTCGCGATTTTGATCTGAAAGCGTTTTGCCTTGTGTTTGCTTCCGAAAAGCAGATGGATCTTCTCCATTGCTTCCTTTTGATTCAGAGCTTTCACCACTTTTCGAAAGGGTAGCGTGGCTCTCGCTTTTCTTATTTCACCTTGGACCTGAAACGTTTTCACAGTCGTCATGATTTCACCATATTTCCAGTGTACGAGTTATCGCCATCAGTTCCGGCCCCGTCGTCGATGACCCAACAATCGCGCCTTTGCTGTTGGCTACGAGGCCTGCCTTCACATACGGAACTCCGCCGTTGATGGTTCCGATATCGACAGGAACCTTCAATACCTCTTGAATCTTTCTCTTTTCATCTTCCCGTATCATAGGGTGTGCCAGAACACCTTTGTTGGTCGTTGCCGCGAAGGCTCCGATGCATGGAAGACCGAGTATCTCCCCAACTACGGCTTCGACCCCCAGCACATCTGTCACCTCCTCAACCGTCTTTCTCGTGAGGCGAGGATCGATCACAGCTCCTTTGTCATTGGCAAGGATCATGTTCCCCAGGGCATTTCTCTTCTCAGAAAGGACTTGCACGTTCACGTCAAGATGAGATTTTATCGTGCGTATTTCTTCTGGTTCCGCAGAATGAGGAAGCACAATTCCGTTTGAGTTGCCTGCAGCAAGAACTCCAAGGAGTCTGCACCTGCTGATATCGGTGGAGCAAGCTTCGACTCCAAGAGCCTGGGCGAATCTCTTCATCTTCTTTGCAGTTACCCCAAAGGGAAAGATCCCTATGCTCTCGGTGCAGACACAGTACAATCCTATGTTCGGACTGCCTAGAACATCTGATCTGATCAGGGACAGATCCTATCGCCCCTTAGTAGCCAAGCGGTATTCCTCGTATTGTGCCAGATGTCCCAGGCTCCCTGTGTTTCCTGATGCTTCTTTTTCGCGACGCTTCGCTGTGATATTGCGTGAGGCGTATAAATGTTCTTGAGCAGTCGGAGATGGGTGACTGATCAGTTGCTTTGCCTGGCTGTGGTGTGAGAGAACGTGCTCTTCAAGCGCACTCCTATCGCTCTACTGCTCGGGCTTTCGTGCATACACCCTCGTAAGAAGAGCCCCCACTAGGCCAACAGAGACAAGATACGGCATCAGCGTTGCGAATATGTTTGTTGGCAATAGTATGCCTCCAACGGCTCCAGAGCTAAGCTGCAGTATGCCCCATCCCGATATGTCACCTAGGGTTACGCCAGGAGGCCAGTCGTTGTCTCTTCCGGTGAGAGAGTCGTATATTATGCTTGGGGTTTTCACGCCGAAGGGCGAGGAAAGATCAACCGCTTCGCCGATCTTCCCATTGATGTAGGTTAAAGGAATACTGAACTCGTAGATCTTATGTTTCGTCGGGCTGTTGGGGCTGCTGCCGAACCCTATGGCTGCAGAATAGGAGCCGACAATGCGGGTGCCGCTGAGACCCTTCGCTGTGATTGTTCGTTGGATGCCGAAATCGAATACCAGAAGGGACAGGTCGCCAGCATCATCCGTCTTGTCCCCGGTCGCATCGACCATCACAAAAAGTGTTGAAGCATCGTTGGCAAAATACGCGAAGCCATCTATGGGGTAGCTAGGTCCCAGCATGATTATCTGAGGTGTGGACCATTCTCCTAATGAGAAGACTCCATCTATGCTTGGGAGTCTCTGAATCCAGAAGCTGGTGATCACGATCCTAGAGCTGGCCAAGGATGGCATGGCCACAGTACCCATCGGGAGAACTAGCGCCACAAGTATCAGTATGACGGACCCTTTTCTCATGGCCCAGCAATGTACGGGATTGAGTATTTTACTCTTATCACAAGATTGAGTTCGTTTTCCTACAGACAGATGGGGATATGACTGCCTGGTTAGGCTGGCTTCGGAGGATAGACTATTACCTTTCCTTCTTTGTCTTTCACAGCTCTTATTGTCAGGTTTCGGGGAGGTTTGCTTATTCCTCTTGACCAGATCTGCTCGTTGATCTCGTTGCTGATTATGACGTTTTCAACTTTCATGTGGCGCTTGACATATTCCTTCAGCATTCTTGTTGCGCGGGGAGTTCGCTTACCTCTTGGGGTTCCCCATACTCTTCGGAAAGGGAAGGTGTAGGTCCTTTCCTCAACAACCTCTATCTCCTCCTCTTTCTCCTCTTCAGCCTCAACGGGTTTCTCTTCGCTCATGTCACATCACCTTTAGATCTTCAGCTTCTTTCTTCTCCAATGCCTCCGTTTTGGATGAGATCTGAATCTGCCCATGGTCTTCGCGATAATCCACATTGGAACTGAACTCTTCTGCCTTCCTGCCTTCGCGAGACGACGCTTCCTTGACGTGTGTTTGACTCTTGCCACTTCTATTGCCTCCTTATCTTGATCTCTCGCCTTTGGGATTGCATCCGAGCAAGCGCTTCTTTCAGTTGCTGATCGGATATGGGAAGACTGACACGACCTGACTGGGCTAACTGCATCAGTTGTAGCTCCAGTTGTTCTGCGAATTCAGGGCGCACCATCTTGATGTTCGTCAGTCTTTGTCTAGCTTCAGGCGCCAGTATTTGTCTCAACACTGATTGCTTTTGAGCCTCTGCTTGCTGTTGTACCTTGGCTCGTTTCTGTTCTTCGACGGATGCTCTCTGAAGTTCCATCATTCGCCTTCTGCGAATCTCTTCAAGCTCCTCGTCAGTGAATTCTTCACTGTTCATTGCTTGGCCTCGCTGAGGGACCTAGTTTCTTTCAGAACCTCTCCTGAGATTCGATTGAGCAGGCTGACCCCTTCACGCGTGAGCTTCCTGCCTACCTTTTCCTGTTTTGTCACCAGTCCAGCCTTCTCCAGCTGCTGGAGTGGATCTCGGATAGATGATCCTCCGCTCTTCCTTGAGTGTTCTATTCTTCGCCCTTTTCTTTTTCGGCCACCGTATTCTACTCTCAGTCTCTGAACCCCTAGGGGAGCGTGAATGTACAGCTTTCTGAGCAGTGAGGCGCAGCGACGAAACCACCAATCGGGCTGTTGAGGAGGGCGTTCGCGGTGTGAGCCCGTCTTGGCAGTGAGAGACCAGGTGGGGGGGCTTACCTCGCCTACGTTCTCCTTGAGATATTTCGCTAGCTTCTCTATGAAAAGATCGGCTGGCACCTGGAAGGGCGTGGGCACGGCTTATTTTCTCTCCTGAATCTGGACGCGATCTTCTGACTAACAAACTGACCGTCAATATAAGCAATTAGTTTTGTCACATCGAGCTTCCGCATCGATATTGTTCTGGAGTATTGTCTTGATCTGCAATACTGCCTGCTTCATTCATTTGATTGTCAGGAAAGCCTTTCTAGCCCGTAAACCAATCGAGATATGTCCGTCGATGACAATTGATCTCTTGATCTTCAATGTGAGGAGGAGGCAATGACAGTCGATCTAGCTATCCGTGGGGGAACAGTGGTCACAGCAGGTAGCATTGGCATCGCTGATATCGGTGTGCGAGAAGGCAAGATAGTTCAGATCGGAGGCGACATTTCTGGGCGTCGAGAAATCCATGCACAGGGGAAATATGTTCTGCCTGGTGGCGTTGATGTCCACGTGCATCTGACAAGCCCACGTCAATCCGGGCCAGGAGTCGAGACATGGGTCGATGATTTTGACAGTGGTTCACGAGCGGCGATCGCAGGAGGCGTGACAACAATCGGCAACATGACCTTTCAGCGACAGGGAGAGACACTGCGCGATGCATTAGAACGCGATCTTGTCGCTGCAAAGCGTGACGGGGCCGTGGATTTTGTTCTTCACCCAGTTCTCACTGATCCTTCCCACGACGCACTATCACAGATCTCTGAACTTGCAGCGACTGGTCACACAAGCCTAAAGATTTACTTGGTTAGAGACAACTTCGATGCTCGTGTAGATGACTATGTGCGTGCCATGCAACTTGCTGCG
>CAZGRO010000038.1:0-12878 GCA_964528315.1 uncultured Candidatus Bathyarchaeia archaeon
CGAAGATCTCTCCGAAATGGTAGGTTATTTCGATCGGTACGTGGTATAAGATTTGTTCAAGCGAATAGGTTTCAACCTTCCCGTCCTGCGTTGTTCTCTTAACTTCCCTTTGAAGATCTTTCTCAGTCATCTTGCTGAACATCTTGTCGGTCTTCGAGTCAACTTCGGCAATGTATCTCTTCACTTCTAGCAAGTCTTTGAAATCCTCGGGCTCAAGGCTTGTACCCCTCCCAATCCCAGCTGCTCTGTAGTGCAGCCAGTTGTCTTCCACGATCACGGTGTGAACGAGCAAATCCTTTATGCTCGGGAAGCTGAACTCTCTCTCCTTTGTGAACTGTTCCTTAGGCAACTTCTCAAGAGCTTCAATCAATCTGCGACGTTGATTCTTGAAGTAGTCAAACAATTCCTTGTAGTCGACCAAAGTGAACACCCGGAATCGAAGACCACCTTCACATTCTTAAGGCTACCTGCCGTACTAAGAACAGTGTAAGCCACTCGCATCATAAGCCGCTCAGTCCACTCCAACAACCATTCAACGAGTGACTCGAATCCTACACTCTCTCCGATTCAGTTTGAATCTTCAACAAATAAGCCTCAGGCGACAGACCTGCTTGTTTCGAAAGAAACTTGATTGATGCAGCAATACCGGTGCCGTATTGCACGGCTCGTTTCGGTCTCTCATAGATGAAACTAGGGATTCCTTGAAGTCGGGCAGCTCTGCGAAGTACAAGCTTCTGAAGAGACTCTTCCGCTCCTCCTATTTTCAAAGATGCTGGTAACGAGAGCACGTATCTAGCCAGAGTCCAATCGCAGAAAGGCAGTCTTAGTTCGATGCCTAATCCCGCCGTAGCTTGCTCATCTCTCTCAAGATTCAGTTCCGAGATCATGTTGAAGTCCTTGATCATCATATCATTCGCCTTCCCGAGTCCTTCGCGCTGATATGTCATGATGTATCGATCGTATCCGCCGAATAGCTCATCAGCTCCTTGGCCGGCGAAAATCGTTTGAAATCCTTTCCTCTTGGCGAGCACAGATCCCCAATACATCGGGACGGCTATGGCTAAATCCATGAGATTTGGTCGCTCCGTGCGTCTGATTACCTCGGGAATGGATTGCTTCAAATCTGGCATCGAGTATTGATTGACCGTCAATGGCAGCCTCATAGCCTCAGCGCTTTTCCTTGCATGCTCAAGCTCATCATTCTGCCTCATAGCAACAGTGAAAAGCTCTACATCTAGTCCTGCCAGCTTGCATGACGAGGCGACCACTGCACTGTCTACCCCGCCTGAGTATGCAACCGCAACTCTCTCCGAGTCTCCACTTCTCTTCTTTACAGATTCCGCAATAAGGTCGGAGAGCCTACTAGCCGCGGAGCTCAGGTCGGTCTGCTTTACCGTAACTTGTTTCTCAAAATCTGTTTTGTGAACGGACAGGAAATCTTTCTCCACGATGCAAACTCCGCCTGGAGGAAACCTGCGTGTGGAGCTGAGGCCTATTGCCCACAGAGCTTTCTGTTCCGAGGCAAAGGCCGCGAGGCTCTCATCCTCTGCCCAGTAGAGGGGTTTTCCTCCAAGCAGGTCTCTTGCCACCATCAATCGATCTTCGTGGATCGCGGCCAGGGCATAGGTGCCCTCAACTTCCTGCACGAAGCATTTCAGATCTCCGCCTCCCTTGCTCCGCATCCAGGACAGCGCTCGTTCGCAGTCAGAGACCTTCTCCGTAGGGTAGATTCGTCCATCAAACACGAGCCTCGTGGTGTCGCTGGTGATTGGTTGAACTGCGTCTTTGGAGAATATCTTGTCAAGGCCATATCCAATGGCAATTGGGGAGACAGTTTGGCACTCTGGTAATTGTCGGGAAGAGGCGTAGATCTGCAGTTCGTCTGATGTGGCTAGGCCGTAGGAATTGCTTCCCCTGCCACTTAGAGCCACCATCATCCGGGTGGCTTTTGGAACAACATTCCTTCTATTCCTGCGGTCATAGATCGCTACGAGTGCGCCCATGGCCCGTACCAGCGCTCAGTATTCTGAGAGAAGGCGTTGTTCCTCTTCGTCTTCGGTTTCGCCCTTGATGGCTTCCCATTCCTCAGCCTTGATCTTGCCGCCCACCTGTTCCTTGATCTTCTTTGCCACGGCGGGGCCTATGAGTGGCACTTTCATGAGATCGGTGACGCTCGTACGTTTCAAATCATCAATGGATTTCATGCCGCTGTTGTGGAGCATTCTTGCTCTCACTCTGCCTATGCCTTGCAATGATACGAGCGAAACTAGCTCGGCCTTGACTCCGCTTTCAACCCGGGTTCTGAGGATGGATAGCGGTTTCAGCAAATCCTTGTGGCCAAACAGCTTTGCCAGCTCATGAGAAGAATACAACAGCCAATCAGCGAGCTCAATTAGCCTAAGTAGATCCCCCGGCTCGGCACGATGCGCCTCCAGTATTCGCTC
This sequence comes from uncultured Candidatus Bathyarchaeia archaeon, assembly GCA_964528315.1. Lineage (GTDB taxonomy): Archaea > Thermoproteota > Bathyarchaeia > 40CM-2-53-6 > JALHTG01 > JALHTG01. The sequence continues at coordinate 2,445 of CAZGRO010000038.1, forward strand.
CTCCGTTGCCTCCTCTATCCAATCAAGCAATATCAGGGCAATCTTCAGTTCGGCAAGGAACGCCTCGTAGTCCACCTGATCCCCCCACTCGTCCGGCAGATCTCGCAGAAATTCCTCGGAATGTTTCTGCGCCAAATCCTCAAGCAGCTCAGATTCCTTTCGTCGAGGATACATCTTTGGGGCGATGTCCGGGGTTTGGGCTATTAGGTGAAGGAAAGAGAGCTCGGTGATCTTCTCAGCTCTCCTGTACAAGCCATCCCTGATTATGACCGCGGACAGCGGGTCGATGTAGAGCTCGGAGACTCTTCTTCCGAAGGTGGTGGCAAGCATCTTGTCGCCTTCCATCTCAACCATCTTCTCCTTGTACAGGAACTCGAGGACTTCCTCGATCTTTGAACGGATGGCTCGTGAGTCATACTGATGTGCGTAGAATGTCTGTGCGAAGAATTCGTGAAGGCCTTTCTCTGACCGAGCAAAGCCGGACGCAATTGTCGACAAAACGTGAGGGCGAAGAACCTTCTCAATTCCAAGCTTTGACCACAGTTTCTCCGGCCGGGATAGAACATAGTTTTCCATTAGGTAGTCTCGTTCATCCTCATTCTTGGCGATCAAGACTGCCTCACCGAACTTGTCGTACTTCGGACGGCCAGCCCGACCGCAGAACTGCTTGTACTCGAGCACAGAGATCGGGTACCGTCCGTATCCAGGCTCGTACCGTTCATAACTGCTCACCACTACTGTTCTTGCTGGCAGGTTTACTCCAGCTGCCAATGTTGGGGTCGCCGATAGGATCTTGACATGCCCCTTTCTGAACTCCTCCTCAATGATGCGTCGGTGAACATTGGCAAGGCCGGCGTGATGGAATGCGGCGCCATGCGCAACCTGATCTGCCAAGGTTTCACTTAGCCTCGTCCTCTCTCCGGACTTCAGGATCTTATCGGCAATCGTCTTGAATGCTCTGGCCTCAGAAGGTTTCAGCGACCTCTGAAGTATCTGCGCAGCCTTCTTCCCAGTCTCAACCGAAATCCTTCTCGTCTCAGCAAATATCAGCGACTGTGCTCCTTCACCGACGACCTGCATGGCTATGTCGATGACCGGGTTGGCGGTGACTTTGGAGACTGTTCTTGAGGAGCCGTCTCGGAACTGAATTTCCCCGTTCAGGTAGATTCCTTCCTTGAGCGGAACGGGACGCCACTCCGTGGTTATCGGCACCGCCGACAACCATTCAGCAACCTCCTCAGCGTTTCTGACCGTGGCGCTCAACGCCAATATGTGCGCTTTGGGATTGATCTGCCTCAGCCTTGTCAGCACGACCTCGAGGGTTGGGCCTCTATCTGGCTCATTCAAGAGATGTACTTCATCTGCGACAACTACTGATACCTCTGTGATCCAGCGAGCTTTATGCCTCAGAAGGCTGTCAAGCTTCTCATTTGTCGTTATTATGACGTCGTATCTCTCAATCCAGTAATCGCTGCTGTCATAGTCGCCGGTGGTCAATGCGATCTTAAGCTTCTCTCCAGACTGCTTAACCAAGGTCCCGTACTTTCGAAACTCGTCGTATTTCTCGCTAGCGAGCGCTCGAAGCGGGGTCAGGTAGAGCGCTTTCCCTCCCTTCTCAAGAACGCTTTTCAAGATGCATAGTTCCGCGACTAGGGTCTTGCCGCTAGCCGTTGGGCTGGCAAGCACGAGGTTCTTGCCCTCAAGCGCTCCGGCATGAATGGCATCCTCCTGCGGAGGATACAGCGACTCGTACGCGTTGCTCCTTAGAATGGCCTTCACTTCAGAAGAAATGTCGAGCTCGTCGACAAGCAACAGGTTATTCCCTTGCTACGCGGACGCCCTTCTCAAGTACCCGGTGCGTGGAGAGTATAGAACGCCATCCCGTATCAGCTGTCCAACGATTCTCCGCGCCTCCTCCTCGGAGATTTCAGCCTTTCTTGAAAGTGTGTCATATAGTGCCCTTTCCTCCACCATACCGGTCTCCTTCTCCATTTGCACTATCAGGTCGATGATGAAGGCCATTCTGTCTCTGACGCTCTTCGGCTTGCCGGTCATTATGACATCGATATCCATCTTCCCAGTGGAGGTATCGATGCCCACGTTCTCCAAGGAAACGGTCATCAATCTTATCGCTGCTCTCGCATCCTCCAGAGTCACAGCTGGCCTCAGGAAGATGCGGGCATTGGCTTCACTTAGCCTAACCAGTGCCTCCAGCTGCCTCGGGGTTATCGTTATCGGCGACTCCGTTCCTCCGGAAGAGGATCTCATCTTCAGATAGAAATCTCTCAGCTCAGTAGCGGCCTCGTCACTCATCACAGGCTCAAGCCTTCTGGAATAGCTGATGAATTTCCTGAACAGGTCCATTGGTATAGGGGGCTCCTCAGGAGTGCTCCTAGTCTTGTGCAAAGTCAGAATATGGTCAGACATCTTCGAATCCGTCTCCACCTCGGGAACATCCTTCATTATGAAGAGCAGGTCAAACCTTGAGAGAATTGTGACTGGCAGGTTGATGTTCTCAGTTATGTTTCTGTATGGATCATAGCGTCCAAGCGCAGGATTGGCAGCAGCAAGAACGGAAGCCCTGGCATTCAATGTAGCAACGATCCCTCCTTTTGCTACACTTACAGTGTGTTGCTCCATTGCCTCATGTATCGCGACACGATCATCAGGCTTCATCTTGTCAATCTCATCTATCGCAGCAACGCCCTTGTCAGCTAGAACCAGTGCTCCAGCCTCCAGAACCATCCCACCCGTCCTCTCCCGCAAAACTGCAGCGGTCAGCCCTGCAGCAGTCGTACCGCGACCACTCGTGTACAGACCACGCGGAGCAACCCTTGAAACGTACTGCAGCATCTGGCTCTTCGCGGTACCAGGATCACCCACGAGGAGCACATTCACCTCGCCCCTGATGCTGATTCCGTCGGGAAGACGTTTGGGAACACCGCCGAAAAGGAGACATACGATTGCTTCTTTGATGTCGTCGTAGCCGTAGATGGATGGGGCGAGGGATCTGAGCACCTTCTGGTAGAGCCACGGGTCCGTCGCAAGTTCCTGAATGGCCTTCTCTTCTTCCGCTGTAATCTCGACAACCTCAGCCTCCTTTCCGGTCACATCAATGTAGTTGGCGTCAAGATACATGTCAAAGGTCCGCAGCCTTCCGCGGCGACTGAGCATCTCCTGTTGAGCTCGAACCACCCCCGTCACTGAGACTCTGTCTCCTGGTCTAGCCAGATCGACCAAGTCTTCGAGCAGCTTCACATCTACGGTTCTTGGTAGCTGGCCTGGAGGCAGATCCTCTGGCCGTTCCTGGATTCTGACATCTTGGTAGTCCACAAAGGACGATTTGTCAACTTGAAGATCGAATGAGGCTTGGGCACTTCTACAGTGAGGACAGATCCCGATTCCTCTCATTAGGAAACCTGTCTGGTCTACGATTGTGATCTCACCGCATCTTCGGCATTTGAATGCGGCTCGAGTTACCATCGGTTTGACCGGGCTAGATCTCACTATTATTCCGTCAACGACAGTCAGTTTGCCCATCTCATCGGAACCTATCTTTCTCATCGAGGTCCTGTCTGGAAACTGTCGGAATCTGGCAAAGAAGATCTTTGTCTGCTCTGCGTACTCTGGATCCTCTATCTTCATCTGGGCCCAAACTGCTTTGTTCGCATAGGCAACGAATTCGTCTGGTTTTTGGACGAGATCCTTCGCCAATGGTGAATCAAAGGTGAGTAGATCCTCAAAATCGATTACGAGAGATTTCAATCCGGAGACAGACATCTGACCCAGTTTTCTTCTGTACTTGTTCTCTCCGGTCGAGGTCTGAAATGATCTGAGAAAGTCTTGAAATCTCTCGTCCGGCCCGATCTGAGTCGTCAAGGCTCGTTCCTCGGATTCTCTATCTTGCTCCTCCACTCAATAACGATTCTGCTCAGCGAGCGGTACAGGCTTCTTTCCTCGCTTGCCAGATTGGTCAGCACATCCTCAGTCTGTGCGGGTGCCGCTGCGAGCGAAACAATCTTTCTGATTCTGCAGTTCAATATATCTTTTGAGAGCTGAGCAGCTTTCTCGAAATCTCTTCCCTTCGATGGATCGGAGCGACTCTGTGCTCTGAGGTCCCCCAGCAAACGACTGAGCTTCTGATAGAAATCTGCTCCAATGGGAGGAATCTGCCTCGAGGTGGGAATGGTTTCTCTCCAATGCATTTTCGAAAGAGTCGCGAGATCTAGCCTGTCTTCATCTCTCCATCTGGCGATGCCTGACCTCACAAGTTCTTCAGCGACCCAGCGGGGTGCATCAATCTCTTGCCCAGTTCGGAATGGCCCAACAGATTCCTTTCCCACATTTATCTCCGGTGAATCTCTCACAGAGATTACCTTGACCGTACGGTTCTGGAAATCAAAGTCGAGATCATCAGGGCTTGAGAAATCATCCTGCGAATACAATGGCTTTCCTCAGCTAAAGAAGGGGGCATGGGACGAAATATTGCTTTCCATATGCTGGATTCTAAAGAAATAAGAGCATCTGGCTATGGCTACGTCAAGCAAATCGCATCGATGCTGTTGAGGACGTAACTGATGAATGAAATCGTCGAAACAAAGGAACTGGCTCCGTCAATCAAAATGTTCAAGGTCAAGGCTCCGAAGATAGCCAAGAAATACAACGCAGGGCAATTCGTCATTCTTCGCGTCAATGAGAAAGGAGAAAGGATACCGCTCACAATGGCGGAGGCAAATCAACAAGAAGGAACGATCACCCTTATCAGCCAAGAGGTCGGCAGGTCCACAAGATTGCTTGGTCAACTCAAGAAAGGCGACAAACTGCAGGATCTTGTGGGGCCTCTGGGAAAACCTTCCGAGATAAAGAAATTCGGCCATGTCGTGGTCATAGGAGGCGGAGTCGGAACCGCAGTAGCCTACCCAGAGGCAAAGGCTCTCAAGGAGGCAGGCAATAGATTGACATCCATAGTTGGAGCTCGCAGCAAGAACCTGCTTGTGCTCGAGAATGAGGTCAAGGCGATAAGCGACGAACTTCACATCACCACGGATGATGGATCAAAGGGACACCATGGCTTTGTGACTGATGTGCTCAGGGAGCTCATAGAGAAAAACGTGAAGATAGATAGGGTGGTGGCAATCGGCCCTGCGATAATGATGAAAATGGTCGCAAATCTCACTCGCCCCCACAGGATCAAGACCATGGCCAACTTGAATCCAATAATGATTGATGGAACAGGAATGTGCGGCGCGTGCAGAGTGTCAGTTGGTGGACAGACCAAATTCGCCTGCGTCGATGGACCTTCATTTGATGCGCATGAAGTTGACTTTGATCTCTTGATGACGAGGTTGAGGATGTATCTGCCGCAGGAGAAGCTGGCGATGGAGAGATTGGGTAAAGAAACTGGCGAAGGTGAAGGCCATGGCAAGTAAACCATCTGACAGAATCCTGAGGAGAATTCCCGTTAGGAGGCAGCCTCCCGAGATAAGGAGACGCAACTTCGACGAGGTCTCATTGGGATACAATGAGGAGGAGGCAATGGCAGAGGCGAAAAGATGTCTCAAATGCCCCTCTCCGTTTTGCAGGAAAGGCTGCCCTGTGCAGATCGATATCCCAGCTTTTGTGGAATGCATCAAGAAAGGCGACTTCCTCGGAGCGGCAGTGAAACTGAAGGAGAAAGACAACCTGCCCGGAATAACTGGAAGAGTCTGCCCTCAAGAACTGCAGTGCGAGGAACAGTGTGTTCTTGGAAAACAAGGAGAACCCGTTGCAATAGGAGCCTTGGAGAGATTTGCAGCAGACTATGAGCTGAAGAAGGGAGTAACGATCCCTGAGAAGGCAAAGAGTACAGGAAGAAGAGTGGCTATTGTTGGATCTGGACCGGCAGGCCTGACGGCTGCAGGAGACCTGGCCAAACTGGGCCACGATGTCACAGTGTTCGAAGCACTTCATCTCCCAGGCGGAGTTCTCGTGTATGGCATTCCGGAGTTCAGGTTGCCAAAATCCATTGTCAGAAGCGAAGTACAATACGTTAGTCGCCTCGGTGCAGAAGTAAGAACCAATGCCATAATCGGAAGAACACTCAGCGTGGATGACCTCTTTAGTCAAGGATACGACGCAGTCTTCATCGCGACCGGCGCCGGCTCGCCTTGGTTCATGAGGATCCCCGGCGAGAACCTGAACGGAATCTACTCCGCCAATGAGTTTCTCACAAGGTGCAACCTGATGAAGGCATATGCATTTCCGGAATTCGACACACCTATTCACGCCGGCAAACGCGCTGCCGTGATTGGAGGAGGAAACGCGGCCATGGACGCTGCAAGAACCGCCCTCAGACTGGGGGGAGAAGAGGTCCACATTATCTACAGACGATCGAGAGAGGAGATGCCTGCGAGACTGGAAGAAGTGAGAAATGCGGAGGAGGAGGGGGTTCAGATGGATCTTCTAATGAATCCAACCAGATACATGGGCAACAAGGACGGTTGGGTTGAACGAGTTGAGTGCCTAAGGATGGAACTTGGGCCTCCAGACGAGTCGGGACGCAGAAGACCCATCCCTGTTAAAGGATCAGAATTCCTCATGCCTATGGATTTGGTGGTGGTCGCGATTGGTCAAGGACCGAATCCACTCATAGCCCAGACAACGCAAGGACTGAAGGTTGCCGATGACGAGAGAATCGTGGTGGATCAGTTTGGGAAGAGCTCTAGGGACAGAGTCTGGGCAGCAGGAGACATAGCATCAAACGAGGGAACAGTCATTCACGCAATGGGCAACGCGAAGAAGAGCGCAGAGAAAATCCACGAATACTTGATGAAGAAAAATAGATGAGCTTAACTCCAGCCGGGCTACGTGGAAATAGCCGATAGGACGGGCACAGGCGCGCGTTAATGCCACCGTACATTCTTCAATCTGCAACGTGCATGAAGAGATGGAGACGCCGGAATCGCAGATCCTAGCCGAGACTAAGTTCTTCTTCCTACGCAGAGTGGCCTTGGGCTATCATTGCATCGGCCACTTTGAGGAAGCCGGCAATGTTTGCGCCGAGAACGTAGTTGCTTGGCTGACCGAACATTCTCGCGGTGTCATAGGTGTTCTTGTGGATGTTGACCATTATCTGCCGTAGCTTTGCGTCAACTTCCTCTCGGCTCCAGAAATACCGTTGGCTGTTCTGAGCCATCTCCAGTCCTGATGTAGCCACGCCGCCTGCGTTTGCTGCCTTTCCCGGCCCGTACAGTACCTTTGCCTCCTGAAAGACCTCTATGGCTTCCAATGTGCTGGGCATGTTGGCGCCTTCTGCTATGGCGACTAGTCCGTTGTCAACCAAGGTCTTTGCGTCTTTGCCGTCCAGCTCATTCTGGGTGGCACACGGTAAAGCGACATCGCACTTGATTTGCCATGGCCTTCCCTTCTCATGATAATCCACCTTGTACTTCTCGGCATACTCCTTGATACGGCCTCTCTTGAGATTCTTCAGATCCAAAACGTAGGCGAGCTTGTTTGCATCGATGCCTTCAGGGTCGTAGATCCAGCCGTCTGAGTCGCTCAATGTCACAACTTTGGCACCCAGCTGAATACACTTCTGAGCTGCATATTGAGCCACGTTGCCTGACCCAGACACGGTGACGACTTGGCCCTTTATGTCCATCTTCCTTGTCTTCAACATCTCTTCCACGAAATATACGCAGCCGTAGCCTGTTGCTTCTGGCCTGATGAGCGATCCACCGTAGGTGAGCCCTTTGCCCGTCAAAACGCCTGTTCCGTGAGTATTCGTTATCTTCCTAAAAGCGCCGTACATATAGCCGATTTCACGTGCGCCAACCCCTATGTCCCCTGCAGGGACATCCACGAACTGGCCGATATGCCTGTAGATCTCGCTCATGAAGCTGTAGCAGAAGGCCTCAACTTCAGCATCGGTCCTGCCCTTCGGATCAAAGTCACTGCCCCCTTTGCCTCCTCCCATTGGCAGACCAGTTAGGCTGTTCTTGAAAATCTGCTCAAAGCCCAGAAACTTGAGAAGCCCTAGGTTGACAGTTGGGTGGAATCTGAAGCCTCCTTTGTATGGGCCTATAGCGGAGTTGTACTGGACCCTGAATCCCCTGTTGATCTGGATCTTGCCGTCCTTGTCCTTCCATGGTACGCGGAATTGCACTATTCTCTCAGGCTCAACAATCCTTTCGAGGATAGCATTCTCCTCATACTCAGGAAATTTCTTGATCGCAGGTTCAAGGGAAACCAGCACCTCGTACGCGGCTTGATGAAAGACCTTTTGCTCAGGATCTTTCTCAACGAGACTATTGTACACCTTCTCAATGTACTTGTCCAATGCTCATCAGATCCGAAGTGATCCCGATTGACGCGTTTTGACTTTTAAGCTTTAGTGCACCACAAACAAAACGTAGAACGCTTCTTGTCCAGTTTGGACGCCACGACATTTCCAAGCAGAATCACTGGCTCACCATGAGGCTCGTTGCGCAGTCGAGTTGAGAAGAAATGATATGTGCCACGGAATTCTATGCCTGTCAGATTGTGTAACTCATTCCCATTCTATTGTGGCCGGAGGTTTGTGAGTGACATCATAGACAACTCTTACGACTTCCGGCACCTCATTGGTTATTCTAGTCGATATCCTCTCCAGAATCTGGTAAGGAATTTCTGCAAACGTCGCGGTCATAGCCTCTCTGCTCTCAACGATCCTGATCGCCACTGTGCACCCATACGCACGAGAGTCCCCCTTGACCCCAGTGCTTCGGGTATCAGTAAGAACTGCAAAGTACTGCCACACATCAGGACCTAAACCTGCTCGCTCAACCTCCTGCGTCACAATCTTATCAGCCATCCTCACAATGCGTATCTTATCCTGTGTGACCTCTCCCATCACTCTCACCGCTAGACCCGGCCCCGGGAAGGGCTGTCTCCAAACCATGTCTCTGGGCATCCCTAGCGACTCAGCGACCCTTCTAACCTCGTCCTTGTACAGGTCTCTGATGGGTTCAACAATCCCAAGGAATCTCATCTTTGTCGGAAGGCCCGCCACATTGTGATGTGTTTTTATCTTGTCCGAGTGCTTCCTGATGCCAGACTCGATCCTGTCCGGATAGATCGTTCCCTGCAGAAGGTAGTCCGCACGAACCCTTCTGGCCACGCTTTCAAACGCTCTGATGAATTCTGTCCCAACAATCTTACGCTTAAGTTCCGGATCCGCAACGCCCTTCAGTTTGCCGAAGAAAGACTTTGACGCTCGCACGACAGTGAGATTCACATCCAGATCCTTCAGAGTTTTTGCTACAGATTCAACTTCACCTTGTCTCATGAATCCGTGATCCACCAAAACCCCAGTGACGTTTCCCTTGATTGCCCTTGCCGCCAAGACAGCTGTAACGCTGGAGTCAATCCCGCCGCTGACTCCGATTATCGCCCTCTTCTCTCCGACGGCCTGTCTTATCTCGCGTATCGCCTTCTCTACGAAATCCTCTGTTTTCCAGTTCGCCTCGCAGCCGCATACCTCAAAGACGAAGTTGCGGAGCATTTGCTTGCCATTCTTTGTGTGAACAACCTCCGGGTGCCACTGTAGCCCGTATATTGGATTGGATCGGTGTCTGAAAGCTGCATTTGGGGAGTTTTCGGTATGAGCGAGCCGCTCGCAGCTATCTGGAATTGCTGCGACATTGTCGCCGTGACTCATCCAGACCGTTTCTTCCTTGTCCAGATCTTTCAAAACCCCAACGGGTCGGTCAATGATGGCTTGAGAGATACCATATTCCTTCCTTTCCGCCCGCTTGACATCTCCACCTAGAAGAAGAGCCAGCAGCTGATGCCCGTAGCAAATCCCGAGAATCGGAAGACCCAGTTTCAGGATTCTCGTGCTGAACTTTGGAGCTCCCCTGTCATATACACTTGTAGGCCCGCCTGACAGGATCAGCCCCTTTATGACAAACTCCTTGCTAAGACGATCAAGCTGCTTGCCGGTAATGTTGTTGTCGACAACCTCCGAGTACACTCCAAGTTCCCTGATCCTTCTAGCAATAAGATGACAATACTGTCCGCCAAAGTCAAGGACAAGTATGGTGTTAAGCTTCATCTGTCTGACCCGTTCTCCAATTCAGGCCGTCAACCCTTTTCTGACAGCCTAAAAGGTTCAAATTCCTTTTGGCTACGTACTCAAAACGCGCCTCCAAGACGCGCCAAGCGTTATGGCACCAAGCATTATCGAACATGTCAGCTTCCTGTGAACCGCTTCTTTACGATGTTCATTGACCACCGGTTTCCTATGCTTCGTCTGACAGGATCAGTTCCCGGCATGTTTGGAGATCCGATTCATATTTCGTGAAGGCGGTGTGCGCCGATGATGCTTGTGTATGCTTCTGTAAGCTTCAGTAAGACCCTGTGGCTGCCGGGGCAGGGGAGGCACGCTGAGGGTGGGACCACCCCCCCTACCCC
>CAZGRO010000039.1:0-12745 GCA_964528315.1 uncultured Candidatus Bathyarchaeia archaeon
GCTGCTTTGCGACGCGCAAGCAATCTTCTTCTTGAGTAGATGCGGACTCTCCAAGCTACAAATGCGCCAATGCCACACATGAGCGCAAAGTACCCAATCACTATGTATAGCCTAGTGTAGCTTCTTGCCCACACTGCCCGAACCTCCTTGGGGGAATCCATTACCACCGATGCCCACGGTGTATTCGTTTTCACGTCGCCAACCCATTCCTGGAAGGTATTCACTATGACAGTGCCGGTCGCCTGCTCAGTCCAGAAGTTGGCGACCGAGCCGGCATCGTACCATCCCTCGCCTCTGGTCACGCCGTATTCGGATATGACTCTCAAATAGAACTGTTTCTTCCAAACAACCTGAGCCTTCTTAGGTTCATCCATCATGATACTTGCAGCAGGATACGGGTGCAATCTGTTTCCTGGCAATATCCACCTGACAAATGCCATTCTGGTTCCGTTGCCGAAATCAACGACTGGCGAAACGGAAATGTTAGCCATCACGCCTTCGGTGTGCCATCCGGCGCCTTTCGGATCTCCATACTTCGAATCTATTTCAAGGAGGAATCGTACTCCATACTTCACCTCAAACACAATGTCGTCGGTTAGGTTGAATTGGCGTCGGGTCGAGTTGTAGCCGTCGCTGAATTTCTGGAACTTGACCTCGGTCCCGTGCTTTGGAAAGGCGAGTCCGGGAACCTCAAGCGAATACTTGCGGCTGAGAAACGCCTCATTGATCTCGCCAAAAGGATCAGACACAAACGGTCGACCGTCGATTCTCACGGTCATATTCTCGTAGGGCAGCTTGATCGTGAGAATGTAGCCGTAGTCCACAAGGTAATCTCTCAAGAATTCGTTGTTCGTGTAATTTAGCTCCGGCGTGGACCGATCATCATTGACTGAAACCTTGATCTTATGTTCACCAAGTCTTCTCAGCCACGATAATGCGGCCGGAACATAAAGCCCAATCTTCTTGGTTTGATTGGGCCGAAGCGTTTCATTGGATTCAAGAAATCCGCAGTATGCTTCAAGTTTTTGCGGGTCATCCTCAAAGATGGTCTTCATTGAGAGCTTGAAGCCGTATACTGAAACATTTCCAAGGTTCCTCACCATTGTCCAAAGATAGTATTCCCTGCCCGGTTTCGGAAAGATCCATTTACCTGAAGCGTCCCCCGCCCATACGTTGACGACTTGCAGATCTGGGAACTGGAACCTTGCGAGTCGGCCCCAAGTGTCTGGGCGTTCGAAGGAGGCGTTCTTGGGGAAAGAGAAAACTGTGTCAAGGTCGCTGTTTCGGGCTGAGATGTAGAATCCATAGGTCTCTCTGGCGCCGAGAAACTTGAGTGAGATTTCCATCTCGCATGCCCAATGGTTTCCTGAATTGTATGGGCTGCTGCTGGAGGAGTAGTTTCCTACGCCGTATCCAGCCACTGGCAAGATTTGAGTGAAATACTTCGGTCTGACCCAGGCTACCCCGTTTCCCTGGTCATAGAATATTGTATCCATGACTCCGTAACTCTCTTGGGTGAAAAGCATTCGGAACAGGTAATCATCTTTCTGAGGCGCCACGCCCTTCTGGCCGTTCACATCGATCCCCACCAGCACCTCGGTGAACATGCTTGAGAAATTGCTTGCGAAAGCCACATCAGCTATGATAGAAAGGTAATAGCCGTCATGCTTCAACCTGAAGGCACAGGTCTGATTTCTATTAGCCGCGGTCACAACCATCTTCAGCTCGGTGCTGTTCACCCATTCATTCTTGGTCGTCCACAGGCCGTCCATGACCGGCCTCTCAGGCCAATAGGTGCAGTAGAGGGTGTCCTCTTCAACCTGTGCAACAGGTAGACTATAAGGTGTCATAAGGCTGGCGCGCGCGCTAAGAAGGATCAGCGGCAGCAGCCATGGTGACAACCTCAAACGCAAACAGCTCACTACCCTCCACATCCATGGGTCATGGGAAAAAACTTCCGGTGTAGACTCATGGCCAACGAAACATAGCAGTTTCAGGATATGCTGTTCAGACATGATTTAGCGCAATATGGTAAATAACTCTCTTTCTCATGCAAATACGGGTCAAGAACCGGCCTTCGAACGAATCCAACAACGTGTGATCACCAGTATCCTACGCGCCAGACATGGAGCGGCTCGAAACCAAATGAGCGAAAATGCACAGGTATCGCAAACCGTAGAGAACAAAACCGTAGAGGATGCTGGGAAGGTCACGGAGCTGCGACGCAAACTGCTGAGCGACCACATGATCCAGATGATACTTAGCGGCCTCACGGAAGGATCTGTAACAAAGATCGAACCTGTCTTCGACTCAGACCGAATGCCTCGATACCCAATCATCGAGAACATAGCGAAGATCAGTCCAACCGAGGCAGTAGATCTGCTTGATAAGATGAAGGACGCAGGTATACTTGCGAGAAGCTTCTACGAGCGAGCAATACTATGCCCCTACTGCAAATCCCCCGCCTCCCTCTTTGTTCACCACAAATGCCCGAAATGCGGAGCATTGGAGATAGATCGAACCAACATATGGGAGCATGCGAAATGCGGCTCCGTCTGGGAAGCCAAAACCGCGCCCGAGGAAACCAAATGCCCGAAATGTGGGATAGGCGTATCGCCTGACAGCGAAGCCTTTCACGTCGTCGGCATGAGCTGGCTCTGCCCCAAATGCAAAATAAAGTTCGACAGACCAACCCAGACCTTCTATTGCAGAATCTGCGACAAGGAAAGCCACATAGGCGATGTCAGAATGCTTGACATACACTCCTACTCCCTCAACCCAGAGGCAGCCAAGGAGATCCAAGGCGCTCTGCTCCTGCCCGTACTCAAAAAGACTCTCGAACAGTGCGGCTATGGAGCAGAGATGCCTGGATCTCTGGTCGGAGCATCCGGCGTACCTCAAGACTTCACCCTACTCGCCAAGAAGAATGACAAACCTATCGCCGCAGACTTGGTCCAAGCGCAGGAAGCAGTTGATGTAGCGCAGGTGCTCACCTTGTTCGCTAAGCTGTCCGATGTCAAGGTGGAGGCAGGGCTTTTGCTGGTGATTCCTTCCATATCCGAACGGGCAAGAACATTCGCGGACTCTCGCGGGATCGTTGTCCTCGAAGGCCGCGACATCAAAGAAGTCGCAGCCAAGTTGGAGAACTTCCTGAAAAAGAGATGAGGAGAAGAAACAATATGCTGCAACCCGCAAAGACGAGAAAGATAACCTTCGGATCAACGATCTCAACAAGCTTCTCAATCAATAGAAAGCTGGACAGCAAACTGTTGGATGAAGCTGCTGCATTCTGGAAAGAGAAGAATCTCTCAATAAAAAGGAAAGAGCTGTCGAAAGCAGCCGAAAATGGGGCCACGTCCACCAGCACCTTGCTCGCAGAAGGCGGCACCATATGGACGATTGATTTTGATCAGTACCGGAAGATCGTGTCGGTGAGCATGACCGGCAACGGAGGCTTTGTGGAGGTTTTCGTGCATATGGAGCTTATCGGAGGCTTCATGTCAGAAAAGGACAAGGACAGGGCCCTGCGTCTGCTTCACGAGTTTGAAACTCAACTGTCAGGCTAGTCATGACTTCTGTTGTTGTTTCTCTCTGTCCAGCGGCAAGGCCTCTGTTTCCTGTGGAAAGGCGCCAGCCCACGCCAAGCATCGGCACCCCACACGCACTACCTCAAGAGATGTTTAGACACTTCCACTGGAGCGCTTTCTGGCGGGCATATGAGTCTATACCACTGGAAGCCACTTTGCTGCGTTGCGATAGAAGCAAGACATGCAACCTGGATTGAGTGCAAGAAACATGTATTCGTTTGTCCCGTATAGCCTTCGGGGGGCCACCGGTTCAGATCCCTATCATGGATCGAACTCAGCATCAGATGAGCACAGAAGGATACTGACGCTCGCCATAGAGCAGGGGTTATCAGTTCTAGGAGAAAGCGTGGCTGAAGTCGTATTCACCAATCTCTACAAACGGTTCTCACTGGCGAAACACGATGTTATTGAAGAACCGGATCGCTTCCTCGACGCTCTCAAGGCCATGTTTGGCTCCGGAGCAGGAACAGTAGAAATGCTCATCGTAAAGTCCTTGTGCGAAACCATCAACGCCGACCCCAGCGCCCTCAACCCGTTCACCCTCTCTCACGCCCTAAGCCTAGCCAAGAACAAGCTCAAAATCAAGACCGAATAGCGTGAGGATGCAAGACCGAAAACCATCTTTCGCGCACAGCCTCACCGCCGCGTTCTGACTAGTTGACAGACTTACACGAGACTGTCTGTCAAGCCGAAGTCATGCACATCACTTCAACGTGATCCGGCCTGCGGTTTCATGGATAGTGCGCATGAAGGCATGACGCTGAGGCGAAAATGGAAGAGTGAACTGTGAAAGATTTGAGTCGCGCCGCTGCTAGGGTCAGATTGGCTGTAGCTTCTGTGACAGAACCGTGTGAGATTGATTTTGGAGTAGATCAGATTTTTCGGAGGGTATGTTTAAATGTATCTGTAAACACATTCTGGCCGTTCAAACTTGACAAAAACCTTGACAATAACCGATCATGTTTACAGAAAGCTTGTGAGAGTCAAGAGGAAGGGTGAAAGCTTCAGCAAGCTGTTCGATAGGCTGGTCGGAGAGGCAGGTGCACTTGAAACTCTGAAAGAGCTAAGGGGGTGCGTCGAGTTTAGGGACAAGGAGCGAATGCTTGCAGAGATTCAAATCATGAGGGCGGAACGCAGGCTGTGATAGTTCTAGACACTGATGTTCTGATTGAGCTATTCGACAAAGGCTCGAAGGAGGGTGATCGTGCCCTGCAGGAAATTCTTCAAAGCGGCGACAATGTAAGCACAACCGCAATCAGCCTTCATGAGGTCACCTACGGACTGGAGAAATATGCTAGGCCAGTGGACGCAATCCTTCGATTACCCGTGCTCAGCTACACAAAGGAAGATGCTCATCTATCGGCAAGAGTGGAATTGGATCAGGAGAGGAAGGGGGTTCCTATACGTAGAGCCGACGCCATGATAGCCGCGATAACCATAAACAACGGTGCAAGACTCTATACAATGGACTTCAAACACTTCAAGCCTCTGCGAACGCACGGCCTCAGACTATTCCCATGAACTGAGTGACACTCATTTCACGCGCTCTTCGCTCATTCCGGTTCCAAGAGAAATCATGGAAATTGTCTTCATCACAGCTCTGATTTCCGTGCTCTTGGGTTTGGATCTCTGCTATTTTGGGAATCGAAGTGGACAAATGGCGTGGTTTTTTCTCATCCAGGGCCTCGCTTTCTGAATGCGATACTCAAGGGCCAAGACGAGTGCCTTTGGCGTACGCTAGGAACAATGCTCTCATATACAACGGTCTACAATTCGGTTAACGACGAAGATCCTCTCCCATATGTTAATGCAACGCCTCTAGCCAAAGCGCTCATCAAAGAGGCGTTTCGGATAGAAAGCCAGGTTTCGTGATGTCAAATCTCGGGCGCCGTTCGGCATTCCTCCCCTTGAGAAATGATAATGTTTAAAAGAACATTTGTTCTCTGTATCGAACGATTGTTCGATGAAGACCTTGTACGAATATCCCGGCTTCAGGGTGCTCTCCATCTTTCTTCTAGAGCCCTACAGAGAGCTATACCTGCGAGAGGTGGCTAGTCAGGCGAAAGTGAGCGTCAGCACTGCCAAAGCCTACCTAGACTCATTCGTGGCAGATGAATTCCTGTTGAAGTCAAATAGAGCCAACCTAACACTGTTCAGAGCAAACATGGAAAGCCTCGCATTCAGACATTTCAAGATAGCACACTTCCTATGTCAAGCAAGCCCTCTTATCAAGCGTCTGAAGCAGAAATACAAGAATGCCTCCATCGTGCTGTACGGTAGCTGCGCCAGAGGAGAAGATGACAAGGACAGTGATGTTGACCTGTTAGCAATCGGAAGAACTGAAAAGATCGACCTGACAGATCTCGAACGAAAACTCAATCGAAGAATTACCTTCCTAATCTTCAGCTATCAAGATTGGGAGGACAAAGCTAAACAGGACCAGGCCTTCTATGAGAGCATAATCACTGACGGGCTGGTAGTTCAAGGCGCTCTCCCGGTGATCAAGAAATGAACCTCAGAGAGTGCTTTCAGAAAAGGCTGCTAAGGCGCGTCATACCCAACACTGTGAAGAGCAGAAGATCATTTGAGGTTGCATCAGCAAAACTGGAGGAAGCTGAGAAAGCCCTTAGGAGCGAACTGTTTGACGCAGCGATAATTCTCTCTTACACAGCTATGTTCCATGCTGCGAGAGCACTGTTATTCAAGGATGGAATAGTCGAGAAGAGCCATGTTTGTCTGGCCGAATACTTGAGAACTGAATATGTCAAAAGGGGAAGGCTTGGGGCAGCATTGGTGAATGCTCTTGACTCATTGAGGGTGGATAGGCACGAAACGATCTACGGTCTTGAGACCAAGAGCGGTGTGAGGGAGGCTGCCTACGCGGTGAGAAAGGCAGAGGAGTTTCTTGAGGGCGTAGAACAGGTGCTGGCAGAATAGGACGCACCAACTCCGAAGATCCAGCAACATATCCTCGATATCCTATTCAACGGGCCGCGTGACAATGTGCTCCAGTAGACAGGACTGGGCCTATCCCTTCATCCAGCTTGAGTTGATGGTTCGATGAGCGAGCTGATGGTGATTAGGGCTGCGCGATTGAGGTCATGTCTTGCCAAATGTGCGGCAACTCCCAACGCCTAGGCCTGTTCCATTCACAGGCGAATCGCGTTAGCAGGCACCAAGGTAGAAAGACTATTTTACTGCCTGCTCTGTTTTCTGGGATGGTTAGGAGCCAAGCCGGGATCGCCTAGAGATTCGGATACGGATCGGGTAACCAGGTAGGGCGTCGGCTTGCTAACCTACGGCGGAGAGCCGATGATCCTCACGGGTCACGGGGGTTCAAATCCCCCTCCCGGCGCCATACTTGCGGTTCAAATCCCTCCCATTTTCGTTATAGGAATGTGATGTATCGATGAGTCAATTTGACAACGGGTTGTTTGCGGAATATGCGGCAGAGTTTCCGGTACAAGGGGGCACTCTGGAAGAAGAAGGGTTAGCGTGGCCGCGCGTCGCCCTGAAACTCTTTTGCCCTTGTTTCCATGTATTCAGTGACTCTCTTTTCGCTGTATTTCTCCTCTTCTTGCTGCTTGCTTAAGTACCTGTTCACGACCTCAAGAAGCCTATCCATGTTCACTGGTTTCATCAGGTAGCCGTCCGCACCTCTGTTTACGACATCAATAGCCCTGAGCTACTGCGTTGCCGGAACAAAGCATTAGGATCGCATACTCTCCTTGTAAAGCGTGAGCGCGCGCCGAAGAAGCGACGAAGCGTGCTCTTCTGCCGAATGGCCAACATTGCCTGCGGAGCCGGAGCTTCGGCGTTCAAATTCCCACGGGTCCACCCCGAAAATGCGGCCAGATACGGGTTCGCAACTCAAACTTGCCGAGCCATATGGTTCTGAATTTCGCAAGCGGCTTCCAGCACCGATATTGTGGTGAGTCCCGGTGGCCGCGTCCAATCTCGCGCTGGTTTGCTCGCATAGTCTTGTTCGATACGCTTTTATGTTACATGTCGTAAGACATGCTGTATGACATCCACTATCACCGTCCGATTATCTGAGAAAGAGAGGCGTGAACTACAGAAACGTGGAAAAATCTCCGAGGTAGTCAGAGAAGCCCTTCGTATGTACTTGAGGACCAGAGATTCTAGGCGAGTACTTACCCGTTTGAAGGAACTTCAAAGGAACACATCGTTACAAACCACGATTCAGAACGATCTGAGGCTTATACAGGCAGACCGCGAACGATGATAGTGGCTGATAGCAGCTACATCGTCGAAGGCATCCTAAGGGATGCAAGCCTATTCGAGAATGAAGTGATTATCGCACCTGACCTGGCACTATACGAGATCATAAACACACTTTGGAAACATCAGGTTCTGATAAGGGACTTGGAAAACTCGTCCGCTCACATCAAGCTTCTCTTGGAATTGGTCTCAACCAAGACCATCCAGTTAGTGAGACCGGACGAGAAACTGATTAACGACACATACAGGCTTTCGGTCAAACGCAAGGCACCTGTCTACGATACAGTCTTCGTCGCACTGGCTCTGCAGTTGGGCTTAGGATTGAAATCTTTCGACGAAAGACAGGTTGACATGCTATTGGAAGAAGAAAAGAGCGGAAAACTCGGACCACCGAACCGATACTCTACAGAGCCCCGTACCAGTGAAGACTTCCGAAACAAGACTAGTTAGATCGTCACGAGAACACTGGCATCAGCAGCCGCACGCGCCGGCACTGGAGAGAAGGTCAGATACCCATACACCGTTTCTGTGGTCGATGTCGCCCCCTTCTGACGATTGCAGCGACTTTGCGGATGGCAAGTATCATTACGATTAGGGAGGCCTCTCGGGGGCTTTGGAGACAATCAGCCGGTGAACGTGAACTCAACCTGTTTCGCAAGCAGTCTGACAACCCTTGGCATCATGATAGGAATCATGGCTCTGGCGTAGTTAGGAATGGCCTTCAGTCACTTTCCGGCACTGAAGAACAGAAACCTCTCTTTCTCGCCGCGTTAGCGGAATCTATTGTCACGTGCGAAGCCCTACTGCCTAGATCATTTGGAGACGAACGAATCCATTTCTTGAGCATGATTTGAATGATGAATGATTCGTCCATTCTCCTTATATCCGGCGTTCAGTGGTCTCGACCTGCTGGTTGGAAGGGAGGTGAGTGAATGGTAGCTGCAAGGATGCCAACCACAGGGGGCGGATCACCAGTATTGAGCTTGATCATGGCAGTGGGAGGACTGCTTGTGATGGTCGCGTCCTTCTACCTCATAATCAAAATCGCCGGACTGGTGGACGCACTAGGTGAGAAAATCAAGGAAATGAAACTCTAGACGTGTACCTCCCTTTTTTCTGTTATATCCTGCCAATGCACATCCTGAAACGGAGAAGACACATTAGGGCGGCAACTCCACAGGAAGCAGTCGTGCAGTGCATCGTGCGCGTACCAAGCTCGAGAAAGTGAAGCTATCGCAGTTCTCTCATCTGTTCTTGCGTTGGCTGCGCTTGAACGTACAACACAACGGAAATATGGGCATCTGTGCCTAGCCATGGCTCAGTGAAGCGAGTGAAACAGGATGTCGCCTGCGTATCGAGAGCAATCGAAGCTAGAGAGTGAAAAGGAGGATGTTGGGCTGCGGGCTGTTCTGCAGCATGTTGACGGGAATCAGAAGGCTCACTTGGAAGAGCTTATTGAGTTGCTGCGGATTCCAAGCATCGGAGCTCAACCACAACACAACGCCGATACGAAAGCCGCCGCGGACTGGCTTTCAAACAACATGCGCACAGCTGGGCTGGAGAATATTCGCATTATTCCTACCGCAGGCCATCCAGTGGTCTACGGAGATTGGCTTCACGCCAACCCGCCAGCTCCAACAGTCCTCATCTACGGCCACTACGATGTTCAGCCACCTGAGCCTCTCGAGCTCTGGGAGACTCCCCCCTTTGAACCGAGAATCCGAGAAGGCTACGTATATGCGCGTGGCTCCTCGGATGACAAGGGCCAGCTCCACATCCACATAAAGGTGGCTGAAGCCTACCTGAAAAGCACTGGTGGTTTGCCTCTCAACGTGAAATTCATCCTTGAGGGTGAAGAGGAAAGTGGAAGCATCAATCTGAACGCAGTGATACGAGAAAACAAGAAGCTGTTGGCAGCGGACATTGTCCTTATCTCCGACACCTCAATCCCAAGCCCAGAGCAGCCGGCGATCGTCTATGGATTGCGCGGCATATGCTCAGTCCTAATGGATGTTAAAGGGCCCGCGCGAGACCTTCATTCAGGTAGCTACGGTGGCGGAATCGACAATCCCCTGAACGCGCTCTGCCACATCATCGCGAAGCTGAAAGACGAGGACGGCCACATACTCATACCGAGCTTCTACGACAAGGTACGACCATTGAGCAGCGAAGAGCGGGAACTTCTCGCGAAGTCGCCTCTATCTGAGGCCGACTGGCTGAAGGAGACAGGCGCACCCAAGGCATGGGGCGAACCAGAGTACACTCTTGTTGAACGACTGGGTGCACGTCCCACGCTCGATTTGAATGGGCTTGTCGGTGGGTACACTGGGCCCGGAACCAAAACCGTCCTTCCCTCCACCGTACACGCAAAGCTCTCCATGCGACTGGTTCCTGACCAAGATCCCAAGGAGATTGGCGAGCTATTCCGCAAATACATCGCCACCATTACCCCTCCAAGCATCAAGGTCAACCTCGCAATCCGCGAGGGCGCTCCAGCCAGCATCGTCGACTACACCATTCCACCAGTGAAGGCCGCCGCGGCCGCCTACACCAAGGTCTTCGGCAGGAAGCCGGTCTATACCCGGGAAGGAGGCTCCATCCCCATTGTAAACCAGTTCAGAAGCCAGCTCGGTCTAGAGACAATCCTCATGGGGTTTGGACTTCCAAGCGACCGCGCCCACTCCCCCAATGAACGATTCTACCTACAAAACTACTGCCGGGGCATCAAGACAAGCATCTATTTCCTTTCGAAATACGCTGAGCTCGCAGGCCAAGGAACCTCATCAAGCTGAATCGTCCCGTAGCCGACAATCTCCTGGGCCATCGCCGATGATCGGGTGCTTTTCTTCAAAAACTAGGAGGATGTACATCCACTTGTACGCACACGTGCACGACACTCCGTGTACAAGCCCGTTTCGACGATGGCAATGGATGAAGCGATGGTGATACTGCCACGCACTTGGTGCTCAGTTCAGAAGCTTCTCTAACACATAATTCAGATTTGCTTCATAGCTTTCGTCGCGGCCAACATACTCGACTTGTTTCGCTCTCTTCTCAATCTGACTCTTTCCGAGCTTGAATTTCCTGATGGCAGCCTCGATATCTTGTTTGTCACGTGTATCCAATCGTCCGATCTTTGTCACGACTATGTCCACGGGGCTCAACGCCTTAAGATGAATGTGTTTCATTCTCTCGATCGAGATGCTCCTCTTTAGGTAGTCATTCGGAAGAATCTGACTGAAAACCATGCCGTCTTTCCAGTAATCTATGTTGAAACCGTGGGGAATCCTTCCGAGCGTTTCCTTGAAGACAGTATAGTCATTGCTAGGGATTGTGAAATCCAAGTCTATCGTGGATGTCTTGACGTCAAGCAAGGTAAGAGCTGTTCCGCCGACTGCGACTAGAGTGATCGATGCTTCAAGTGCCTTATCGATTTCAAGCAGAAAATCGAGTAGTGCGCTCTTGTCTAATGGCATTGTGTGACCTCATGTTTTGTGCGACGGACTCTTCGTCAGCTTTGGTTGTTTTCGTCATCTGTTCCTCCAAAATACTTATAGCAAATGCGGTCGTCTCTTCAGGTCTCGTCTTATCCATGGCCTTTAGCGGTCCTAGCAGTCTGCTTGACTGCCCGTGTTTTTGAGACAGGAAAGTAAGGAGGCCATAGTTGACTTTGTTCTTGGACAGAATTTCCGGTATTGCGTTAATGCGTCTTGCGTCTCCTTTCATCAGGAGTGCGATGATGATGTACTCTATGCAGATCTTCTCTCTCTCAGTTATCTCCGGTCCAAGCTCCCTGTAGCCAAATCTATTGAGATTGAAGATCAGGTCTTCCTCAGCTATCTTCGCTGGATTTGTCTCCATGTTTCGAAGCCTGATCTTGTATCCTCTGGAGAAGGCGGCGGCGATCTCACCCCAGAAGGCCTGAGGTGCGTAGAAGGCTATCTTGTTCGACAGCATCTCGTTTAAGGGATTGACTTCATCAGACGCCAACATGTGAATGAAGTCTTCAGTGGAAAGCAGGAGTCCGTCTGCCCTGATGTTGAACTTGCTCTGGGAGTCTCTTATCATCTTGTAAACAGATTTCGATTCATTCCAACGGGCTTCATAGAAGTTACGCATCAGTATCAGAACCTCGGCTATGTTGAGCCGCGCGTTTCTTTCTGGATTGATCAGTGAGATCGATTCTATCTGGGGATTGTTGTGGGCGTAGGCTTCCATGTTTATTAGAAGTAGTTGAAGAGGCTTCGCCTTATCAAGGAGCTCTCTTTTCTTCCTCATCTCGATCTCTGATAGGAGATCTAGCAGCGCATAGTTTGCCAGATTGAGGGATGGAACCGATGACCTGCCTGCCTTAGTGATGGTGATGAGCCCTTGCTTGGAAAGTTCGTTGAGCTTGTTGTATGTTCTGGCATAGTATGCGGTTCCATGGTATTGTCTGATTCTGTATGTCAACTGATGCATAGAGATCATGTTGCCTAATTCCCTTGAGAGAGTGTCTAGTATTCTGAATGTGGTTTCGTCCACAGCTTTCACCTATTATACCATTTGATGTATAATATTATACCATTTAGGGTATAAATAGCCAACGGGCAATCCATAAGGTGAGGGCGTGAAGCATTTCCTTGGAAAAACCTGTGGGGCTGTTTATACATGCGCATATGCCCTACAAAGCAACCTGTTTTCTCGGGCTGAGCTTACCCGCCCAAACCGAACTCAGGATGCTGAGTCTGAACCATTTCATGAAGGTTCAGCTGGATCTAGTCGATGGAGGGCAGGGGGATGTACTGATGCCTGTACTGACATTATGCATAGTCAGGCAGGATTCTTGGAACGGGCTTGGATTGGGCTTTGAACAGCTGATCGTAACCATTTCTTGTTTTGTCCAGAGGATCTTGCTGGCGGGGATAGGGAGGGAG
>CAZGRO010000040.1:0-12720 GCA_964528315.1 uncultured Candidatus Bathyarchaeia archaeon
CTCAGAGCCAGAATCTTCCTCGGCTTGTCCTCGAAGGATGCCTCTGCCTCTGTCGGTGTGGTCCCCATGGCCAGTTCCTGCAAGGTGTCAAGAAGCCCTCCACCTTGGCTTGCATCGTAGACATCGCACCGGGATTCTCCTCTGATCAGCGAGAACCGGTAGTCAATTATGTCTTGGATGGATTTTCCCACCCACCGCTCTGGGACATCAAGTATCTCTGTGTCACCGTGGAATGGCGGAATCATCGGGCCAACATAGACCTTGGGATATCCTATTCTGCCAACAAAGACGCTGGGAGGGCTGGACCCATCAATGTGGTCGGTGTCGATTGTCTCGCTCAATCTAACAAGGGCTCGGGCTCGGGCCACTAGAGGACAGCTCCTTTTCCCACAGAGCATGCGACCTCCGCGGCAGTGCAGGCAGAGCGAGGCAGAGGGCGACGAGGAAAGCTCTATTGCGCTAGCTGCGGGCATGCCCCCTAATACACCTGAGGGAATCACATCAGTGAGCCACCGCACTCTTCCAGAGGGCATCTGCATCTCACCGTCTTCGGCCTGCAGATTTCATTCTAACAGCATCTTATGAATCCGATAAAGCATAGAGATGAAAGAAAGTGCTTGTAGATAATCATCTTTCAATGTTGTGATCTCCCATCATTGTTTCACGAGACAATATGCGCGGAAGAGGGGAGGGACATATACAGGTGTACATGCACCTACGTAGCGTTCTTTGGTCTAGATCAGGCCTAAAGGCTTGAGTCAAACCCGGAATGCAAAATCCCAACCATTTCGTATTCATCTTTGGCGCTGTGCTGGGAGGGGGGTAGGGGGGTGATATCACCCTCAGCGTCCCATCATTTCAGTCGCTCCAATCGAATAGAAGTTGGCACGCCCCTGTGGCCACGGCTGTGGTCACGTTGCCTGAGATTATGTTTGTAGGTCTCCCGTGGGTCGATCATCGGCAACTTCATGCGCTACGGAGCCCGTGAGCTGTCCCACATGAGGTTAAGGAATTCTCTGAAGTGGGCTGCAACGAATTTGTTGTCAACCCATCCACAGGCTGAGTAGTCGAGAAGACCTATCAGCGCTTCGCTCTCATCAACCGACAGATCGATTGCTAGGATTGGTTTTCTGAAACGGACCTTCTTGAATTGAGAAGCAGCATCTCGATCATCAGTCACCAGACGGATCTTGACCCTTCTTTTCTCGAGAGCTTGAAGTTTGGGGACGATCTTGGCCGTCATCTCCGTGCTCCAAGGCATAACAAGGGTCACGCTCTCCTCAGCTCGGTCGAGCATCTCAAACATCTTGCGGAGAACCTTGTCTCTCCCCATGACCGTGTAGATTATCTCAACTCTAGGGGTTCTTGAGGTCACATTTCGATAGATTCCTTCTAACTGCGTGAAATCCTCTTTTAGACTGGCAATGGTCTCCTTTCCTATCGACTCAGGTGATTTCGGACTGTATATCGTGGGCCTTGAAGAGGCGGTTTCGGCCCAACCTTTAGACACCAAGGTTTTCAGCGCATCGTATGCACTCGGATGAGGAATCTTGGCACGTTGAGCAACGGCCCTCGGGCTAGAAGGACCCAGTTCAGCCAAGGCTACGTAGGCTCGAGCCTCGTACTCTGTGAGATCTAGCCTCCTCAATGAGCCGACGAGTTTCTCCAATTCTCCTCGCGCCTTCCTTGTATTCGATAATCTTATATAAATTAGTAGCGATCACTACTAACAGAGGTAAATTGGAGAAGCAAGACCTGGTGATCGTTGGCGCAGGAACCGCAGGAGCCGTCGTCGCCGCAGACGCGGCAAGAAAAGGGCTGCGGGTATCCCTCGTAGATCTGAAGCAGGCGGGATCGATAGGCGAGAAGGTGTGTGGTGACGCCATCGCCAAACATCACTTCGACAACCTGAACATGCAATATCCTTCCGGAGATGAATTGGAAGGGAAAGTTGATGGGATGCGCGTATTCTCTCCTGATCGAGAGACCTCACTCAGAATTCAAGGAGAGGGCATGTCAGGATTCACGATCGATAGGCACAGGTTCGGGCAGAGACTTCTAAAAGAGGCGCTCAATGCAGGAGCAACTCTGCTCGATCAAACAAGAGTCATTGGACCTCTGATCCGAGACGGATTCGTGCAAGGTATTGAGGCGCAGCAGGAAGGAGCTGAAGGTAAAATGGAGATTCCAGCCTCGGTCACGGTTGATGCCAGCGGATGCGTCGGAGCAATCAGAAGCAGGCTACCCCCCTCCTTCGGCATTGAATCCAACATCAAGAATGAGGACATGATTGTGGCCTACAGAGAGATCAGATCCGATGTTGCATGGTCCTCCAACCTAGGAGAGATCTATCTTACAATGCAACTGGCGCCAGGAGGCTACTACTGGATATTCGACAAAGGAAATGGAAAAGTCAATGTTGGCCTCGGAGTCCAGATGACTGACAAGCATCCGAACCCCAAGGAGCAACTGTACAAACACGTTCTCTCTCAGACCATCTTCGCGAAATCGAGGACGGAGCAAGGGGGTGGGGGGGTCGTTCCGACTCGCAGGCCAATCTACTCCCTTGTATCTGACGGCATCCTGATCGTGGGTGACGCTGCATGCCTGGTCAATCCTATACACGGTGGCGGTATAGGCCCCTCGATGCTGAGTGGAAGGCTCGCGGCGCAGGCCGCGATCGAAGGTCTTGAGAAAGGGAACGTGAGCAAAGAAGCACTCTGGCAATACAACATCAGATACATGCAGAGCTATGGAGCAAAGCAGGCAGGTCTCGACATCTTTCGCTTATTCCTCCAGAACATATCAGACGACGAATTGAACTTTGGAATGAAGAATCGCTTGGTGAGGGAGGAAGATGTGCTGCGAACAAGTATGACTGGTGATCTTCAACTGAGCATCCTTGACAAGGCTGGGAGGGCGTTGAAAGCAATGGCTCGGCCAGGGTTCTTGATGAAGTTGGAGAGGACTGCGACGAAGATGCGGGAGATCAAGGCGCTCTACCAGAGGTATCCTGCGTCAAGCGATTTTGAGCGATGGAAACGTAGCGTTGCCTCGATCTATGAGTCACTGGTTGCCTAGTCAGTTTCCCTCGGCGCGGCGGTAACTAACCAGTCTCCTAAGCCTGGTGGCTACGCCATGGTCAGAAGAGATGCGACAGGATGAACTTGAAGACTATGTAGATCTCATGAAATCCAGCTTTGCTCGTTCCCTTCTCCCTATTCACGAAGTTTATCGGTACCTCTGCAACTTTCAGCCCGTTCTTGCTCGCCACGTAAATGGTCTCGATCTCGAAGGCGCCCATACTCCTGTTCTCCTTTGTCGCCTCCACGACAAGCTCCGCTGCCTTTCTGCTGTAGATCTTGAATCCGGCCGTCGGGTCCTTTGCCGGCAAACCTAGGAGAGTGCTTGCCAGCCAACATGCGGTCCTGCTAGCCAATCTTCGGGTGAAGGTCCATCCCTTGGTTCCCCCTCCGGGAACATATCTGGACCCTATTACAATGTCAGCTTCCTGACTGAACATAGAGGGGAGATAGGAAGGATCGTGGCTGAGATCTGCATCCATTTGCAGAAAGCGAGTCGCATCAGCGCGTTTCGCAGCCTCCTTTAGGCCATCGCGAATTGCGCTTCCAAATCCTAACTTGCTTCCCCTCTGAAGCACAGACACGTTTCCATATACTTCGTTCAAAGAGCGAACAGCAGCCTCCGTCCCATCCGCACTTCCATCATCAACAACAACAATCTCGGAAACATGTTCTTTCAAGGCTTCGAGTCGCTCGACCAGCGACCTGATGCTTTCCGCTTCATTGTACGTGGGGATAACAGCAATTGCCACTGCGGTTGACTCCTTCCTGCCAATGTAGGGTTGAAGGCCTCAGTTTGATAAATCTAGTCCAAATCGAAGACATTTTCTTCCGGCGAGACAAAGCCATAGGCGATGAAGGATGGACCTACTCTCAACGAACGTCAAAAGCAAGTTGCTCAGGAATTCACATCTTCTGATTCATGGCACCTGTCTTAGGTCTGAGAGCCCGAAGATCTTTGCTGACATGTCCGAGGGAAGGATACCGCTAGATACCTGCCTAGAGAAGGAACACATGAACACTGTGGGCTTCAAAATAGCCACGATAATTGGAACGTCATCGCCAACAGGGATTGCAGTATTGACCATGAACGGTTCCCCGCATTGCCTTCAACTTCACTTCGCTGTGGAACAAGCAGTCAAGCAGACACGGTCCAGACTCAGGCCAAGACATTTCGTTGTTGAGAAAGGAGTGGTGCGGGAAGTTGACCGTCACGTCGTCTGGCTGGCTAGACATCTCGCAGACCTAAACTTGTTTCTGGAGTCTCGCGGGAAGGACGCCCCGACTGCTAGCCAAGGTCGAAAGGCTTAACAGATCTTCCAAGAGACATCATCTTGTGCTGAAATTGGAACTGAAAGTTGTCAAAATAGTGACTCCGAAAGACGTGCAGCTGATTCTGGGCACATCTCACTTCATCAAGTCAGTGGAAGACCTCTACGAAGCCATTGTCGGATCAGTGCCAAATGCCAAGTTTGGAATCGGCTTCTGCGAAAGCTCGGGACCGTGCCTAGTGAGGGGTGAAGGAAATGACTCTGAGCTAACGGAACAGGCGAAGAAGAACGCTTTCGCTCTCAGCTCGGGCCACAGCTTCATCATACTCCTGAAGGATGCGTATCCGATTAACGTTCTTAATGCGGTAAAGATGGTTCCGGAGGTCTGTACGATTCATTGTGCGACAGCGAACCCTGTGGAAGTCGTGGTGGCTGAGACCGAACAAGGGAGAGGAATACTTGGAGTAGTAGATGGCTTAAGATCAAAAGGCATTGAGACTCAAAGCGATGTCGAGGAGAGAAAGAAGTTTCTCAGAAAGATAGGATACAAACTCGGTTAGCTCACACGAGGCTCGGAAAACCCTTTTCTTCATCCGAAGCCCAAGTGGGGCAAGGGAGCAGAGACATGCGACGATTCAAAATGAAGCAAGTCGACGTCTTCACCAACCGTCCGCTCACTGGGAACCCACTCGCAGTATTCTTGGACGGCAGGGGCCTAAGCTCTGAGGAGATGCTTTCCACCGCTAGAGAGATGAATCTTTCAGAGACAACGTTTGTTCTGCCACCGGTTGAAAAAGCAGCAAACTACAAGGTCCGCATATTTACTCCCGCGAAGGAGATCCCCTTCGCAGGCCATCCGTCCATTGGCACAGCTCATGCCTTGATTGAAGACGGAAGAATAGCCTTGGACAAGGGAGCTACTGTTGTGCGCCAAGAGGTAGGCATAGGCGTTCTTCCGATCGAGATTGAGTCGACCGCGAATGGAAGACGCGTGATTACTATGACGCAGGGAAAACCCAAGCTCGGTCGAATCATAGAGGACGTCCAGAGCGTTGCTGACGCGTTGGGAATACCGAAAGCGGAGATTGCGGACGCCAGACTGCCCATTCAGATCTCATCGACAGGATTGGATCAGCTCATGGTACCAATCCGATCCCTTGAGAGGGTTCGCCGGCTCTCTCCCAGCTTTGATAGAATAGGGGAGCTGGAGAGGAAGCTGGGTGTACTGGGTATGCTTATCTTCACTCTTGAAACCTCCATTTCTGAAGCATCGGTTCATGCGAGATTCTTCGCTCCAGCATCCGGCGTCCCAGAAGACCCAGCCACCGGAAGCGCCGCTGGAGCTCTCGGCGTCTATCTTACGAGCCACAAGGTGTTCGGCCTTCAGAATCCAATATCCTTCACAGTGGAACAAGGCCTGGAAATCCACAGGCCAAGCATGATCCACGTGTCAGTGCAGCATGAGGCAGGTATTCCAAGCCTAGTGAAGGTTGGGGGAGAAGCTGTTACGATACTGGACGGAGAGCTCCTTCTGCCCTAAGGCTACGGGAAGCAACGGTCAGATGGAGCCGCTCATCGCTCCATATATGAAGATAGATCCCAGTACAGCAAGAAAGATGCCGCAGCCTCCCAACACAATTCTATACACATGATCGGTCATGTACCGTCTACTCTTGCTGACAGACCACGAAAGAAAAGTATACCATGATAGGTCAGACATCCAATGCGATAAGAAGAATACTGCTACCCCAATCAGGCCAGCGATCTCCAATCCCTTCACCGTGAACACGTTTCCGACTGTTGCCCACCACACGTAGAAGTACGGGTTTACGGAGCTGGCCAAGATGCCAGCTAGCACCGGATGTGACGACACAGATTTGGACTCGTTAATTGTCGCAGGAAATTCGGCATGTCCGCTGGCCTTCAACAAGCCAAGACTCATCCAGAAAAGAAAGCTACCTCCAACGAATCCCACCGCAGTCCGAACAAGCTGAATGCCAATGAAGGTACTCAATCCGAGAACAAGCGCCATCTCCAATGGCGCCTCCAACAACGCGTGCCCCAGAATTATCTGGGGCCCCACCTTCCAGCCTTTTCTTGCAGCTTGAAGAACAACGGCAACAAAGACTGTTCCGGGCATCAGGGCACCTGAGAAACCCGCCATGAAGGAGGCGCCTGCTAGAAATATGAGTTCCTCGAAGCCCAGGTAACCATCACCACAAGCCTATGACTTGGACACTTTCCTGCTCTTAAGTTGCGTCGGACAGCTTTCCAAAGCCTCTACTGTTCACCGATCTGAGGAAAGGTTATGCCCTTCACCGGATCTCTCCTTACCTAGAGAGAGGAGAACTTGTCTGAGAACAGCGCGTTGCCAGCGGAAATCGAGGAGCAGGTAGCCGAACTGCCGCAGACGCACGCTCTCTACTACGACGACCCCTATCTCCAGACCTTTGAAGCAAGAATCCTCAAGTCCATCGTGATTGGAGCCCACTCCTATGTCATACTTGACAGGACAGCATTCTTCCCGGAAGGGGGCGGCCAACCTGGAGACCAAGGAACAATAGAAGCGCAGGGAACCATGTTTGAGGTGATCGATACCAAGCCTGCTGGTCAAGCAACTGTGCATATCCTAGATCGACCTTTTCAAGACGGAGACACCTCGGTCAAAGGTTCAATCGACTGGCCGCGACGATACAGCAACATGAAACACCATACCGCAGCCCACATAGTCTTCTCAGCTGTGAGAAATGTTCTGAACATGAAGGACCTTCGCTACATGGGCTTTCAGATAAGCAGAGACCGTGTGCGGATTGATCTGAATCGTGAGGAGTCAATAACCCCAGAACAATTACGTGAGATCGAAGCGACCGCGAACCAGATTGCTCTCAAGCAGCTCCCTGTGAGAACTAGCTCCACAACCCGAGATGAAGCGGTCAAGAGGTTTGGAGGCGAACTGGGCCTGACAGAGGTTACTCCAACCGGCGATGTACGCCTTGTGGAGATTGGTGATCAAGATGTTAGCCTGTGCTGTGGGACACATGTTAGATCCACGATTGAGGTGGCCCCGATCAAAATCCTAGGAAGACTGAGGCTTCAGAAAGGGATTGAGAGGTTGGAGGTGTCCGCATCGGAGTATGGCTATGCAGAATTCTCGAGGAATTCCGAGGCGGTTTCGAAACTGACCAGCCTGCTCGACAGTGATATCAAAGATATCGTGCCCAAGGTGCAACAGTTACTCACGGAAAGAGAAAGGATGAAAGATGAACTGAGAAAAATGAGAATGACAGTTGCTGAATCAGAAGCTCTGCAGTATCTGTCAGATGCTGAGCAGATCGGTGACCTGAGAGTGGTCTCAAGAGCTTTGAAGGATGTGGATGCGGATGTCCTGAAAAGAATGGCACTGAAGATCACATACAACGATCAGGATTCGGTCGCTGTCTTGGGAAGCTCTGATGGAGCCACTCATGTGGTTGCAGCGGTAGGGTCGAACCTTGTTAAGAGAGGAATCAACGTTAGCGCGATGGTAAGGGCTGCGGCGGCAAAAATAGGCTGCAGGGGGGGAGGAGCAGACAATTTGGCTCAGACAGGAGGAATTCCTGCAGATAGGCTTACGGAGTTCATGCAGGAACTGCGAGAAACGATCATTCGCGACGCCTCCAGAAGACCATGAACGTCTGGACAATCGGCTGGCTCTGTGACTAATTACCGCAAATCCTCACGCGCCGGGTCACGATACAATCTTAATAGATAGCGTCAGATACGGGCGTCACATGCGAAGGCGAATCACTGTCGGTGTGATCGGTGACTTCAATCCTCAATATGACTCGCACAGGGCTACCAACCTAGCTCTCCGTCATGCAGCGATTCGTCTCGAAGCTTCCATTGACGTGGAGTGGATACCAACTCCTTCCCTGGAGAAACATGTGGAAGGAAAAATCGACAAATTCGATGTGCTACTATGCGCTCCCGGCAGTCCCTACAGAAGTATGAACGGAGCTCTCAACGGCATCCGATTCGCTAGAGAGTCTAATCGACCCTTTCTGGGAACCTGTGGAGGGTTCCAGCACGTTGTTATCGAGTATGCGCGGAATGTCATGGGGTTCGTGGATGCACAGCATGCAGAAGAAAAACCTGACGCACCTCTCCTCCTCGTTACGCCTCTGTCCTGTTCGCTCGTCGGGAAGATTGAGAAGATCAAGATAAGCTCTGGCTCCCGTGCCTTCGAGATATATGGCAAGGGAGAGAGCGAGGAACGGTTCAACTGCAACTTCGGCCTGAACCCGGCCTACAGGGAAATGATGGAGGAGGCGGGCCTGCGTGCATCAGGCTTCGACCAGACCGGTGAGGTCAGGATCCTAGAGCTGCCGAATCACCTCTTCTACCTTGCGACGCTCTTCGTACCACAGATGACCTCATCTGAGCAACGGCCTCATCCAGTCATATGTTCGCTGCTGGAAGCCGCATCCAAGTTCCAAGAGTCGCGTCAGCATCGAAACACAAGACTATGAACCACAAGAATTTGCCACTCTGGCCACGCTGTTCTACCGGTGCTTCAAATTGCCTATTCAAAAATCCATCGAAAGCTCTTATTACCTTACCTTACATCGAAACGTTTGATATCGGTATTCGCGGGAAGAGCGGCATATATGAGTCTAGTAAGCTTTGATGAGTTCAAGAAACTTGACATGCGAATCGGTACGATAGCACAGGTCGAGAAAGTTCCGAGAACAGAGAGGCTGTACAAGATCATTGTGGATCTCGGAGAATTGGGCCGGAGACAAACGGTTTCAAGTCTTGTGGGCTACTACACAGCTGAGGAACTTGTTGGCAAGAGAATAGTGTTCTTAACTAATTTGAAGCCCACGAAGTTTGCCGGTGAGCCTTCTGAGGGAATGCTTCTTGCCGCTGAGAAAGGAGAGAAGCTCGTGCTTCTGACGACAGACATGGAAATCGTGAACGGGGCAAATGTGACATGAACAATCCTTATTTCGCATCCAGCCGTATTTATCGCTGGGAGCGACCGGATTTGGGGTGCAGCTAATGCCTCGAAAAGGCTCGACCGAGCAGGACATGCTTCAGGTCGTTAACGGCGTTGGGGAAGAGGGGATACTTCAGTCGGAACTGTGGAAGAGGCTAAAGGCTGATAGCAGGGAAGGGTCGAGGGCCGTCCTAAGGTTAGAGAAGAAGGGTCTCATCGAGAGAAGACGAGAACTTCATGGTGGACGTTGGACCTTTAGAGTTCTGTCGAAACGAAAGCTTTCACGTATTGATTCGATCGTCGATGTACCCTGTGCATTCTGCGAAGATGAATCCAAATGCGGACAGTCAGCGATCGTGACCCCCAGCAAATGCGTGAAGCTTACTTTTTGGCTTGAAGGAATCCCTCTACCTCAACCTTCGCCACAGATACCTGCTGGAGTCCGGCCGACTGGAGCTTGATATTTGTCTGAGCGCTGGAAGCAGGATAGAAGAAGAGATCAATTCTATAGACTCGCGAAGAAGCAGGGATACAGAAGCAGGTCAGCATTCAAGCTTCTCCAGATGATTAGGAAACATCAGTTCATGAAGGCAGGGGACAAGGTTGTCGACATTGGAGCTGCACCAGGGGGATGGCTTCAGGTCTCTCGACAGATTGTTGGAAAAGAAGGATTTGTTCTCGGCCTTGACATAGAGCCAATCGCACAGTTTCCATGGGCAAATGTCAAGACAATTCTCGCAGATGTAACCGATGAATCCACCCCATCGCTTATTCTGGATCAAACAGGCTCTCAAGTTGATGTTGTGATCTCAGATGTTTCACCGAAGATAAGTGGGGCATGGGATGTTGACCATGCCAGACAATTGCACCTGGCAGAACGATCTCTTGAGATCGCAAGGAGAACACTAAGGAGGAAAGGAAACTTCCTCTGCAAACTCTTCCATGGGCCCAATCTGAAGACATATGAGAACGCCGTGGCCGAACACTTTCAACAGGTCCGATTCGTAAAGCCCCCCGCAAGCAAACAGAAAAGCTCAGAGATCTACATACTTGCTGTAGGCTTCAGAGGTTGAACCTTGGCCTGCAAAATCCTTCTGACCGGAACACCTGGGATCGGTAAGACCACCGTTCTGAGGAAGATTGCCGACGAGTTGAAGCAGAGAGGAATCTTGGTCGGCGGAATGATTACTGAAGAGGCGAGGGAGGGCAATGTGCGAATAGGGTTCAAGCTCCGCGACATTTCATCCGGGAGAGAGGGATGGTTAGCGTCAACAAAGGGAAGGCAAGGGCCCAGAATCGGCAAATACGTCGTGGATCTTGAGGGATTGGTGGAGGTTGGCGTGCGAGCGATCGCAGATGCTCTTCATGACCCAAAAATAGCCGTGGTTCTCATTGATGAGTTAGGCCCGATGGAACTCCTCAGCAAAGAGTTCAAGACAACGGTTAAACAGAGCATTGCCAGCACCAAGGCGGTAATAGGCACAATCCACTACCGGGCGACTGACCCTCTGCTTCAGGAGATTAGAAGAGCAGAAGACATCAAGATACTGGTCATAACGATGGAGAACCGGGACGATCTGCACCTGAAAATCATAGACGAGTTGACGCAGGCCCGACTGGTGAAGAGGAACCTGTCTGACTAGGAAAAGAGATTAATCCTGTAACTCAGCTTTCAGTCATTGGACTAGGAAGACATGACAAAAGACATGTTTGGAGGGCGACAACGTTTAGCAGCGTGATATGCGGAGTGGATGACGCTGGGAGAGAGCTGGATCTGCCAGCTCCCCAACAGGCAGCGTAATAGGTCCACTCGTGATCGCAGGTGTCTCAATTCGAGAGAAAAGAATACCTGAAGTTGTGTCAATCGGCGTGAAAGATTCGAAGATGCTCAGCGCCAGACAGAGGACCCGCCTTGCGGCAGAGATCAGAAAAATCGCACAAGACATCTCGACAGTCGAACTGCAGCCGAAAGAGATTGACGGATTTGTAATTGATGGTAGAAAGCTTAGGAAGCTGAACTACCTTGAGGCCACTGCCATGGCGACGGTCATCGGAAGGTTGAACCCAACAGTTGCATATGTTGATTCTTCTGATGTTTTGCCTAAAAGATATGCGACAGATATTCAAAGCCATCTTCCAAGAAGAATCAAGATTGTCTCAGAGCATCATGCAGATCGAAAGTATCCTGTGGTCAGTGCAGCATCAATCATAGCCAAAGTGACAAGGGATCAGAGGATAGATGAGCTGGCAGCCAAATACGGGAGCTTTGGAAGTGGCTATCCATCTGATGATCGAACAATCCGCTTCTTGAGAGAGTGGATGGCAAGCCATGGATCCTTTCCGGCTTTCGTGAGAAAATCGTGGAAAACGATTGCGCGATTGGAGCAGGAACCAGGGCAGACGAAGCTGTAACCGATATCCGATGCCTTTGGCCATGCGATTGAAGAGCCGATTGCTTCTCTTTTTGCGCATTGAGAGAAAGCATTACCTTTTGTAGACCATAGAAACCATTATGTGATCGCGGTCAAAAGGCTCAAGTCTAAGCATAGACTTGACTTCAAAACCTCTTTGACTGAGCGTTTTCAATTCCTTTTCAAAGACCTCTGGTGGCGAAAGCGTTACGTCGATGCTTCGAGACTTTATCGCTAACATTGCGCCTGAGCCGCTCTTCAGGTATAGGTCCGCATTGTCGGATAGGATTCTTGCTTGGTCCGGTTGCGCTATGTCACAGTACATCGAGCCGACTCCTCTGACAATTTGGCTGTAGCGTTCAGGGAACCTTGCATCTTCCAGTACCGGGTAGACATTTCTTCGTCCGCTGCACAGGTTGGAGATAAGCTCTCTCATGGCTCTGGAGGCAAAATCAACACAGAAGACTGCGCCTTCTATGCCAACTATGTCGCTCACATGAGAGGCGGTGGTCCCAGAGGCTGCTCCAAGATACAGGATTCTGGTCCTAGGAGTGATTGGGACGGAGCTGATTCCTTTGAGTATTGCTGCGGCCAGTTTGCTTCGGTAGGCGTCCCAGACTCTATACTCCTTTCGAGCGAGTCGTATCAGTCTCTCTCCGTAGACGCTCTTGCCTGGGTCAAGGTTCAGGGTTGCGAGATGCTTGGAGCCGTCCTCCAGCTTGGCCCAATAGACACCTTTGAATTGTGTGTGCGGTTCAACGCTTACGTTGGGCATGCCTTCCCCTCTCAGGGGGAGCCTTGTACTTCTCAGCGATCTCCTTGAGCTTCTTATCCAGTCTCTCTTTCAGAAGATCACCTTTGAACTCCCCGCCGAAAAAGTCCAGCCTGGCTGCGATTGCGAGACTTCCTGACAGGGCTCTAGCTATCTTTCCTCTCTGCCAGCGCGGAGATTGATGAATTGGACCGTACTGGAATAT
>CAZGRO010000041.1:0-1079 GCA_964528315.1 uncultured Candidatus Bathyarchaeia archaeon
CGAGTGCCCTAAAATCGTAACCCGTGGCGATATCGGTGCTTAACTGTCTCAAGCTGAGGGGACAAACAAGTAGGTAAAAGATCGAGTGATTCACTCTGCGGAATCTACAATTGAGATGCTTCCGTTCTTTCTGGGGATGGACAGCTGCATTTCTCCCCTGAAGTTTCTAACGGTGGCCTCACGAACAATCACCGTGTCATTCTTTGCGACAGAACGGATCTGACGATTCCATAGAGGTAGCTGAATCCTGCCCGTGCCGTCAGAGAGGGTGGCCGAGCACACAAGAAGAGGCAATCCGTCTCTTGACTGTACCGCCCTTATCTTTGACTTACCTATGACCTTCGCCTTCAGGTTCACATGCTTCAAGCCGATCTGAAGATCAGCGATGCGTCTCTCCTTTTCACTGTCATCCGTAGGTCTGGGCCTTTGATCTCGGTCCTTCAGCAGTTGCCTTAGTTCTTGGGGTAGCTGGCGAAGCTTGGCCACAGAATTCTTCGAAATGGCCGTCTGGGCGACTGCTCGATCGTTTTGTGAAAACATGAAGCAGTAAGTGTCGTCTTTCATTGTCCGAGATTCTATCGAGAGAGATCCGCATGTGGACTTCTCGCTCTGTCCGGCCTTTATCAGAGCGTTGTGAAGAGCAACCGGTTCCAAGTCGTACTTCCGCGCCAGCATCAGAAGATAGATGAAATCTCGATCCGAGTCACGCTCATCTGCAAGGCTTCTCAAACTACTAGTAATCATTGGCATGCGAGTTCTCACCGTCAAGGTCGGCAGTACTTATCGTTTCAGGGCTGATCCCCAATTCTTCGAAATTCTTCATGGTTTCTTTCTCCTCGTTCTTCGATTGCGCAGGTCTGCAGCTAGGACCGAAAACCGGATTTCGTCGTTAGTTCGGGATCCTCCCCAGCGGCGGAACTCGAATTCGATCTCCTTCCCAGACTTGAGCCTTAGTCAGTTGCAGCAAGAAAAGCGACGTGCTGAGAGCCGTTCAGCGGAAACGACTCCCGACTATCGTTCTCGTGAACCAACTTGGCGTGTGTTCGTCGCCGTCCTATATAAGGACGAAGTAGCAGTGC
>CAZGRO010000041.1:1179-12649 GCA_964528315.1 uncultured Candidatus Bathyarchaeia archaeon
TTGCGACCAGGACAGAGAGCGATCATTCGCTTTATTAGAGGAGGCAAAATGGCTGTGCAGCGGCTCAATGATCTTGGAGTCACCGCTGGATGCCAAATCGAGTTGAGGAATTGCGCCCCTCTAGGGGGACCTGTCGAAATCATTGTCCGAGGGTCTAGCCTAGCAATAGGGCGTGGCCTTGCGTCAAAGATCTACGTTGAGGCCTGCTAACTGTTGGCTGCTGACAAGAGAATCACGATCGCGCTTGCAGGAAACGCCAATGTTGGCAAGAGCGTCATATTCAACCATCTCACTGGGCTACACCAGCACATTGGGAACTGGCCGGGAAAGACTATCGAACGAGCTGAGGGAACACTCAGATTTGAAGACTACACAATAGATGTAATTGACCTGCCGGGAATCTACTCCCTTTCCACATATTCTCTTGAAGAACTGGTCTCCAGAGAGTACATAGCTTTGGAGAAGCCTGACGTAATCATCAATGTCGTCGATGCTTCCGTTCTTGAGCGAAACCTGTTCTTCACACTTCAGCTGCTTGAACTGGAGGCTCCCGTGGTCATCGCTCTGAACCAGATTGATGTGGCTGCGAAGAAAGGCATGAAGATCGACCATGAACGTTTAGGGCAACTGCTCGGCGTTCCAGTCGTTCCGTGCATCGCAACAAAAGGCATAGGAATGGATGAACTTGTCAGAAAGACGATGGAGGTTCACGAGAAAGAGCCGCATTTCCTCGATCATCCGAGGTTCGGCTTGGAGATAGAAGAAAGGGTCAATGAACTCACGGCCGTGGTCGAGAGAATCAACACAAACTATCCTTCGCGCTGGGTTGCCATTAAGCTCTTGGAGGGTGACCCCGAGGTCAGCAAACTAGTCTACAGCCAACAACCAAATGTCCAGGATAAGGTACAGGCCTTGGCTCAGGAGATCGAGAGGATACATTCAGAGCCCTGTTCCAGCGTGATCTCATCTGAGCGATACAACCTAGCGAATCAGATCTCAAGAGAAAGTCTAGTAATTGTTCCTCCTGTCAAAATCACTTGGGACGAAAGGCTAGCTTCGCTGACCACGCACGGAATCTGGGGATACCCCATCCTGATCCTGGTGATGATTTCAGTTTTCTGCGGTATCTTCAGCTTTGGTGACTTCACGTCAAGTCTTCTCCTGAACATGTTTGGTCAAGTCAGGATTGCGTTCTTCACGATCTTTGGCACAAGCCTCGTCTCCAAATTCGTATGGGACGGGCTGATGGAGGGCATAGTGGCGGGTATCACAATTGCTCTCCCCTACATCGTTCCCTTCTACATCGCCCTCTCCATACTTGAGGACACGGGCTACCTTCCCCGAGCTGCCTTTCTGATGGACTCCGTCATGCACAAGATAGGTCTCCACGGCAAGGCCTTCATACCTCTCCTGCTAGGCTACGGTTGCTGCGTTCCAGGCTGCATGGCGTGCAGAATCATGGAAACAGAGAAAGAACGTTTCCTAGCGTCTTTTCTCACCACACTGGTCCCCTGTGCAGCAAGGACCGTTGTAATCCTGGGTCTCGTAGGCGCCTATGTCGGAGTGAGATGGGCTTTTGTCCTCTACGCCTTTGATCTTATCCTAATACTAATTCTCGGACGGCTCGCCTACAGAGTACTTCCAGGCGAACCTGTGGGACTGATCATGGAGATGCCTTCCTACAAGATGCCCTCACTGAAGGCAACAGCCAAAGAGACATGGTTCAGGCTGGAAGAGTTCATTTGGGTAGCCTTTCCTCTCATGATCCTGGGAAACCTGATTCTGAAAGTGCTTCAATTCATGAACATTCTTCCAATCTTCGATCAAGTCTTCAGCTTCATCACCGTCTCTTGGCTGGGACTTCCAGCGATCACGATGACTCCTCTTATCTTCGGTATCTTTCGAAAAGAGTTGACACTTGTTATGTTGGCTGCCTTGGTGGGAACGTCAAACTTTGCTACCGTTCTCACTGGCACGCAGATGATCGTCTACGCAACCGTGATAATGCTGTACATCCCATGCATCGCAACAATCACGGTCCTAGTGAGGCAGTTCGGCTATCGGAAGGCCTTAGCCGTGACCGTATTCGAGATTGGTTTTGCGCTCTTGGTTGGAGGACTCATGTTTAGAGCATTGAGCCTGTTCCCAACAATATTGTGAACAGCGTGCGCTCAGGATATATATGATCGTGAAGAAGAGATCTGGCGGTCCTATGATAGGTGATTTGATGCAACCAGTCACTGTTTTGGATGGCATATGCTGGGTCGGAGCTGTGGATTGGGACGCTAGACATTTTCATGGATTCACCTACTCAACACATCGCGGAACAAGCTACAATGCCTATCTGATCATAGACGATAAGATAGCCCTTGTAGACACTGTTTATCGTCCTTTTGCGAAAGAGATGATTGAGAGAGTTCGGCAAATAGCTCCACCAGAAAAGATTGATTACATTATCGCTAATCACGTCGAGACTGATCACTCGGGCTCGATAGCTGAGATTCTGAAACTTGCTCCAAAAGCGAAAGTGGTCGGTACAGAGAGATGCAGAGAAGGATTGCTCAAGCACTACTTCGGAGACTGGAATTTCCAGGTTGTGAAGACAGGTGACAAGATAGATCTTGGCAGAAGGACTCTAACATTCATTGAGGCGCCTATGCTTCACTGGCCTGACAGCATGTTCACCTACATAGAGCAAGATGCTCTGCTCCTGCCGAATGACGCGTTCGGTCAGCATTTGGCCTCCTCACATCGGTTCGATGACCAGATCGATGAGAATATCGTAATGACTGAGGCGGCCAAGTATTACGCCAACATACTCTGGCCCTTCAGTTCTTTGGTGATCAAAAAGATCGAGGAGGTTCAGACACAGAAGCTCAGGATTAAGATGATAGCGCCAAGCCACGGCATCATATGGCGTGGCAACCCAGCGAAGATCATCGAATCATACCTTCGCTGGGCTAAGGGTGAGGCCAAGAACAGAGTCCTCGTGGTATATGACACGATGTGGGGTAGCACGGAGAAGATGGCTAGGGCAATAGTCGAAGGAATCGCAAGCATGGGCGTTGAAGCTAGAATGTGGCGGATACCTTACTCGGACCGTGGAGACATCGTTGCAGATCTTCTCGAGGCAAAAGGCCTACTGGTCGGGTCATCCACCATCAACAACGACATACTGCCGACAGTTGCTCCAATCTTGGAGGATTTGAAGGGTTTGAGACCAAAGGAGAAGATCGCTGCCGCATTTGGCTCTTACGGATGGGGAGGCGGCGCGATCAAGACTATTGAAGACACACTTGGAAGAGGGGGCATAAAGATAGTCGCACCTGCCTTGACGGTCAAATGGGTTCCTGATCAGAACGAGTTAGAGAAGTGCTTCGAGTTTGGAAAGGAATTCGCCAAGAAGATGACTGAGAATCTCTAGTCCTCAATGTTTTCCATTCGCGCTTTGCCAAGGTTCCGATAGCCCCTCGAAGAGAATTCTGGCCGCCTTGGAATACACAGCCGTCACGGACGGGAAGATATGTGTGAGCGCGCGCGCTTCCTTGCATATCTTATCATGTATCCCACACCAACAGCTGCCAAAGCCACCTCCGCCAAATAGTAGAGTATATGATATGATTGATAGTACTCCTCTGGCCCCCGGACTACTTGCCTGCTTCCGTACAGAAGGTACAGTATAGCCATGAGCGCAAATACGATAATCAATCGTACGGCAACCGCATATGAAAACAAGTACGGTTCGTCTGGCTTAGAAGCATGGACGGCTTCTCTATACGAGACATCCGTCCGGTATTCTGGATAGATGTCTCGTGACGTGTATCTGCTTTCGATGGTTGAACGCACACGCTGATCGTACTGTTCTCTCTTCTCATCGTCAGAGAGGATAGCGTAGGCTTCAGATATTCCCTCGAATTTCTCTCCCGCTGCAGGTGATTTGTTGCGGTCGGGATGATATCGGAGAGCCAGTTTCCTATACGCGTTCTTTACCTCATCTTTTGAGGCGTTCCTGGAGATACCCAGGATCGCGTAGTAGTCCCTCTCTTGCATCCCGAACCAACCCGACGTTCAACAACAAAAAAACAGCCACTATAATAAGGCCTAGCGCGACCGCGCGTAAGTAGTCGCTGAGCGGAAGTACTCCAGCCATACGAGAACGGTTCAAGTATCCTTTCTGGGTTTGATTGAAGATTCCAGAAGGATAATGGTGATGGTGTCCTCGAAGCTTGAGGACGCAGGTTTCATCAAGAGAAAGATTGTTCCGAAATGTAATATCGCGCGCTTGAGAGTGCCAGGCGCGTGAGAATCCTAAGGAAAGGGTCACCGGGAAGAGAATACCTGTCATCATTTCTCCTGCAGGCGTATCTGACTTCAGCCCACGAATCTCGCTAACACCTCCAGGGAGGTTTTGTATGCGATCTTTAGCGCTTCGTTTTGCGCTGCTTCGCTTTCCTGATCTGCGGAGAAGTCAACTGCTGTGAGGAGAGAGCCTGACACTGTCTTTCTCATACGGGAGATTGTGAAGAGGGTGCCGGTTTCCATGTCTGTCGCGACTGTTAAGCCTCTGATCTGCTCTCTCACCCTCTCCAATTCTGAAGGTTTGAGACTGTACTCGGTTCTCCATGCGTGGAGTATGTCCTTGTCATGGACTGCTCCCTCAAAGCACGTGTGCGAGTACTGACAGCGACCGGATCGCAGCTCCTCGTTCACAAGCCTTGTTATTAGCGTACTCACTTCTCGATGGCCTTCCACGAATACAAATCCTTTTCTTGTTGAGACCCACTTTGGTAGGTCCCTGGGAGGCCAGTTGTGAAGATAATCTGGTGACAAGTATCTGAGAGCCGGCCCATCGACAAGAGCGGATGTGGGAACAAACAAGTCTCCTGGCTTTGCATCTTTCAGATAGGCTCCACAAGTGCCTACTCTGATCATCAGATTGATTCCGAGTTGGATCAGTTCTTCCATGGCTATTGATGCTGATCCGCTGCCCATCCCCGTGCTTGATATCAGCACGCTTACACCCTCATATTTCCCCGTGTATGTTGTGAAACCTCTCTTCCTTGCCACAAGCCTAGGCTGGTCCAGAAGTCTAGCCTGTTGTATCACTCTATCTGGGTTTCCGTGAACCACCGCCCTCCTGACATCTTCCGGAAAAAAACCCCTCCCTCTCGCGTTCGCTAGGCCCAAATGGTCTCCGGGCATGGCCTTACATTAGCCCGTATAGAATAAAGGTCTTCTAGGGAGAAGCTGTGCTGGTCACTAAGAAGTACGACTCGACGGAAAGGAAGCGTCTGATTTCTGTCTGCATGGGATTGGAGGACGCAGACCTAATGCTCGCTGGAGGGTACGTAATCGATGTAGCCGTTGGAGAGATCAGAAGGGCAGACATAGCCGTGAAGGATAAGAGGGTTGCGTATGTTGGCGATGTTGGAAAGGTTAGAGCGGGTCCTTCTACGAATCTCATCGATATGACTGGAAAATACCTCGCTCCTGGCCTCCTAGACTCTCATGCACATGTGGAGAGCACGATGCTGACATCTTCTGCCTATGCTTCTCTAGTCCTCCGCTGCGGAACTACTGGAGCTGTCATCGATCCTCATGAAGTGGCCAATGTTTCCGGCCTTGAAGGAGTGCGAGCCCTCTTGAAAGATGCCAATAATACGCCCTTCAAGTTCTACGTTCAAATCCCCTCCTGTGTTCCATCTGCTCCAGGCCTTGAGACCAGTGGCTGCACGCTCGACGCCTCGGCCATAGAGATGTTACAGGAACTGGAAGGTGTCTGGGGCCTGGGTGAGATGATGAGCTATGACAAGGTCTTGGAAGGCGATAATGAAACCCTCGGGAAAATTAGACTCGCCTATGAGAGAGGGATGGTGGTCGATGGCCACTCACCGCTGCTTCGGGGGGAGCGCTTCCAGGCCTACGCATCAAGCGGCGTCATGACCGATCATACGTCTAGGACTGAGGAGGAGGTGTTGGAAAGGTTGAGAAGTGGTGTGCATACGATGATCCAAGATAGGCCCGGCGAATCCTCCTTTGAAGCCATAGTCGATGTCTTGAAGAAGGTTGACACTAGGAGGGCCATGTTCTGTACTGATGATATCGAGCCGGACGAAGTGGAAGAGAGAGGGCATGTGGTATCGCTGGTGAGAAAAGCAGTTGATCTTGGGCTCGATCCGATCAAAGCAGTCCAGATGGCTACACTGAACGTCGCCGAGACTTACCTGATTGAATCAGAACTGGGAATCATAGCTCCAGGCCGTTATGCAGATCTAGTGGTCTTCGACGATCTTAGGGAACTCACTGTGGACAAGGTTTTTGCGAATGGCTCTTTAGCGGTTTCGCAAGATGTGTTACTTATCGAAAGACCAAAGTCTGATTTTCAGCGGTTCAGACATACGGTGAAGCTCAGGCAAGATCTAACGCCAGAAGATTTCCTTCTCAGAGTCAAGTTGAAGAGTGGACGAAGTCTGTCGAGGATTGTGACCGTGGACGGAGAATTGATGGAAAGAGAACTGGAAGTATTAGACCATCATGTGGCACCAAACCCCGCAGATGACACGGTGAGGATGGCTGTGTTAGAGAGGCACGGAAGGAATGGAAACATAGGTAAAGGATTCATATCAGGAACAGGATTGAAGCGCGGCGCTATTGCTTCAAGCATATCCCATGACGCGCACAATCTTGTATGCATTGGTATCTCCGAAAATGACATGTATCAGGCCGTGAGGGAGGTGGAAAAAGTGGGTGGAGGCATGGTCGCGGTAATGAGCGGAGGGGTGCTCGCAAAAGTCGAACTGCCCTTCTTTGGCCTCCTCAGTGATGATCTGAACGTGTGTAAGGCCATTAAAGAGTTGAGGAAGGCTGTGCTAGATATGGGTTTGAAGATCCCTTTTCGAAAGCTAATGTTTCTGTCATTGCCTGTAGGACGGGGCAACTACAAGATTACAGATATAGGACTTGTGAGCTATGCGGAAAAAGAAGTTCTTTCTCCTCTTGTCTCCTTATCCTCTTAGCACCAGCACATCTCCCGGAGCATAGCAGACATAGGCATCATCTCCAATTGAGAACTGCTTAGCTGAGGAGAGAACAGTTAGTTCTCCAAGAGCGGTTTCCAAGAAATACTTCACCCTGTCCCCTTTGAAGCTCTTATCAGTGATCTTT
This sequence comes from uncultured Candidatus Bathyarchaeia archaeon, assembly GCA_964528315.1. Lineage (GTDB taxonomy): Archaea > Thermoproteota > Bathyarchaeia > 40CM-2-53-6 > JALHTG01 > JALHTG01. Next base: position 8,344 of record CAZGRO010000041.1, read on the forward strand.
CCCTTTATCTCCTCAAGGTTCGGTTTCGGCTCCGTTGATATCATGAGTTTTGATGGGTGAAGAGCGACATATTTCCCATCACGATCCAACTCCTCAACCCTCAACGCCACATTCCTGACCGTTACGCTTGGCTGCTCCCCACCTGTCACGAGCTGTATTGGGAAGATATTCTCAAATCCCATGAAGTCGGCCACAAAACTAGTCTTCGGCCTCTCATAGATTTCCGTAGGCGGCGATATTTGCTCAATCAGTCCTTTGTTCATCACCGCCACTCTATCAGCGATTCCTAGGGCGTCCTCTTGATCATGCGTTACGTAGATGGTGACCACTTCCAGCTCTCTCTGCACTTTCTTGATCTCAGCCCTAACCTTCTCTCTGAATTTCGGATCTATGTTGCTAAGAGGCTCGTCCATGAGGAGGATGTCGGGCTGTATCGCTAGAGCTCTGGCGAGAGCGACCCTCTGCTGCTGACCGCCGCTGAGTTGAGACGGATACCGATCCTCTAATCCCTGAAGCCCAAGCATGTCAGCAATCTTGTTTGCTCTCTTCTCCATTTCGCCTCTCTCTACGTTTCTGATTCTCAGGCCGTAGGTAATGTTCAGCCGCACAGTCATGTGCGGGAAGAGGGCGTAACTCTGAAACACTATGCCAATATTCCTCTTATGAGCCGATGTCTTAGTGACGTCTTTGCCCTCTATCGTTACGTTCCCTCTCTGAGGGATGATGAATCCAGCTATGACGCGCAGCGTGGTTGTCTTACCGCATCCACTTGGACCCAGCAAGGCCACAAGCTCCCCCTTGTCGACCTCAAGATCCAAGCCCTTGAGCACTGGCTCCTGTTTCGAGTAGTAGACCCAGATGCCTTTGAGCTGAAGATACTTCATCTACCTCACCTGAGATACGAGCCCCACGGTCCTCTCGACCGCAAAAGAAAGAGCCACAGTGAAGGCCACCAGCAGAGCTGAGAGAGCAGCTATTGTTGGATCGTAACGAATCTGGAGATAGTTGAGCATTGCTATTGGAAGAGGCATAGAATCGCCGAAGCTTAGAAAGAGGGATATCGATACAGCGTTGAAGGAAACCATGAAGCATGTGAGAGATCCTCCCACAAATCCTTGCTTTATGTTTGGAAGAACCACATCCATGAAAGCTCTGAGCCTGTCTCTGCCGAGACTCACAGCTGCGTCTTCAATATCTCCGCCAAGGTTGGATAGGCTGGCGTAGATGACTCTCATGCCAAAGGGCATGACAACAAGCACGTGACCTATAATGAGTGAAAGAGCGGAGATTACACCCATCGCTCGATATGCGAAAAGAAGAAGCATGTAACTCAGAACGATCTCCGGCATGAGCATAGGGAGTGTGAAAAGGCTCTCGATGAGACCTTTCAATCTGAGAGTCTTGTGCCTGTAGAGAACATAGGATGCGGGTAAGGAGAGAGCTATCGCCAAGAAGGAGGCTGTGAAGGCTATGGAGCTACTTGCTATGAAGCCCTTGGCGAAGCTCTCATAGTTGAATATGTTGCCAAACCATCGTAGGGTGAAACCTTGCGGGGGAAAGGTGATGGTTTCCGAGACGGAGAAGGAAATGAGCAGAGGCATGATTATGGGAGTGAGCAGAATGGAAAGAGTCAGGAGTGATACAGCGTAGAAGGGAATTCTCATTTCGCCTTCACCCCTATCTTCACCCCGTAGGTGAGCAGGAGGTTCACAGAGAAGACAGTCAGCATTATGATGATGGCTGTTGCCGCCGCCGCGCCCCAATTCAGCCTGACATCTATGTACTCGTACAATAGCATGCTCAGGGTTCGATTTCTGAAGCCTCCCAGAAGCGATGGGGTGACGAAGGCAGCTGCACAGCCCGCTAAGATCACTGACAACCCCACTACGTAGCCTTTGAGAGTAAGCGGCAGTATTATGTTCATGAATATCCTCAATGGTCCTGCCCCGAGACTCCTAGCGGCCATTAGAACCTCCTCGCTCATGTTCTCCATGGCGCTCAGCAGAGGGATGAACATGAAAGGAAAGAACAGTTCGAGGAGACCTAGCTCCATCGCCCATTCTGTATATAGTATCCTCACAGGCTCCGCGACTACTTGCAGTCCTGCAAGCATGGAGTTCAGAAGCCCCTCTCTTCCCAAGATTATGATCCAACCGTAGGAGCGGACAAGTGGATTCACCATTAGGGGCAGGAATACCATCGTCTTGAAGAAGGATTTGAGAACTGGTGAAGAACGGCCAACATAGTAGGCCAGAGGATAGGCGAGTACTGTAGCCAGCATGGCCACTGTCGCGCCGACACGGATCGTTCTAAGGTATACCGACACAAACTCCTGATTGTACACGGTCTGGACGAACGTAGAGACAAAGTCAGGTGTGTATGCCATCATGTAAAAGATCGGTGCAATCAGAAAGATTATGACAAAAAAGAGGGAGGGGGCCGCGAGTAGGTAGGGCCTTAGGTTTCTATACGCTTCTTCCAGGTATCGACCCATCCTGACAGATCCTTAGCCAGTATGATCGGATCTAGATATATGGGCTTCTTGAAGACGGGGGCGATGTTGAATGGGTGATCGGTTGCCAAGGCGACCTCTGAGTTCACAGGAGCGTCAACACCGGCCAGTGCTTCTCCTTTCTGGATGTCCGTGCTGAGCCAGAAGTCAATGAGCTTGTAGCCTAGCTCCGCATTCTTACTTCCCTCTAGTATCGATATCATGTTAAGGACGTACATCGATCCCTCAGTCGGGTAGATTATCTCCACGGGCTTGGCTAGCTTTTGAAGAGGTGCCCAGTTGTATCTGAGGACGACGCCAATCTCAACCTCTCCCCTTTCGAAAAGAGTTTGAGGGTCTGAGGATCTTGAGTAGAATGTGACGACGCTGCCTTTGAGGGTTTCCAGGTTCTTGAACCCAGGTTCCACATTGCTCATGGTGCCTCCGTACGCCAGACTTGTCATCGCCAGTGCCATCGGTCCTGATGTGGCAGTTATTGTGGGCAGGAGGATCTTGCCTTTGAAATCGTCTCTCCACATATCCTTCCATGAGGTAATCTTTGGATGCTTGTCGCTACGGTAGGCTAGGCCCATGTCTTGAATTGTGAATGGAACGCCGTAGTTTGAAAGTGACGGGGGGATCTGATCCACAAGGGCCTTGTACAACTTCTTGTAGTTTGATATCTTTGTCAGATCCAGCTTCATCAGCAAACCTTTCTCAGCAGCTTGGACTGTGTAATAGTCCGGCAGAAACACCAAGTCGGGAATGGGTTCAGCTTTTGTGGAGAGCTTTGCAAACCTCTCACTAGTCGTACCTGCGATTAAGGTGATCTTCGCATTGTATTGCTTCTCAAAAGGGTCAATGACGATTTTCTTTATGTCATCCCATCCGAAGCCCCAGTGCGAAAGATAAAGCGTCTTGGGAGGCTGCGGCAACGTGCTAAGATAGAACCAGTATCCCAAAGAAGCGGCCACGGCCACTAAGGCAATGAAGAATATTGCTTTCTTCTTCATGGCACCACCAATACTTCATACCTCTGTTAGTTTTTATGTCTTTGCGCTCCTATTCCGTGAAGCACTATCTTTCTCACCAAACGCAGGTTGGATTGACAAGCGCTCACGGTGATGTTCATGTTCCCGTTTCTCAATCATGTGGAATGCCACGAATCCGTTGAGAAGTGCGAGGGCTTAGGTGATAACTCAAGTCCAGATTCAGCGACATTCAAAATAGAAGATGCGCGCGCCTGTGCGGAGGGATTCGCGCGCTAGTTTACCCGTGGATATCCATTCAAGAAGCATCTTCCGAGGCCGCCCAGTAGGCTTTTCATGTGTACACCTGCTACTTTCAGTCGTTCATTGTTGTGCCGGTAGGCTTGTGTTCCATATGTCTCTGTGCAGTTTCCATCCTTCAGGTGTGTGCTTCCAAGCAACGAGGTACTTGCCTTTATCCTCCATCTCTTTCTGACCTTTTGGCTGAATCTTGAGCAGGTACTCCCCCACTTCTGTGACAATGTCACCTGTTCCATGCAACTCTACCGTGGTCAGAATGGCGTCCTTCAACCCGAACCCCGATATTGCTCCTCCCCAGAACTCCTCAATCTGCTTTCTACCTCGAATCATACCGAAGTTTGGAGGTAGAAGACAGGCATCTTCCGTGTAGAGACCAGCTATAGCTCCAGCGTTACCGTCACGGACATGCTCCCCAAACCTCACATTTCCTTCTCTAATAGCCTTCCGAACCTCTTCAGACAAATTTCTCACCTCCCCCAAGCATTGGTACTTGTATGGCTCCCCACCTTGGAGCCTAGCCTCCACT
>CAZGRO010000042.1:0-9701 GCA_964528315.1 uncultured Candidatus Bathyarchaeia archaeon
AGGGCAAATCTCCCCCATAGTCAAGACACAGTTCGGATACCACATAATAAAACGACTGGAGTAGCTTGGATCTCGCTTCATCATCTCGTTTTCTCGACGATGTTCTGGTCGTATGTATGTGCTGGTTTCGAATCTAAACAGGCCGCTTTGCCACGCCCCGTCTATCTTGGACGCGCAGTAATGTGACTCTGAAGCCTCAGGCTAATGTTGACCTATTTCTCAGCTTCAGGTGCGTGTACGACTGCGTGCACGTGTCTTTCTGACCAATCCTAACCCCATCAAGACGATTCCGCAAAGGAATAACAGCACACCCAGAAACCATCCTCCTCCACGCCCGCTTGTCGATTCCAGCCTTACACTGATGCCGAATGGCCAACTGGCCGTACTGGCATTGGGGACAAGCACCAGCTCATAGACACCGTCACTCGCGATCCTAACATCGATCCTTCCCTGACGGCCATATGCATCCCCAAGCAGCTCGCTACTAGGAACGTTCTCGCCTTCCCTCCATTTGCCGTACCAAGATTCCGATAACAAAACCATACGCAGCTCCCCTTTCGGCTGTTGGCAGACATATTCGGCAGTGAAAGCCTGCCCAGCCATCAGGCTATTTGCGAACGCATAGAAGCCATCCTCCTTTTGAATAGATATATCCTGAATCTTCACTTCGTGGCTGCCGGAGGCCAAGGCCACAAGAGCCAGACCCGAGATCAACAGTAGAAGGCCGGCGACGACGTAGTTCGTTCTCAACCTACATCCGCAACATACACTTCACAGATCTCTAATAACTCCTTTCCATAATCGATGTCATCGAACGTATCTGGCGATTAGACTCGCCGCAATGAGGACTTGCATGTGGTTTCGCGGCCAATTTCTCTCCAATGATTCAAGAATGAGCAAAGCCTTCCTTTGCGAATGAAGTACATCTGTCTAGCGGGTCCTCTTCCGTGATTTGTCTTCTTTTCTCGTTTCAACCAGCTTTCGAGTGCCCAAAAGGCCTATGGCAGAACAGAAGAGAGACGTAATCAAGAACATTGGACGAAGGCCCATGGCGTCGGCGAGGATTCCGCTTAGCCAAGGGCCGGAAAACATTCCTATTGCGTAGACTGCCTGGTGCAGGCCCATGGCTGTGGTGCGCTCTTCCTCCGCCACCTGCTCTATACTCATCCCCATCAGCAAAGGATAACCGATCCCTTGCGCCAGCCCCATGCACAACTGTGCAAAAAACACGACGAACAGAGAAGAGGCGAAGGCCAATTCACCAATTCCAAAGGACATCAAGAGAAAGCTGACGTAGAGCAAAGGCCTGACTCCAATTCTTCGAACCATCGCGGTTGTGGTCAAGCTGCCCAATGTCACCAAGCCTATATTCATCGCAACCAAGATGCTCTGCACAATATCAGTTGCGCCCAGCTGCTTCGCCAAGATCGGAAGAAAACCAAACGTAACAGCCCAATTACTGTACTGGCTCACTGCATTCAGCAAGGAAGGATACAGAACGTCCCGTCGCAGAACTAGTCGGCCTATGCCCCGTACCGAAGGCATTTGAGGCGTTCTCCTTCTCTCTCGTATCGGCAGCACGATCATTATCGCCAGAGCTGCTGCACCTCCCGCAAGAAAGAAAGCCAGCGAATACCCTCCGAGCTCATCAAGCCAACCTGTAGCACCGGTGGCAAGCATACGCGCGAATGATGCGACCAAAGCCAACAAAGCACTGGCTCGCACCGCTTCATCAGCAGGGAAGAGACCACTAAACGCCACGACCAGAACAACCCAGACACCCGCTGCCAGACCTGTGATGGTCCGTCCTATGAGTAAGCCGCTCGCATCGTTAGCGATTCCCGTCACCACAGCTCCTAGGCCAGCCAAAACGAATCCCACAACCACGAACGGCTTGCGCCAACCTAACCAATCAACAACGATGCCTAGTGGCAATCGGACAACGGCCTGCCAAAGCCCATACATAGAGAGAATAACGCCAACCAGGGCCAAGTTGCCAGTCTTGCTCTGCACATAGACAGGGAGGGTTGGCATGTACAGGTAGAGAGATGTCCAATAAAGGAAGACGGCTACTGCATAAAGGCCGATTGAGAATCGTCGTTCTCGATGATCAGTCTCGGCCGATCGAACGATGCTTTTCGACATGCTACTGTCCATCTAGGTCAACGCCGTCAAAATCCAGATCTTCGTGTTCGATTCATCATCTTGAAATTCAAGTGTACAAAACGGACTGACGAGATGACGCGCCTCTCAAACCTTCGATGTCCAGTCTTCAACTCCAAATGCTTCAGCGAATTCAGCTTCATCGATGTCAGCGATCTCAAGAACCTTTCTGTTTGAGTAATGCCCCGCAATGATCCTGACACTGGAAGAGGGTTTGCCAAGTCTCTTAGATATCCATTTGACGATCTCGCGATTGGCCCTCCCCTTCGTCGGAGGGGCCGCGACATGCATGGTGAATGTTCGATCCTGTTCTGACACAAACCGTGTTTCCCTGCTCAGTGGCTTCACGTGAATCGTGAGTCTCATCACATAGCATCTCCCTATGTCAGAGTCCTTCTTTCAGGCACAGGCGCGGTCCATCCATCTCCCTAATATGCTCATGGAGGCGTCATAGTCTGAATAAGGCTTAAGTTCACCTTTACGCCAAAGTAATATCAAAAGTTAGGGATTTTAGGAGGATAACATTTGGTTATAGTTTGTTCTGAGTGCTGTGCCTGCAATAATGATGATGCAATCTATTGTTCGATCTGCGGAGTTCAGCTGGTATCTCCGCCCGCGCCGAGAGAGCTTGCTAAGCGGTATGACGATCTTCACCAGAGCCTAGGAGATCTGTCTAGGCGAAACCAAGCCTTGGAGGATAGCCTTCGCAGGACGACGGAGGAGATCCGATCCGTCACAGAACAACTGAGGGCGGAAGAACAGGTTCACAAGACTGACATTGAAAGAGAGTTATCGCGGCGCAGATCTCTGGAAGACCAACTACAAAGGGCCATGACCGACCTAAGAAATCTGACGACGCAGGTCAGAGAAGGAGAAGAGGGTCATAGAAGGCAGACAGGAAGAGTGGCAGAACTGGCTGAGGCAAATGCTAGGCTTCTTCAAGAAGTGAGAAGGATGTCCAAGAAGCCGCGTTACTGTGATAGGTGCGGCGAGCGTCTTGTGGCCACTGCAAACCCGAATGTTGACCTGTGCCCAGTATGTGACAGACCTTGGTACATTAGCGCTCAGCCCTACGCCCCGCCCATGGTGCCTGCAGGCCAGGGATGGGCTATTCAAGTCCCTGGCGTAGGCGAGGAAGACTATTCTCATCCAGGCAGTATGCACGCTGGCCGGTCCTGGCACGGTATATACATACACGAGAACTGTGGTTTCTGTGGCCAAGTGCTGCAGTTGACTGCTGATCCCGACGTACTGTACTGCCCGTACTGTGGAAGATATCAACCGCATATCCACAAATAGCGTGCTAAGCCATTCCGCCGGGTCGTAAGGGCTCTTGCTGCCTATTCCTTCATTCGCGGAAATCATCTTCTTCCTAGCGTTGGTCATCGCAGGCTTAATCGCAATAATCCTTGTCAAAACCCTAGTTCAGCTCATCATACCAATAGTTGCAGCAGCGGTGATATGGTTCACGACCAACAATCTGACCTATTCTGGAATTGCTTTTCTAGGCGTAGCAATCCTGCAGCTTATCCTAAAGAAGAAGTGATCCAAGAGGACTCTAAGAAACTGAAGCACCGTGTCGGTAATCATATCTCGCGTGCGTCTTGTGCCAATTCGCATCTAACTGCTCCTCTGATGACATGGAAGGGAGCGCAGTCCACATCATGAAGAGAAAACCATCGGCCTACTTCGTATACCTACTTCTTTGCGAAGATGGAAGCTACTACACCGGATCCACGAACAACCTCCAATCTAGGCTCAGAAAACACAAGACTGGATATGGAGCCCGTTACACGAGGATGCGCAGACCAAAGAAGCTCGTGCACGTGGAAGATTTCAAAACCAGGCGAGCTGCAATGAAAAGGGAACGGGCAATAAAGAAGCTGACTCATAACCAGAAACACCGCCTTGTGACTGGGGATGATAGCGCGCGTTCCTATCACTGAGAAGACTGACGCACGCTGAGTGATGCTCGATTCTACCGGCCACTTTATGAATAGCACTTCCTCGGCCTGTTCAATATGGAGATGATTTGATTGGAGTCGGCTGTTCTGGTGAGACATTTGATGACTAGTGATGTGAAAACAGTTGGAGCAAACGACACCTTGAGAGAGATCATTCAGAAGATGGTGAAGTTCCACATAGGGTCTGTGGTTGTCGTCCAGGAACAGAGACCTATCGGAATAATCACGGAGAGAGATGTGCTCATCCGATTGGCGCAAGCAACGGCCAACCTAGATCTCGTAAAGGCAAAAGATCTCATGTCCGGCCCAGTTCTAACAATCAGCGAGAACCAAACAGTCGAGGAGGCTTCGAAATTCATGACGCAGAACCATATCAAGAAACTCGTGGTCACACGGGGAGAGAGGCTAGTTGGAATAGTGACAAGCACCGATATCATGAGAAGCGCTTCTAGGCTTACGGATGACGCGCGCACGCGCGCGCTAGAGTGGATATGGCGTCGACCCGAAGAACCCTAAGGTCGACATCATCAAGCATTATGCCGCGGATCAAGCAATCACTAATAGATAACCGCCGCTCTAAGATCTAATGTGAGTGGCCATGAGCGCGCGCTAACACAACAGTTATGGGGGTTCTATGTCTTTGAACTGGACAGTTCCGCGGGAGCTAAATCTAATTGTGAATCTGCGCGGTGTTTCACTTTCAGGAGAGCGAAAGGTTCCTTCCGCCTCCCATGTGTTGCCCAACTGACGAATCCTACGAAACTCGACTGCATATCTTTGAGGGCAAATCTTACGCGTCATCTTGAGAACCTTGTCCTTAACCTCCTGTTCGGTTATGCCTGGTCGCTCAAAACGGGGTATTGTCCTCTTCCTCCTTTTGTGCCGGTCGATACAGGGTGGTCGATTGGTCGTGTCCAGAACTTGATTCGCGAATCACAATATGGCACCATATTCCAACAGAAACAATGGATCACATGCATATATATGCTAGATAAGTCCGCTGATTGTGTTCGGCTTCAATGTGCTTGAACAGCAATCGCTGGAGCTGATCAACAGTTGGCTCAGCACGAGAAGAAGATCGCCATAAGGACTCATCCGGAGGTCTATGAGCCAGCTGAAGACACAATGCTGCTCTCCGACAATCTTAGGGTGGAAAAAGGTGACAGAGTGCTAGAGATAGGTGTCGGATCAGGATATTTGTCCTTGGTCGCTTCCAGAAACGCTGAGTACGTTGTGGGCACAGATACAAACATTCATGCAGTGAGACTTGCCAAGTCCAACGCCAGACTGAACAGCGTGGCAAATGTTGAATTCATCTTGGCAGACCTGGTTGGTCCAATAATCGGTCGGTTTGATCTGATATTCATCAATCCTCCATATCTTCCGAAAATAGGGAATCTTGAACAAACGTGCATTGACAGTTCCTGGAATGGGGGAATAGATGGCAGAGAAATCATAGACAGATTTCTGAAGCAGGTCGCAGACCGCCTTAATGAGTCTGGAAAGGTTCTGATTGTTCAATCATCTATATCGGACCCAAACAGAACAGTAGAAATGCTCGCCGAGCATGGCTTCGAGGTAAGAACGATCGCTGAGAGAAGATTCTTCTTTGAAACACTTCACCTAATGGAGGCAACAAAGAAGAAATGAGCACTCATCGCGCCGTGATAATCTTAAGTTGCCGAAGCAGAATACTCAGGCTGGGTGTCAAGTGAATGAGAATCATCGGCGTGGTGGGAAGCCCCAGAGTTGCAGGAAACAGTGAGATCCTCACACGCATAGCCTTGGACGAGATACGCAAAGAAGGCATAGAGACAGAACTCGTCAGTCTTGCAGGTAAATCAATTGCCCCTTGCGATGCCTGCGGCAGCTGTCGGACCACAGGAAAATGCCACATAAAGGATGATTTTGAAGCCATCTACACAAAAATGGAGGCGGCCGACGGTTTCATTCTTGCTACGCCAGTCTATTTTGGCGGTGCGACGCCTCAGATGGTGAGCCTCATCAGTCGATGCTATGCATATCGAGGAACGAAACGTCCATTCGAGGACAAGGTGGGAGGCCCTATTGTGGTGGCACGTCGAGCGGGCCAGAATTTCACATACGCCCAATTGATGTTCTTCTTCATGATCTCAGGGATGATCGTTCCAGGATCCACGTACTGGAACATAGCCTTTGGCCGAGAGAAAGGCCACGTCACTAAAGACGAGGAAGGCATCAATACGATCAAGAACTTTGGTCGAAAACTTGCTTGGCTAGCTAAGAAAACAAGAACCTAGACCATCTGGGCTCTGCCTTTTTGATTGCGTTGTCAATTCTCTCGACGCAGAGCGTAGATGGCTGTAGCTGAGGCGATCTACTTAGAGGGTATCGATTCTATTTGGAGAATAACCTGGCCTTTGGGGTCAGGGCATTCGACTTCCCAAGTTGTCGGAAGCCAGTCATCTCGCTCATCTATTCTGCGTTGCTTGGCCGGTATCAGTGGCAGAATACTCTGCAGAGCATAGAAACAGAAATGATTGCCTTCTGGTATGCTCAGGCGGCTTCCTCTCACGACACAGTAGTCTCCCACCTTCATCGTGTCGCATTTGCCCTTTATCTCCTTGACCACAATCTTCAGATCCTGCATCTTGAACAGCACTCCGATAGTAGGTATCTCTTGTTCGTTATATGCCAATGACGACTGCGGAGAATAGTTGGCAAACAAGTATTTGAACCACAGTCAAGAGGCTCCTTTCTTGACTATCTTTGAGGTAGTCTCTTAAGCTCAGCTGCTGCGTCTCCCAGCCCGAGCCTCTCCAGAGTGGCACGAGTGGGAATACCTGTCTCCTTATCCCAACCCCGTGCATGATAATACTCGTCAAGCATTGGCTCTTGCTCGAATATCACACCTTTGCTCGGCCCTTCCGAGAGCTTCTCCTCTCTAAACCTTCGTGGAAGTGTGTCGTCCTGTCGTCTCACTCCTTCTCTGGCATTAAACATGCGCTCAATGTTCACGATTCGTTCCCCCACGGAGCGCACATCAGCACCAGACATTCTAAGACCCGTGACAGCCTCGATGACTTCAGCGGCCTTGTCAAAGGTCAGTATCTCCATGTTTTGCATGATGCTCTTGCATGGTTCCAAGGCGTCGATGACGGCGCACCAGTCCTCAAAATAGGAGACAAGCTTGCCCTTTCCTTTGTATGCGAGTCTCATAGTCGAATCCGGAATCCCAAACATCCGCCTGCCTTGTTCTGGGTCATCACTCAACTCTATGAAGGGTTCGCTTCTCAGGTGATCTCCTCCTCTGCTGGCCACAGCGTAGCCTAAGCCAAATCCTTTGAGGCCTCTCGGATCAGCCATGATTATGTCGAGTCCTTTCACTTGCATGGTAAGGTCCTTGCCTCTGCCCAGTTTCTCTGCAGCTGTTCTTGAGCCGTCTGCCAAAGTATCGCCAAATCCTTCTCGTCGCGCGATTCTTTCAATCAAAGCCAGAATGGCGTCGCCATTTCCCCAAGATAGATCAAGTCCATCGGTTTCGGTCCTCTTGAGTAGTCCTCTTTCGTAGAGCTCCATGGCCCAGGAAATGCACTCCGAGGTGGTCAGGGCGTCTAGTCCGAGCCGATTGCATGCATCGATGGCCTTCAAAGCTAGATCCAGATCTCCGTTTCCGACGCGTGCCGTGAATGAGCCCAGAGGCTCGTATTCGGGTCCTTCTGCGAATAGGCCAGCGAATCTTCCATCTCTCACCACGTAGAATCGGCTGCATGGTATTGTGCAGGCGAAGCATCCTCTTGCCTTCACGTTGTATTCTTCCGCAAGTCTCTCTCCACTTACTTCTCTTGCGTGTTCGAAGATGCCTGACATGTAGTGGCGTGTGGGTAGGAAGCCTCCCGCATTTGCCATCATCAGAATTCTTGTCGTACCCATTTGTCTGCGAGGCCAATATTGTCCGTGACTGTAGATTTCCTGCTCGATCTCAGTCACAATGCGATCAAACTTCTCGGGGTGAGCCACCTCGATCGAACCGGTTCCCTTCACAACCAAGGCCTTCACCCCTTTCGAAGCCATAACCGTACCCATTCCAGTCCGGGCAGCTGCTCTCATGAGATTGACAAAGATGCCTGCATATCTCACACCCTTCTCGGCAGCAGGCCCCACACACGCAATTTGGACGCGTCTCTCAGCAAGATCAGTCTTTATTATCTCATCCGCTTCATACACATCCTTCCCGAGCAGGTGGGAAGCATCTTTGAAATCCACCTCGCTGTCGTGCACGTAGACATAGATGGGCTTCTTGCTGAGGCCTTCAAGTATGACCTGGTCATATCCAGCATACTTCAGCTCAGACGCGAAATGGCCGCCTGCATTACTGTCGCCAAGTATGCCCGTGAGCGGGGATTTGGCGGAGACATTGAATCTTGAGGCGGTTGGAAACATTGTGCCGACAAGTGGGCCGGTGGAGAAGATCAGCTTATTGCCTTCACCAAACGGGTCAATTCCAGGCGTTAGTTCATCATATAGCCTCTTGGAGTTGAATCCTCTTCCGCCTAAGTAGAAAGCTGCCGTCTCCTTCTCAAGTGCACTGACCCGAACCCTCCTTGCAGCCAGATCTACTCTAAGCACCTTGCCAGCATATCCGAACATGTCAGCCAATGATTCCCCACCTACCCAGAAGTTTCCTCCGCACATCTGATGGCTGGTCGAACGGCGCTTCAGAATCTTTGAAGGAAAGAGCGCCAGTAGGACATTTCTTGACACAGGCTGGCTCGCCTGAACAGAGATCGCAGACAAGTGGTCTGGAGATGCCGCTGAGTTTCAGCGCCTTGAACATGCATGAGTTCACGCAGGCGCCACAGCCAGTACACAAATCCTCTCGCACCTGGATAATGCCGGATTCAGATCGAGTTATGGCGCTAGCAGGACATGAGGTGACCGATGGGCACGTATCACATTGATGACATACGATCGGGTAATCAAATCCATATTTGTCCTCTTTTGTCACTGATATTCGTGATAGGCTTGTGCTGAATTTCCTCTCGTGATGAAAGGAGCAGACCATCTCACAGTATCTGCAGCCTGAGCATTTCTCAGCATCGATGTTGATTCTCTTCATGCTCCTTCTCTCTGTATCACTTTCGCGCAGAAGAATAGAGATAGCAATTGGTGGATAGAAAAGATGTGATGCCCAATAGCGATATCAGGCGACCGTAGGTTCGTCGGAAGAGGCCTTTGGCATGTCTCATGGGATCTTCTTCAATAAGCTTTCCGTGGAGATGGAGTTGTCGAAGAATCCTAGCTCCTTTGCGTTCATGCCCAGTGCTAGTCCCGCCAGCTGCGTAATGAAGACGACGGGAAGCTGATACTTCTTTCCAGTCTTCTCATTCAGCTCCACCTGCCCCCGATCGAATTGAAGATGGCAGAAGGCGCACGGTGTAACCAAGCAATCGGCGCCTGCCTCAATCATGCCGTCCAGCTTTTCTGCGGCCATGTCCAGAGCGACCTCGAGGCTTGCCGATCTCACTCCGCCTCCGGCACCGCAGCACATGGCTTTGTCCCTGTAATCAATGCTCTCTGCTCCAAGGGATCTGA
>CAZGRO010000042.1:9801-12477 GCA_964528315.1 uncultured Candidatus Bathyarchaeia archaeon
CCGCAGCACATGGCTTTGTCCCTGTAATCAATGCTCTCTGCTCCAAGGGATCTGACCAGGTCATCGAGAACTGTCGGTCTCTCGGCCGAGCCATGCATCCTTGTTTCACTTGGCTTCAGGAAGTGGCAGCCGTAATGCACCGCAACCTTAACGTCTTTGAGGGGTCTCTTCACTTTTTTTTCGACATTTTCGAACTTGATCTCGTCGCTCAGCAACTCAATGATGTGTTTGACGGCGATCGTTCCCTTGTACTGCTTGCCAATCTTCGCCAATGTCTCGTTCACTCGTTGCCTCAGCTTCGGATCGTGTTTGAGTAGATGGTTTGCTTCTTGCAGGGTTGCGTAGCAGCCATTGCAGGTGGTTGCTATGTCAACGTTCATTTCCTCAGCTATGACTAGGTTCCTAGATGCCAAGGCCAGCCAGGTGGCAAGGTCGAATGAACCGAAAACGCCCGGGGCAGGGCAGCACGAAGCCCCTTTCATATCCAGGAGGTTTATGCCGAATTCCGCCATCACTTTCTTTGAGGCGATCTCGATTCCCGGGTATCTGTTTGGCGTGATACATCCAAGGAAGAATGCATAGTCGCTCATTTCAGCTACCTTTCCTGTCTACCAGTGCCCTGAATCCCTTTTCATCCACAATGACGAGCACCTCTTTCATGGCATCTGGATACATGTGAACCGTTGGCGGCAGCTCTGAGAGGCCCAGGCGTTTCCTGATGGCTTTCACATCGTCGTTTACCGGCACAGCGTGGCCATGCTTGAAGAAGATCTCGCAGACCTTTACATGTTCCGGGCGCATCCGTCCTTCCTTCACAGCCAAGTTTCGTAACACACGAACAATGTCGGTGCTCTTGACTTTGCGAGGGCATCGCTCTTGGCAGGTGTAGCATGTTGTGCAGTTCCAAAGGTCTTCTGATGATAGAGCCTCCTCTCTCAGGCCGTTAAGCGTCTTCAGAAAGATCTGTCTGATTCTCCATGCTGTTCTTCGTCCTGACGGGCATGAGCCAGTGCATGTTCCACACTGTAGACATGCTCTGAGCGTGTTCATGTCCTCTTTTGGGAAGATCTTCGAGCCTAGATCTATTACGTCGTTCACAAAGTCTTTGTCAAGTTTTTGAATGGTCTGTTTCTTCACGGAAGGCAAGCGCCATTCTCCTTATGCCGATGCTTCAGAAGCCCTACGATGAAGCATATACGTGTTTCCAAGCAGCAGCAGCGCGCCCGCTTGAAATGTGTTGAGGCCTCTGTCAGATCTAGTAGAGCTTGGGGCGCGCAGGCTCATAGGATTGATCTATCGATCCAGACCAATAACCCAACTGGTCAACTTTGTGCAGACAGCGGGATTTACATCATGTGTTGGACATATGCCCCTGTAGTCCTCTTCGCATGAAACGCATGGAATATCCGCCACTGTGTCGACTGTCGCAACGGCCTTGTTTGCAGAAAGTCGATAAGTCCATCTTCCCCTATTCAGCTCTCTGCTTCGTTCAATGAAGCCTTTCCTTTCAAGGTTGAGCACCTGCCTCGAGCCTCTTCTGCTGTCTAGGCCCAGACGTCGCCAAAGGTCTGATTGAAGTATTCCCTTGCGCCCGTATTGTTTGATGGTGGCCAAGGAGCGTCTTATCACCGATTCCTCCAGATCGATCTGAGGAGTTAGAATGGCTTTGATTGGGCCATCGATAATTCTCGTGAGGACTTGTTCGATGAATTCTGTCACTGTGTTTCCTGTCTGAGTCAGCTCATAGGTTACGGGAAGTTTTCGCTGAAGTATTAGACCTCTCTTCTTCAGTCTGGCGAGATATTTGTAGGTCCTTCTGATATTGATTCCGACGGCTTTCGAGAGATCTGTCACTGAAATGCAGTCCGGTGTCACCGCGTGAAATACTCTGCGCTCCGTGGGTGATCCACCGCCCATAAGGCGAACTTTTACCCGATAGAATAGGACACGATCCTTCGGGTGATTCGATCTGATCAAGCCCTGTTTCTGTAGTCTGCTTAAGGCCCTTGGCAGAAGTGTCCGATCAACAACATTAGCCAGGTCTTCGAATTTCCGATAGCCATTCTTGATGGCAACAAGAGAGAGTTCTTCGAGACACGAGGAGTTTGCCGGGAATTTCAAGAGAAAATCTGTCTTCTCTACCAGATCCGCTATGTCACTCCCTTTCGCGGTTAGCGAATACTTTGCATTCTTATGTCCTGCAAGTTCAGCCTCGATGAGCGGCCGAAGATACTGTTGGATCGTGGCCAGGCTATGGGTGTATCCCATTGAACGAAGCTTCTCCTGCAGCGTCCTTGCTGTACAGGGTCCCTTCTGAAGCAGCTGTAGCACGACGACTCTTCTTGGGTTTTTCAGGGCATTTAGTATGCTTTCCACTGTCATTCGGTCCGAAGATGGAATGGACTCATGGTTCTTCTCGGTTGTCGCAACCGCTGTCTGGGTCTGGCTTATGACCTTCGCCAAAAGTGCCCCTCCAACAGTTAACGCTGTTAAATCGGCGGTAGGCGCCTTATTAACTTAACGCTGTTAAAACACGCCCCCCAAATAGCAAGTCTGAGACTCAGACCAACGACTAAATACAGGCCTAACGAGATCGTAACACTGTTAAATCACGGTGCGGTGCGATGAAGCCTCCCTGCATGCTCGTAACGTCGTATGTGCTTCCGGCGGCGAGGG
>CAZGRO010000043.1:0-12046 GCA_964528315.1 uncultured Candidatus Bathyarchaeia archaeon
ATCTTCCGGAGCGCGTGAAGAAACCCGTAGGTCAAGGGTTCAAAATGACATGTGTCATGGAACTCCCTCCGGCCCCACCACACTCAAGATATCTGCCTACGAAAGCATTATCTGGACTAGTATCATCATACAGTATTGTTCTTGGCTGGCGAGAAATGTGAGCTTAGGCGATTTGGGCATCCGTCAACTTCTTGGGCAGGCTCAACTTTTCTGGTTTGTAATCATTCTCAACGTGGGGCTTTTTCTATTGATCATCATTCTTCTGCGGTTCACCTACTCCACCTACGCAACATGTCCTATTCATCGGTGTGAGGTTCAGTATCTTCCAGCGCTAGACACGTACTACTGTAAGATATGTTCAGACTACGTCTCTTCACCTAGGCAGGTGAAGCGCTAGGCTTCATATGCTGCTCATTTTTCCAAACTCGGTCTCTCTGAGCTGGATGTGCACCACAGCGCAGTCTCGGCCCATCTATTTGTCCTTACCAATCAGCTTACCAGTTGCATAGATCAGAAGGCCAAGTGCGAGAAGAACCGCTCCGCTGAGCACGAACATCAACTGCATGCCTGCGAGTATCAAAGCGCTCGGTGCAACTCTCAGTGCAAGAAGCTGATTGGGGTCTGTGAAGATCACAAACATACCGATCAACAACATAAAAGCGCCTGGAGTGATCAAGGCCAAGGAGAAGTCTCTTTTTAGCGACTCAGTCTTCATACTTGATGTCTTGATTTCCTCCGAGACAAGTCCTGGGAAGGCCGAGGAGATCACTCGAATCAAAGGAGGCCCAAAAATCAAGACGAACGGAAGCATCGTGACATACCACCAGGCAACCAACCCCAAAGAAATGTAGACCCATCCTTCCCTGAAAGCCAAGGGGTATGAAGCTTCCACGAAGACACGGAAATACACGTATAGAAAGGCAACAATCGCGTTTGAAACGAGAAGAGTAATCTGAGAAGTCTTGATGAACTTCTCCAAGGTGAACTTCTTCCTCATTAACCAGCCGAACAGGTAGAACCCCACAAAGTTGCCTGGGACCGCTGACACTAGGCTTCGGACGTATATCTGTCCATGACTAGCAGAATCCGCAATCAACGTTCCAACGGCTCCTCCGAGGCCGCCAATCAAAGGCCCGAAAAGAGAGGCGAACACCGCAGGAATCACAACAGCAGGTCTGAACTGGCCCGCTCCCCAAGGAGAATGCATATACGCCGTAACATAAGATCCCATCGCGTACAGAACCGCGCAGGTCGCGGATAGTGCGACTGTGAGCGCCGGGAGTTTCGCTCTTTCAGACGTGATTATTCGCCTTGCGGCATATCCTACGTGCGATATTCGTATTTTAAGGTCGTGATGGGCCAAATCCTTTGCCCGAGGAAACGGCATTTTGCGTAGTATTGAAGAGAACAAGGCGATGGAGAGCTTTTCATTTCCTTCATCGCTTGTGTTACGGTCAGGCTAGCATGTGTCCTAGTAACCAGTCAGCCAGGCAAGGGGGTGTATGCACATCCTCCTCCTGACATGGATGCTAGGTTCTCCACTCGTCGAAGCCAAGAGACTCCTCAAGGAATAGTATGGGTGACCGATTGATCTTCCACAGCCAAGAACAAGATAATGCTTAATTATCTGCCATCTGATCCACTGAACGGAGTTGGCGGCCATAGCTAGGAGCTAGGACCCGTACCCATTCCGAACACGGCAGTGAATCTCCTAGGCGATTCAGGCTGTAGTATGGTGCGAAAGCCCATGCGAAACTTGGACAGCTGCCAGCTCCACTCTGATATCCAACTAATGTTTATAAAAGTCACCTAACAGTCTTAGGCAAAGATCCGCTAGAGGCAATTTAGTTGAACTTAGCTCTCTCGATTGTAGGCTCGCCACTTAGCCCACAGGGAGATGTCAATACAATAATCTCCCTTCTCATGTACTTGTCATTCATCCTGTTCATGTTCTTTGGACAGAAAATCCAAGTGCGTCTTATGCTGCTTGAGGTTGATGGAGTACTCAAACGTCTTGAATTCATGAAGAACGAGGCTAAACTGTTGAGTCTCAAAACTCTAAGGGATATCGGCAAACCAAAGGAAGATCCTACTCCTGAACTCAATGTGTTGCTTGAGCAGTTTCTTATCACACCGGAAGGCATGGATCCTGCGGGCATTGTTTGGAAGCTGGATCACATTCTCGATGTACGGGAAATGAAGTTCAAAGATGACGTGAAGCGAATAGCACCTGAAGCAGATGAATCCCAGGTGAACAATCTGGAGAATTTGATTGAAGCCTCTCAGGCACTGAACACAATCTATCGGATAATAAGACACTTCTACCTCCTTGGCAAGCGCACCTCCAGTTTCTACATAATATTCCAGATTCAGATGGTTCTTCCTCTCATAATGCAAGAAGCCGATGCCTTGATGGCCGCCGCAAAAGCCTTCTCACAAGGCCAGCCCATAGGAGATGGCGCAGGAGCACTTGTGGCAGCCAAACTCATGCAAGGCAAGGAAAAGAGAAAGGTCGAAAAAGACATAGTTGTTGCAGAGACGATGATTGAAGGTAGAAGAGTCATCTCCATTAAGGCAGAAGGCCCGGGTGGAAACGTGGGGAAACCTGGAGATGCGATAAGGCAGATTATCGAAGAGAACAATGGCAAGATCGCAATGGTCGTAATGGTTGATGCTGCGTTGAAACTAGAGGGAGACAAGACAGGAGACATTGGAGAAGGGATAGGCGCGGCCATTGGAGGACCTGGAACCGAGAGATTCAAGATAGAAGAAGAAGCGGTGAAACACAAGATCCAGGTGTACGCCATCATAATCAAGGAGAGCATACTAGAGGCAATAGCTCCGATGAAGAAAGAGATCTCAGAAGGAGCAGAATCAGCTCTTGCAAGAATCAGAAAGCTGATTCTTGACAGGACCAAAGAGGGAGAAACCGTGATCGTGGCCGGCATCGGGAATACGGTCGGGATCGGCCAGTAGGTGAAAAAACGGTGCAGGCTAGATCTGTCGGCAGCTTGTACTTCTATCTGCTGATCGCCTTCAGCATAGTAGTTCTGGGGTATTCAGGCTGGATGTTGTACAGCGGTTACGTCTCAATGAAGGAAGGGAATGTGGAAAGCTTCTACTACACTGCCTTCATTAGTCTGGTTGGCATCTTGCTTGCATTGAGTTCCTTGATGCAAGTGAAGAGAAGAGTGTCTCTTCTTCCACGTTTGGCAACCAAGGTTCTAACAGTCGCGCTCTGCAGCAAGTGCAACTTCAAGGTCATGAAGAATTTCGCGGTAGGGGACTATGTCTTCAAAGAAGCCGGAAAATGCCAGCAATGCGGCGAAACCATGCACATTAGCCAAATCTATCAAGAGGAACCGAAGAAGAAGCAGGACTAAACCGTCAGTATTTCACACCCATCTTTCGTAACCAAAATAGTGTGCTCAGCTTGAGCAACGAGTCCTGCGCTTCTCTCAATCAACACAGGATAGCCCACGATACACCTCTTTTTCAGTAACTCTTCAAATGCTGACGCGTGATCGACTGAGGAATCATGCTCTACAAGCCATCGTTTTGCGAATGGAAGGGTGCGGAACCTCTCCTCCACACGGATGATCAAGCGTTTTCCTTCCGGTGTACTCACCCCCTTCCTCTTCAGAAATCTGAATATGTAAGCCTCGTCGCTGTCTCTGACTTCTCCTTTTGCAAAGGAAGAGGTGACAAAAGGCTCAATTGCGCATATCTGGCCTTCCTTGAATTTCCCTCCACTCATTCTTCCCACATTCGGTATGGATTCCCCTGTATGAACCGTGTATCTGTCTATGCCATGGCCTGTTAGATTCCATATTGGTTTGAATCCTCTTCTTTCGATCGTCTGCTGAATCAATGCTCCCACATCAGATGTTTTGACTTCCGGTCGCACGATCTCCAGTGCCTTTCTCAGTGCTTCTTCTGCAGTGGAAACCATTGGTAGAAGAACAGGGTCGTATGAGACTGTCACAGCGCTATCGGCGATGAATCCATCTATGTGAACGCCGAAGTCCACCTTGACAAGCGAGGCTCTCGGTACTCGTGACATGTCTCCAGGTGGTGAAGTGTAGTGAGCGACGACTTCGTTTACGTCTACGTTGCAGGGGAAAGCTGGTTTTCCACCTAGTTGGGCGATCATGTCCTCTACTCCTTGGCAGATGTCAATCAGCTTAACTCCTTCCTGAACAAGACTGGGAACTTTTCTTCTGATTTGTCCGACGATTCGGCCAGCTTTCCTGTAGCATTCAAGTGCTGTGTCTGAAGTCAACCAGCCAACCTCAGCGTTTTCTCAAACCTGCTGGTTCTCAAATATCTCGGGAAGAATCGATCTTGCCTTTTCTCTCTTTTCATGGATTTCTAGAAGGAATCTGGTGATTCTCTCCGAGACAACTGTTTTGCATTCGCCGCATAGCAGAGATCCTGAGGTGCATTTCTCGTAGGTGTCCCTTAACAAGTCATCCTCAAAGTGGAAGACAAG
This sequence comes from uncultured Candidatus Bathyarchaeia archaeon, assembly GCA_964528315.1. Taxonomy (GTDB): domain Archaea; phylum Thermoproteota; class Bathyarchaeia; order 40CM-2-53-6; family JALHTG01; genus JALHTG01. The sequence continues at coordinate 4,493 of CAZGRO010000043.1, forward strand.
AAACTCGTAGATGGCGCATCTCTCTGGCTGTCCTCCGAGACGCTTCTGCTCCTGGATTGTTTCACGTCCTCCGGTGAAAGCATCTTTCAGTTTTCGCTGAGCCTCCTCAACCGTATCAGTAAGGAAGATTGCACTCTCAGGTTTGCTGCTTGACATCTTGGTTCCTGGCCCTTGAAGGCCTGACATCATCTTCGTGTAGATTGAGGATGGTTTCATCAATGCCATGCGTGAGGCTATGTCTCGAGCTACCCTAATGTGAGGGTCTTGATCGATTCCCACTGGGACGAGGACAGGCTTCACTCCTCCTCTTTCAGGGAGCTGAGGATGTAGAATATCCGCAGCGTCGATTAATGGAAAGAAGATCTTACCCATATTATCCGAATTGCTGAATCCATACACAGCGTGCATCTGGCTGAACGTGACCTTTGAGGCGGCCTTGAACGACAGGTTTCTGACTAGGTCGTTCCTCCATTGACTGTATAGACAGCATTTGCTCCTATCCGCAAGGACTACTCCAAGAGCGAGGTAGTTCATGATGTACTCGTTGATGACTATGTCTCTGCATGTGTCTATGTCGATTCCTCGTATGACATAGGCCTCTATGTCAGAGATCGGAATATAGAGCATGATACCTTGCTGTTGATACCAGGCCATCAGTTCCGCAATCAGCTTGTGACCAAAATGAAACTTCCCGGAAGGTGCCATCCCTGTGAGCACCACGAATTCCTGCCGTTTTTCCTGTGCATCCAATATTACTTCGAAGTCCCTATGAGCGAAAATGAGATTTCTCCTGAATAGTCTGTGTGGATTAGTCATTCGCTTTACTTGTTCAGGAGTCAAGGGTTGGAGTCCAAATTCCTCCACAATTCGTGCATAGTCGAGATGCTCTACCTCAAACTCCCAAGGCGTGATTCCCTTAGACATTTTGCTGACGTGTCCTCTTTGGTGAAACCTACTGTACAGAGGGACTTGTGAAATAGATATAAGCATTGAAAGTGCACTGACACCGGTTGCATCTTCGAACGGTGTCAGGCTTGGCTGAACTTCGCGAAAGTGAGGCTAGAATGCTCGATGTACTCCGGCGAATGAAGGGCCCAGCGATCTTGGATCAAGTGGCTCGGGAAAGCGGATTGCACAGCTCGGCAGCTATGCGGGCAGCGCTCTCCCTCAGGGATCAAGGGCTATTGACCATCGAAGAGAGGAAGGTGACACTTGTCAGACTGACAGAAGAAGGCATATCTTATGCAGAGATGATGGTGCCTGAGAGAAGGCTCGTTGAAGCTGCATATCACGCTGGCGGAGAATCAGAAATCTCAACTCTTGGAAGGAAGACTCACGTTCCTGACAACATGTTAACAATAGCGATAGGATGGATTAGAAGAAAAGGCTGGGGAGAGATACTCAAGAAGAATGGACGACTCCTCCTCTCCGTCAGAAAGTTGCCTGAGGAAACGTCTGACGAGCTACTCTTGAAGACGATCAGCCAAAGGAAAAGCCTGGATATAGAACAAGTTCCAAATGGCCTGACTGAAGCTCTATCCTTGCTGAAAGGTAGGAACCTGATCGAACTAGACGAGAAGGTAGAGAGAGCTATCAAGCTGACCGATTCTGGGCTTCGGGTCGTTGAGAGTGGGATCAGGGTCTCTGAGGACAGAACTGCACTAACCTCAGAGCTTATCCTAACGGGAGGATGGAGGAACATCAAACTAAGAGAGTACGATATCTCAGCATCACCACCAGAGCTCTATCCGGGAAAGAAACACATCTTCGCTGAATTCATAGAGGAGGCGAAGCGAGTTCTGCTTGCGATGGGTTTCGAAGAGTATGAGGGTCCCTTCGTCGAGACCGAATTCTGGAATTTCGACGTCCTCTTTCAAGCTCAAGATCACCCTGCAAGGGAAATACATGACAGCTATAGACTGAAAAGCCCAAAGTCAGGAGACATCGATCTTCCGGAACTGGCAGAACGTGTAAGGCTCACCCATGAGAATGGATGGACGACCAGCTCAACCGGCTGGAGATACCGATGGAGTCATGATATTTCAAAGAGACTGGTCTTGAGAACTCAGACGACAGCGGTTTCAGTAAGATATCTGTCAACCCACAAAAGGCCACCCATCAAGATGTTCTGTCTCTCCAAGGTCTTCCGACCAGACGTGTTGGATGCTCAACACGCCATGGAATTCTATCAACTCGACGGCATTGTTGGAGACAAGGGCATAACTCTCCGCCACTTGCTCGGTTTTCTGAGGGAATTTGCGGCCACTTTGGGCCTAGGAGATGTGAAATTCCAACCACACTACTTTCCCTTCACAGAACCAAGCGTCGAATCCTATGTGAAACACCCGAAACTCGGCTGGGTGGAATTTGTAGGATCAGGAGTGCTTCGCCCAGAGGTCCTAAGACCGCTCGGGATAGACTTCCCAGTTATCGCTTGGGGCATGGGGTTCGATCGACTAGCGATGATTGGCCTCGGAATAGATGACATCCGCGAACTCTACTCGAGAAGACTTGATTGGCTCAGAGCAAAGCCGATGAGGTGACGAAATGCCGACAATCACAGTCTCCATCAAAGATCTCTGCAATCTGATAGGAAGAGAGATGGCGTCGCCCCAGTTGGCGCAAATCCTCAACATGACCAAATGCAGCCACCAAGACTCAACCGGAGACGAAATGACGCTCGAAGTCACCTCAGACCGACCGGATCTTCTGAGCACCGAAGGTATCGCAAGAGAGCTTAGAGGACTGCTGGGAATCGAAACTGGCCTCGTTGAATTCAAGGCACGACGGAGCAGGGTGGTTCTGAGAATAGACAAGAGTGTGACCGACATACGGCCATACATGTCTTCAGCAGTCATTGAAGATGTTGATCTCAGCGGCGATTCAGTCAGGCAGATAATGCAGATGCAGGAGAAGCTTCATGCATCGTATGGAAGAAACAGAAGAGATGTCTCGATCGGCGTCCATGATCTAGATACCATATCGCATGATCTCATCTACGCAGGGGTAGAACCAGAGAAGATCAATTTCATCCCACTCGACGAAACTCGACAAATGAATGGGACGGAGATACTTGAACTCACACCAAAGGGAAGAGAATACGCCGACATAATCAAGAATTTCGATCGCTACCCACTGCTCTGCGATTCCACTGGAAACGTCCTGTCTCTGCCTCCGATAATCAATGGGATTCGAACCAAAGTAACAGATCACACAAAAAACGTCTTGCTGGATGTCACAGGCACAAACAAGGACCTAGTCGACTACATCGTCACACTGATGGCCACGACACTTGCCGAACGAGGGGCCACCATCAAGACTGTCAGGGTGATAACCCCCGAAGGAGAACAGACCACCCCAAACCTATCCCCCACAGTCTGGAAGCTAGCAGTCGACGAGGTGAAGGAGGTTCTGGGAATCGACCTTACAACAAGAGAGATTGCGGCCAAGCTGAGAAGGATGAGATATGGCGTGAAGAACGAAGGCAGAGGAATCCTCAGAGTTGTCGCCCCCCCATACAGGAAAGATCTTCTTCATGAGGTTGACCTGATTGAAGATGTCGCAATTGCATGCGGATACAACAATCTAGAACCAGTGATTCCTCTCACCGCCACAACAGGTAAAGAGAGACAACTCACAGCTTTTTCCAGAACCATTCGCGATCTCATGATTGGCTTTGGTTTTCAAGAAGTCATGACATTCGTCATGACCAGCCCCCAGATTCTCTTTGAAAAGACGGGTGTTCAGGCTGAAGATGTTGTGGAGGTCGAGAACCCAGTATCGATGGAATACTCCGTTCTAAGAAATCGCCTGCTCCCAGGAATTCTGAACCTCCTTAGCTACAACAAGCACGTGTCATATCCACAGAGAGTCTTTGAATGCGGAGATGTTGTCTTAGTCGACAGCAAAGCTGCAACGCGCAGCGTAAACATGAGGAAACTCTCTGCAGCAATATGTGATCACACCATAAGCTATGAAGACATACAAGCTGTTCTCTACTCTCTCCTACAGAATCTGGGAATTGAGACATGGTCAATCAATAGGCTAGAATACCCCTTGTTCATCCGCGGAAGAGCCGCAACAGTAGCGATACACGACAGTGAACTGGGGGTCCTCGGGGAAATCAATCCAATTGTCCTTGAACGATTTGGGCTGGAAAACCCAGTGGCAGCATTGGAGATCGATCTCCAGAGGCTGATGTCAGCCAAGCAAAAAACGTCTGAGAACACATAATCTTGATCTTCCGCCCGAAAGAGACGGATATGTGGATTAGCCTAGTTGCGGTGGGCGAAAACATGCCTACCTCCGAGAGAGCCAACCAAGTGGGGAGTTTCCCCTCTATGACGTTCGGTGTTAGTGTCGTAGGCAACAGAGCCACCTGATAAATAGTTCAGGCCGGCTCATGGTTCGCAAGACGCCGCATCTAGGCACAGAGTGAAACTCGACATAACAACTTAAAACACCTGCCCAAATGAAACAATCTGTGACAGCGAAGGTTTACGCGGATGGACATCAACCACAAGCTCGAACTTGTCTCTAAGAACGTCGAGGAGATTGTGACAGATTCAGAATTGAGAGCATTAGTGGAAACCAAATCGAAGCCTAGAGCGTATTGGGGATTTGAATGTTCAGGATTCATGCACATAGGCATGGGATTGGTTGTTGGCGCGAAAATCATAGACATGATCGAAGCGGGATTCGAGTTTGTAGTATTCTTGGCGGACTGGCATTCATGGATCAACAACAAATTGGGCGGAAACATGGAGAATATCCGAAAATGCGGCGAGTACTTCAAAGACTGCTTCACAGCTGTTGGGGTTCCGCATGAGAGAGTCAAGTACCTGTGGGCTTCAGAGCTAACTAGCGATCGTGAGTACTGGGAGAAAGTGATACGCATCGCCAAACTGGCCTCTATTAACCGCGTACGCAGAACCCTTCCAATCATGGGCAGAAGCATGGAGACCTCAGACATGGAAGCGGCTGCAATCATATATCCGTGTATGCAAGCAGCTGACATATTCCATATGGATCTTGATGTTGCATGTGCTGGAATAGATCAACGCAAAGCGCATATGCTCGCTAGAGATGTGGCCGACAGATTAGGTCGGCCAAAACCTGTGTGCATCCATACGCCGCTCTTGACAGGACTGCAAGAGCCAGGTTCAAGAGGCGAGGACAAGTTTGACGAAGACTCAGGGATGGACCTGAAGATCAGGATGAAGATGTCAAAAAGCTTAGCTGGAAGCTGCATACTGATTCACGATGCTCCTGAAGAGATAAGCTCGAAACTCATGGCGGCCTACTGCCCTCCACGAGTTGTTCAAGGCAACCCTGTTCTCGAAATCGCGGAATACATTGTCCTCCCGAAGGAAGGCAAGCTTCACATCCCCAGAGCTGACAAATTCGGAGGTCCTATTGACATCGAATCGGCTGGTCAACTTAGAGAGCAATATTCGGATGGAAGACTGCATCCCCTCGACCTGAAGAAAGGAGTCACCGATTCTCTGATACATATCTTGGAACCTGCCAGGAGGTATTTCGCAAGCTATGGAGAGAATCTCGACGCCATGAAGAGAATTGAGATCACAAGATAGGAGAAGCAATGTCGAGCCAGAAGAACAGAATGGAAAAGATAGAAAAGATCCTGCGTAGGATAGCCGCCGAATCAAGCTCTGGCACTGTAGTCATCGTCGAAGGAAGAAAAGACGAAGAGACACTGCGTCGACTCGGATTGACTGGTCCAATTGTCTGCTTCAAAAGCTCTGGCAGAGTAATGAACGATTTCCTAAGTCAAATCTCTGCTGAGAAGGTGATACTTCTAACGGACTTTGACAGGGAAGGAAAGGAGCTTTCAGCTCGAATGAGGAAAGAACTAGCACATCTCAAGATTACGACAGATGAGGTTCTTCGAAGGCGTCTCAGTGCACTCGTGAAACAGGACATAGGAACAATTGAAGGACTCTGCAGCTTTCTGGAAAAGAAGAGGGTCGAGAGCAGGTAGGATCTTTTTTTGTGTTCGATCATGGTGCACTGTGAGGCTCGTCAGGCTTTAGCCAGTTGGGAGATGAACTCCGTCAGTCTGCAAGAGTATCCCCACTCGTTGTCATACCATGCCATTACCTTCGCCATCTTCTTTTCAACAACCATCGTTGAGAGGCTGTCGAAGATCGCTGAATGAGGATTTCTGATTATGTCAACTGAGACGAGTGGGTCTGTTGAGTATTCGAGGATCAGTTTGAGGTTTCCCTCAGCTGCATTTCTGAAAGCTGCATTGACAGTATCCACTGTGACATCATTTTGAAGTTCTGCAGTGAGATCCAGCAGCGACCCGTTTGGTACTGGTACTCGAAGAGCGACTCCGTCAAGCTTGCCTCTCAATTTCGGTAGAGCCATTCCGACTGATACCGCAGCTCCAGTCGTTGTGGGAATTATCGACAGTGCCGCAGCTCTCGCTCGTCTCAAATCCTTGTGAGGAAGATCAAGCAATCTTTGGTCATTGGTATATGCATGCACAGTGAGCATGAAACCACGAACGATGCCGAAAGCATCGTCTAGAACCTTTGCGACTGGGCCTACGCAGTTTGATGTGCATGATCCCATTGATACAACTAAATGTTTTCTTGGGTCATACTGTTCATCGTTTACCCCTGGAAGTATCGTAACGTCAGCATTCTTTGATGGGGCGGCGATGATGACCTTTTTCGCACCGGAGGCAAGGTGCTTTGCTGCATCTTCTCTGTTCGTGAAAACACCTGTTGACTCCACAACGATGTCAACATCGGCTTTGTTCCAGGGGATTTGTGCGGGGTCTTTCATCGAGAAGACCTTTGTCTCTTTGCCGTTGACTGTGAAGGAATCGCTTCCACAGTTAACTCTAGCGTTTAGTCTTCCGTGAGTCGAGTCATATCGAAAAAGATGTGCCAGGGTCTTGCAGTCTGCTATATCATTGACTGCAACGATGTCAATTTGGGCGTGATTCTCAAGTGCAGTTCTATAGAGAACCCGGCCAATCCTTCCAAATCCGTTAACTCCTACTCGCACGGTCAAATCCGAATCACCGAGAACCGGCCTATACAAAGAGCAATGATTCATAAAATGCTTTATCTCGCAAATGCCTGAGGCGGTACAGTTGCACAAAGAAACTTGATATAAGGCAATCACGCTTGCAGTACTCCGTATCTGCACAGGCTTACTGTGAGCCTTACGCAATACAATTCATTCAACGGGAATCAAAGAAGGTGAAGATTATGACGGAGAGTTCGCAGTACGCTCCTACTACGAAATATGTCATCAAAGCGAAATTCGATGTCGAAGGAGTTGTCGAAAAGCCAGATGTGATCGGGGCCATCTTCGGGCAAACGGAAGGACTGTTCGGGACTGATCTGGATCTTAGAGAGCTCCAAAAAGGCGGAAGAGTTGGAAGAATCGAGATCGAGTTGGAGTCCAAGCAAGACAAGACTTCTGGGATAATAACGATACCATCAAGCCTTGATAGGGCTTCAACCGCTTTGATTGCAGCTGCGATTGAAAGTGTTGACAGAATAGGCCCATGCG
>CAZGRO010000044.1:0-11897 GCA_964528315.1 uncultured Candidatus Bathyarchaeia archaeon
TGGCCTACGCTGAAACTGTTACTCCTTCGATGAGAATCGTAGGCGCGTATAGCGTCATCCTCGGACCCATGATGACCTGCTTCGAGTTCCCGCCTACCACTCGAATCTGTTTCAGAATCGCAGGCATATTTCCGCCGATCATAGCTTGCTTGACTGGATGGGCTAGTTCTCCGTTCTCTATTCTGAGCATGCAATCCATTGCAACAGAGAAATCTCCGCTCTGAATATTCGATGTGTGCGCTCCTATGAAGCCTCTGACGAAGATTCCATTCTTTACCTCTCGGACGAGATCTTCTATTTTGCCTCTGTCAGGCTTGAGAACCAAATTGTGTGGTCCAGTGATTGGTTCAAGCGCGTATTCTGACTTGACGCCGAACATTATGTATCTCATCGCATTGCCCGTGTTCTCAGTGTTCTCCTTGCTAGATGTGTACGAATTGTGTAGAAAACCGCGGAGAATGCCCTTGTCGATTATTGTTCTTGGCTTTGTTGGGCATCCTTCCGTGTCGAAGGGTTTCGATCCCTGCAGTCTTGGCATCGTGGGATCGTCGATGAACGAAACGGTCTTGGACGCGGACTCAGAACCTATTCTTCCGGCCAGTGGGGACTGCTTCTTTTGAACTAGGTCTGCGCGGAGCTCTTGTACAAACGTATTCATCAAGAGATCTGCAAATCCCTCCTGATCTACCACAAGGTCATAAGATCCAGACTGAATCGGCCTCGGGTTGAGCTGTCTTGCGGCTATGTCTACTGCGTCTTTCGCCACCCAGATCATTTTTCCTCGATCGTAGTGGGTAGAGGAGTGCGATTCCCAGCCCACGCCAACTGATCCATCCGACTCCGCTACTACGTACATGTTGCCGCCGAAGGCTGTTGATCGATAGTTAGAGGAGATGCCGAGTGAATTAGCCACAGCGACACGGCTGACTGATGAATAGATGTTGCCGCTAACGGTTGATACTCTGGGATCACGGGAGGTTTCCTTCAGCATTGACTCCCCGATCTCTACCAGATCAGAAGCATCAGTTCCGGCGACCTTTCTGTCAAAGATTTCTCCAGCTTTGCCTTCATGTTGCTTCATCTGAAAAGACTTCAGGTCCTTGTCAGCTTTTCTGACCTTCGCCGTGGCGATTGCTCTCTTTGCCGCTTCTGTTATCGTGTTTCTTGACAGATCAGTCAAATAGCCGAATCCGGTTGTGGCGCCGTCTGCCTTCTTGACTAAGACCCTGATTCCAATGCCTCGATCGCGCTTCACTTGGCCGATTTTGACTTGCTTCTTTTCAATCAGGATGTTTGTGCGCAGGTCGTCTGTGAGGAAGGCCTCTGCCTGGGAGGCTCCAAGTCTGATGGACTTTCTGACCGCGTACTCGAGTACCTCACTCATGCTATTTTCCTCCGATAACAGCGTTCTTGACTCTTATGTGTGGGCTGCCCATTCCGGTTGTGGCAACCTGCCCCCCTTTGCCGCACAGTCCGATGTAGATCTGGAAATCATCGGCTACTCCGTCGATATTCATGAGTGTTTCGAGGGTCATCCCCGAGAGTGAAACGTCGCTCAAAGGTTTCGATAGCTGACCTTTTTCAATGAGGTATCCTTCTTCAGCGCTGAATTGGAAGCTTCCTTTGGTTGTATCTACCTGTCCTCCACGAGACCCTTTCAGGTAGACGCCATAATCCACATCTTCAAGCAGCTCCTCGAAGCTCTGATTGCCCGAGGTCAAGTATGTGTTACTCATTCGAACGATGGGCCTGTGGATGAATGACTGTGCTCTGGCTCCACCGTTCGGCTTCATTCCTAGCTGAGCGGCCGCCTCTCTATTCAGAATATACCCTTTCAGGAAACCTTCCTCAATAATGAGCCGTTTCTCTGTCAGCACTCCTTCCGAATCGTAGGCGGAAGTTCCCCATCCCCCGGGGTAGGTTGAGTCATCATACATGGTCACAGCATCAGAACCGACTCTCTGCCCTATTTTGTCTTTCAGCACGGATTCACCGGTTATCACGTGATCTGCCTCACATGCGTGTCCGACAGCCTCATGCGCAAGGACCCCAGCAAGTTTCTGATCTGCGACTGCAGTGAATCTTCCACTTGGAGCATGGGTGGCACCAAGCAGTTTTAGGGCGCGCTCAGCAGCCTTCTTGGCCAATCCATTTGGATCTATCTTTTCGAATAGCTCGAACCCTGATTGCATTCCATCTCTTTCTCGTATTGCTCCGATTTTCTCCCCACTCTTCGCGACAGCCACCACGACGATGCTTCCTCTACTCGGCTTTCCAATTAGATGGGTTCCTTCACTTGTAGCAAGGGCGGTTTCCCCACTGGAATCGTTGTATGTGACCGTTACACTTGCGATTCGATCGTCAATTCTCGCCGCATTGGAGGTTTCCGAAGTCAGATCCATCTTCTGTTCCATGGAAACGGATTGCATTGGTGTTCGGACAGTTGTGGCAAGGGTACGCCTAGCTACCTGTGTCTCTGCCAGAGCGATCTTCTCCTTGGCGTGAGGAGCGGTGGCCTTGGCCGCCCTGATGGCTGATTTCACGGTTTTGGCGATGTCTATTGGCTTAAGTGAGGTTGATGAACCGAATCCCCATGCGCCCTTGTAAAGAACTCTTGTTCCAATGCCTTGATCGACACCAGAAGCGACCTGATCGAAAGTATCCTGTGTGAGTCGGATTTCTGTGGAGTGCATGCGTTCGACGCGTGCATCTGCATATTCAGCTCCAAGCCGTTCAGAGAGTCTGACGGCCCTTTCTGCTGTTGCCATCGACAACACAAGTCACTTGTATCATTCTGGAAGTGTTCGCAGATTTATCAGTTGCGAAAAGGAGCATGAAAACTCGGAGAGTTACTTAGACAGTCAAAAGAGGCCAATCTCTTAGACTTAAAAGCATGCTTGGAATAATGCGTCTAGCCAAAATCGCGTACGGAGGATATAGAACTGAGTCAGACAAAGACTGGAGAGGAGTTCGATATCGCACTTGTGACCGATGTGGGAAGCACAACGACCAAAGCACGGCTTTTCATGAAGAAGGGAAATGAGTACAGATTCGTCTCCAGCGGTGAGGCTCCCACAACAGTCGAGGCACCTTTTGAAGACGTAACGAGAGGCGTACGAAATGCTGTCAGGGAAGTCGAGGAGTTGACAGGGCTCAATCTGCTAGAAGAGAGGGGCATCATCTGGCCGCGCAGAGCCGGCAAAGAAGGTGTCGACATCTACGCCACTACTAGCAGTGCGGGTGGGGGTTTGCAGATGATGGTTGCTGGTGTTGTGAAGACTATGACGGCGGAGAGCGCGGAACGCGCCGCACTAGGCGCCGGAGCCATAGTCATGGACGCAATAGCGGTTGATGATGGAAGAATGCCTCATCAGAAGATCCAGCGAATCAGAACCCTGAGACCCGACATGATTCTCGTGGCCGGCGGCACTGACGGCGGCACTATCACCCATGTCACAGAAATGGCTGAATTGATATCAGCAGCCGAGCCCAAGGCGCGACTCGGAATAGGCTACGAGCTCCCAATTGTCTACTCAGGAAACAAGGATGCAAGACCTGCCATTCAAAACACCTTAGGCAAGTTCGCCCTGAAGATAGTGGACAACATAAGACCAGTTCTTGAACTTGAGAACCCTGAGCCAGCCCGGGATGCGATTCATGAGCTGTTCATGGAGCATGTGATGTCTCATGCCCCAGGATATGACAGACTCATGAAATGGACTGAGGTCCCGATAATGCCAACCCCCGCGGGCGAAGGCCGAATGTTCAGAACCTTGGCAGAACTAAGGAAGGTCAATGTTATTGGGGTTGGTTTGGGTGGTGCGACAACTAATGTCTACTCGGTTTATGATGGTAAGTTTGTTCGTACGGTTAGCGCGAATCTAGGTATGAGCTACAGCATCTGCAATGTCCTCAAAGAAGCGGGAATTCAGAACATCATGCGTTGGATCCCCTTTGATGTGGAAGCAGCCCTTGTTCGAAACCGACTTCGCAACAAGATGATCCGACCCACCACGATCCCACAAACCCTTGAGGAACTCATGGTCGAACACGCCGTGGCTCGTGAGGCCTTGAGACTTGGCTTCCATCATCATAAGCAGCTGGCCAGAGGCCTGATGGGAGTGCAAAGGGTCAAAACAATGGGTGAGATCTTCGATCAGAAGGCTGAGGTTGAGACTTACATCGATATGATGCATGTTGATTCCTTGGCAGGAACTGGAGGTCTGCTTTCTCATGCGCCCAGACGCGCCCAATCTGCACTGCTTCTGATCGATGGATTCCAGCCCGAAGGAATGACAAAGCTCGCACAGGACAGCGTGTTCATGATGCCACACCTAGGAGTTCTTTCAACTGTCTATCCAAAGCCATCACTGGAGGTATTCGAGAAAGACTGCCTCGTGAGACTTGGAACATGTATTGCGCCGAGAGGGGTGCTGGCCAAGGGCGGAAACGCGTTGAGCTTCAAGGTTGAGGACGAAGCGCGCGTTGTGGAAGACAATGTTGAGTTTGGCTCGATGAAAGTGGTTCCGCTGGAGCAGGGTAAGACCGCTAAGCTGATTCTTTCTCCAGCCAAGGATCTGGATGTAGGAAGAGGACCGGGCCATGGATTGGAAACCAGTGTTGAGGGCGGAGTTGTTGGATTGATCTTTGACTGCAGAGGTAGACCTATCCAGCTTCCTGATGATCAGACGGCAAGAAGACAGAAACTGCTTGAATGGTTCAAGGCCTTGGATGCCTATCCTGAGAGCATATACGAGAGGATTGAACAGGTCGAGGGCAAAGGAGGCAACTGAGATGGCCCACGCATATACGCCAGGACTCAAAGTCAAGAGATTCGCAATAGTCAGCAAGACACGAAGATTGCCGATACATGGCGAAGTTTTGGTGAAAGAAGGAGACTTGGTGAAGCATGATCAGGTTGTGGCAAAGACTCAGGTCCCAGGAGAAGTTCATCTCATAAACGTGGCAAATGCACTTGGCGTTGATCCTGAGGAAACGAGCCAGTACATGCTGAAGAAGCTGAAAGAGCCAGTTGCCAAGGACGAGGTCTTCGCAAAACGCAGCTCATTCTTTGGTCTCTTCAAATCGTTTGTGAAGTCTCCTGTTGACGGAACGATTGAGTTGGTGTCAGATGTGACAGGCCAGGTTGCTCTAAGAGAGGCCTATGTCCCGGTTGAAATAACAGCTTACATTCCGGGCAAGATTGTCCAAGTGTTGCCTAGGGAGGGCGTGATGATCCGTACACCCGCAGCCCTGGTTCAAGGCATCTTTGGCGTTGGAGGAGAAGCTCACGCAGAGCTGAAAATGGCCGCGAAAACGCCAGACGACATCCTCACAGCAGAAGCCATTGAATCATCGCATGCGGGCAAGGTTCTTGTCGGAGGTTCATTGGTGACAGGTGACGCACTGGCGAAAGCAGTCAAGACCGGCGTCAAAGGGATAGTTGTCGGGGGGGTAGAAGACGAGGACCTCATCAAATTCCTAGGCTACGAGATAGGAGTCGCCATAACCGGACAAGAAGAAATAGGAACAACCCTGATAATCACCGAGGGCTTCGGCAAGATGAAAATGCCCGAAAGAACCTTCGACCTGCTGAAATCGTTTGATGGAAGAGAGGCATCGATCAACGGCGCCACCCAGATCAGAGCCGGCGTTATCAGACCTGAGATAGTTATCGCCCTGACAGAGAATGAGGCAAAGGGCATGATGGAGGATGAAAAAGAGGCTTCTGCGGGAATGACTCCAGGCACCCCGGTCAGAATAATCAGGGATCCATATTTCGGCGCCATTGGACAAGTTGTCAGTCTACCAGTTGAACTGCAGAAGGCCGAGTCCGAATCAGAGGTCAGAGTCGTTCAGGTAGCGCTCGAAGACGGACGAAAAGTGATCGTACCACGAGCTAATGTCGAGATCATAGAAGAATAAGCCACTCCGCCGCCTCTAGTCGTGCTCCTCTGTCGCTTTGTTTCGAGATACGAAAACATAGGCGTGCGTTCTCTCCTCGAACCGGAGCTATAGGCATCGAAGAAAGAGGGTAGCTTCGAGCTACCATTATCTCCTCAGTTGTTTTTCTGCTGCAAGTGATTGCTGATCTAGTTTCACTCTTCGATTATTTCTACATCCGCTCTCGGTACAACCACAGTACTACCGTCTTCTAGTCTGACTTCAAGAACTCGCACAGGTGACTCAGTGTTAACCACCTGGAGGTCAACAGGAAGGCTCACAATCTCGCCTATTCGACCGAAATCCGGTTCTCGTATTATTCGCACCGCCATTCCAGGTTCCATGCCCTTCTGAGGCACGAAATCCTCAGATGTCTGGGCCTTAGATTCGCTCTCTAGCTGGGGCACTATTATCTCGGGCCGTATTACTCCCGCTCTGATCTGGGTGGCGCCGTTTATCGCTGCCTCTTTCCCTTCCAGCTCTTTCAGGAGATTGAAGGTCCTGTCTGACATCCGCATCCTACCGAACCCTTCTGTGATTATCAGAGTCAAACCGATGTTCTCGTGGCCTGTTATAGCGACACCAATCTCGTAACCCAAGAAGTCGGATAGATCTTTGTCTTCTATGCCGCCAACGATAATTCCTTTGACCCCCAAGGAAATGGCTTTTCGCAGTGCGTCGACCCTCACAAGAGAACCTCCGACAAGAACCTTTCCGTTATGATTCTCACGTATCTTGTCATGGGTCAACATCTCGTCGGGTGAATCAACCGCGAAAGCAATCTGCCCGTGAGTTTCGCCGCCTATTCCGAAAATGCCTTGGATCAGGGCACCGTTTGCTTTAACTAACACGCCTTCATTAGGTAGAATCTTCTCGATTTGACCGGGAACGTAGGCTTTCACCTCCAGAGGAACTGGAGGTTCCGATATTGTGACCTGCCCAGTCAATTCTGAGACTTGTTGTATCACTCCTGTTGTGGGGGATTTCGCAACGGATGCGAACATTCCAAGGAAGCCCTTCTTCTCGGCGATGATCTCGTCCTTCTGTACGTTGTCGCCGACCTTTCTTTTCATGTACATGCCCACTTCATCTGGGTCAATGCCCAGAAGGTGAACAAGTTTCATTATTTCCACTCCACCGGGAACGGATGTTCTAGCGACTATTGTGTCAAATCCGACCTTCTCCCCCTCTCTTACCAAGACCTCTCCAGGAATAGGCAGCCTTCTCGCCGCTTGGATTGTCGTCGAGGCCTTGACTTTCAGTCCGGGAGTGTATGCCAATGCCATTGCTAGTTCCTCTTACTTGGTTCACTGACTTTGACTGTAGGTGCTAGGCCTTCGGCGAACCGTTCGAGTGCTGACTTTGGATAGGCGTCTAACACGGAGAACCATTGAAGCAGCCTTCTCCTACGTTCCTTGTCGTCTTGAGGTAAGGCCAAGGGTCTTCCTCTCGCATCCAGAACAACCCCCACCACTCCACCCTCGACTTCGACCATCGACTTGTTGCCGGGTCCCGCGCCGATATCAAGCTCTTTCGCAGGTTCGATCTCAATCGATACGGTTCTTCCCTCTTCCAGAGAAAACCGATCCATCTCGCCGGATTTCAGTGATTTTTCTATTACGGATCCATCAGGCATTGCGCCCTTCAACTTGAAGGCATCAGCACCTTCGGCGACTGTACCTCTTGGCGCGATGCACGTACCTATTCTAACAAGACAGTCTTTTTCGAAGATCTCCAGTGCGGCCGTTGGATGCACTGAGGACAGAACTCCAAGATGAGGCATCATGAACACACTGTCTTGCGCCAGTTTGGTCACCCCTTCAGGAAGGAAGCCATCGATCAACGCCAGAGCGGTCTGGGCGCGTCTGGGCGCATGAGAAAGCAGCCCCCCTGTGCCCGCGATCATATGGATATTCATCATGTCAATGTATGTTTCCGTGAATGCCCTTTGATCAAAGATGTCTGCTATAGTTCTCTGAATCCGGACACCTCTAAGCCCTCGTGCCAAGAACTTGTGGTGCATGAAACCTAGTCTAAGCGCCTCTCGAGCAACTGCATGCTCAATTACCAGTTCGTCGATCGTTCTAGGAATTGTTGTAGGTCGGATCATCTTGTTGCGAAGTACATTCCGAATGTTGGTTTCGTCGTATTCGAATGGGAGCCACCGCGTTATGTTTTGTAAGCCAGCAGAATGCAGGACGTTGCAGATGCTGTAGCTCATACCTAGATTCGCGCTAACCGTACGAACAAACTTACCATCATAAACCGAGTAGACATTAGTTGTCGCACCACCCAAACCAACCCCAATAACATTGACCTTTCTTCTTTCTGCAATGGTACGAAACATCCTCCCCTCAGCTGCGGGCGTGGGCATTATGGGTATAGGTGTCCACTCCATCAGCTTGTTATATCCGGGGGCATGAGACATCACATGCTCCATAAACAGCTCATGAATCGCTTCCCGGGCCGGCTCTGAATTCTCGACTTCTAGAGTTGGCCGAAGATTGTCCACTATCGTGAGAGCGTATCTAGATCCCAAGATCTGCTGAACCTGTTTTCTTGCTCGATCATTTCCGGCGTAGACGATGGGTAGCTTATATCCTATGCCGAGACGAGCCTTAGGCTCAGCGGTTCGAATCACCTCGGCCGTCTGAACAACATGTTCGATGTCTCCTCCGTCTGTGCCTCCAGCTACGAGGATCATGTCAGGCCTGAGATGCCTCATCATCTCAACCTTCTGGTGTAGCCGCCTCCCATCATTGACCGCAATCACGTCCATGACGATAGCCCCCGCCCCAAGCGCCGCCCGCTCTGCACTCTCCCCAGTCATCGATTTCACAACACCAGCAACCATCATCTGCAAACCCCCACCCGCACTGCTAGTAGTGGCGTAGAGATCGATACCTGTTTTCTCGTCGGCTCGAGTGTCAATGATTCCCTTGTCGGAGAGTAGTCTATGGCCTGTAAGTTCCTCGACTTCTCTCACAGCATTCCTTACGCCTAATGTGACATCTTCATATGGGGCCTCGACTGTAGTTGGCGCCTCTCCGGCGCACACGAATCGGTACTCGTTCTTGAGTCTCTTGAAGAATCTTGCTTTGCTTGTGGTACTTCCGCAGTCAGTCGCAAGGATCACAGTGATCTTCTCGGGATCCAATGAAGGTGCCTGGTTTCCCATTTCGGCCACTCTTTCAGATTTGAAACGCCATAATTCTGTGGCACGGACTTAAACATATTGTTGAAGTCAAATCACAGTGATCGGGTTCCCAACAGAGGCATCTACTCTTCCACTGCGCTTCTTACCATGTCTCAGCGAAGCGAAATGCATTCTTGCCAGAAGCAATGCAGGACATTCGATCCGCTGTCAAGAACTAGAGTATCCAAGTCGGATGGCACAGTCATCTCTGATGTGCCGTATCTTTTCTGCGCCACAGAATGACAGCAAGGACCGCACTTGCCAGAAAACAAATGGCAGCCACAAAAGGCGTTGAAGGCGCAAGTGTGGCGACTCCAAAGATGAGGTTGACAACTGTAGCGGCGACTCCGAACAGGAAACCGTTTCGAAAGGAGTGACTCTTGATTCTTCGACACATGAGAAAGGAGGCAACGAAACCTCCCGTCAACATCGCAATGATCGGAATGATCGTATAGAACAGTATTGGGCTCGACAGAGTGTGTCCGCTGGTGTCAAAAGTTAGGAGAAGAAGGTATATCCAAAGTGGAACATTGGAGAGCGCCCCTGTGGCAAGATAGTCCTCCAGAGTTGGACTTTCTTTCATCAAACCCATAACCGACCAGGAACATGGAATTGTCTTGAAGGCCTATCTGCACGTCGCCCAAGCGAGCGACAAGCTAAGGTTTCGACCTTCGATTACTAGTTCTATGAACGCAAAGATACCAAAAAAAGGGTGATTGATAGGGCTTGATACCCTATTCCTATTGCGCGGACTTCTTCGCCCTCTGTCCTTCCAACGTAGCGACAACTAGTATCAGTGCAGCCAGTCCTAGGAAAGAAGTGTAGTCTCTGAGAAGGTTCTTGTAGACTCCGATGAACAGGTTCATTCTTGTCATCACAGTGTTGCCGAAGGC
Organism: uncultured Candidatus Bathyarchaeia archaeon; assembly: GCA_964528315.1. GTDB lineage: Archaea > Thermoproteota > Bathyarchaeia > 40CM-2-53-6 > JALHTG01 > JALHTG01. The sequence continues at coordinate 10,033 of CAZGRO010000044.1, forward strand.
CGATCCGAACGCGACCATCATCGTCCATCGACCGATCAGCCCTAGCTTACCAGTGACAGCACCAAGAGAGGACTCAGGTGTAATTGAGAAGAAGAAATACGCCAGTGTCCCGATCACCATTATGAAGATCAACCAGTTGTTGAGAGTGTCCATTGGTCTGAAGCCCAGCACCTTATCTACAACATACAAGGGCAGCCTTACAGTAGCGACGACCTGGTCCAAGAATTGCGCCGATATTGTGCCGCTCATAGCCAGCCCCATGCCTGTGCCGGTTATGATAGCAATTGGGAACCTATACAGCCAGAAGTACTTCTTCGAAAAGAAGAAGATGAATAGGGCCCCAATCACCAGAGGAATAAGGAAGGTTGCATCTTTTCCAGTAATCACAGGTTGAACTGCTGTGAATCTTATGTATCCATAGGCGACCGATGCGTTGTAGGCGATGCTTAGAGCCACATAGGTGTGCTCAGCGAATTTGAAGAAGCTATTGTCCTTGTATGTGAAGCTGTAGGCCCCTAAGGCGAACAAGGCGTACACATATATGCCGAGCATTGTAGCTAGATCCACTGCCATGTCAATTCCCTCCTATTTCTTTCCTCCCTTCTGCCCTTTCGTGGCCAAGTAGCCGAGGTTACCAAGCAGTAGGAAGACGAGTACGACCACGTGTGACATTGTCATTGCGTCAGAGCCCTGAACGTCTGTGGGAGTGACGATTTTCAAGATGTATTGATATTCGGTGGCGCCTCTGCCGCCTCGTAGGATGCTTATGTATTGTCCGGATGCCATATAGGCGATGTTCGCTGGGACACTCACTCCCAAGGAGCCGACCAGCATTTTCAGATTCCTGTTCCTTGCTTGCCACTGTCGCAGATATTCAGGTCCGCCTGGAGTGCCTGTCTCGATGCAGACCAGCATCGCGAAATCATTCACGGACTTGATCTTCGCCATCATGGGAAGATCCGCGAGTTTTGTACCTTTGTAATCTGCTGGCACAGTCTTCCAAACATCCTCAGCAAACGCTGCCATTCCAGTCTCAGTGCCAGGTATCCAGTGCAGATTGACATAGTCTTCTCCGTACTTCTTGTCCTTCATCGCATCCGCAACGTACCGGTTCTTCCAGACATCCTGTATGAGGGGGGCACCTGTCTCCCAGAAACTGAGAAAGACTATCTTGACGGGTTTGGTGAACAAGTGGTACGCTGTTGCACGAGCCTGAGGCCCCAACTCTCCACCATATCCGGCAGGTGAGACATCCATGCCAAACGCCACCACAGCTCCGGCAGGTAGCGCCTCGATAGCCTTGTGGTAATTCACAGTGTCTGGGCTAATGGAGAGCGGTAAGTAGAGTGGAGTAAGCAGCGGCAATCCGATCGCGATCCAAAGGATCAGGTAGATGATCCGAGCATCGACAGCTTCAAGTTTCTTCCAAAACGACATTTCTACTCACCAGCTCCCAAGTATCCTCTTTCTCTACCTGTCAGCACTCGAATTCCTAGAGATATCGCTCCAACTGCAGCGCCAATCAGGATACCTCGAAAGCCCGCCATGTTCGGGACGTTCAATATCCAGTCCCCGAGATCGTTGAAACTGGGTGCCAGTGGCCCGAATATTGCAGATCCTGCAGGTGCGTTGTAAAGCATGGTTATTGCGCCCGAGATCAGCAGTACGCCAGCCTCCTTGGTTCTGGCCTTGAATGCTCTGAATGAGGCTGAAGCTATGAAGAAAGCCAGCAACGAATACATGGCACTGTCCAGCGCCACGAGAGCGTTTGTGAAGACCCAGTTAAACGTCCAGTCATTCGTGGGTGCGGCTGTGCGAGTTGATTCTACTCCATAGATTCCCAGAAGCACATAGGCGATCAGCAG
>CAZGRO010000045.1:0-11897 GCA_964528315.1 uncultured Candidatus Bathyarchaeia archaeon
CGTTCAACACAAACGACGGCCGATTCGACATTTCCACTTTTCCCAAGTTCAACTGCGTGGCTTTCGGATCACCAGATTACTTCAGCTACATCGCGGGCGGGTTGAAGACCTTCATGGACGACCACTACATTCAAGCCACAGTAAAGAAGCTGGACGGCTACACAGGCAAGCCGTATGCGATATTCTACTCCCACGGCGGCGGTGGAAAGGTGAGGTCTGTGATGGTGGAGCTGTTCAAGAGGGTGGGAAAACAGGTAGGCACACCGGTCGGGTCCTACGGAAAGCCAAGCCAGAAGATCCTACAGGAATGCAGAGAGTTAGGAAGACAGCTGGCGAAAGCAATGGGATCGAAGACGTAGATGGTACGCTTCTTTCTTGGTGCGCAGGCAAACCTATTCACCTATCTATGCGAACAAATCAACAGAAAGTCAATATCGAGCATTTTTCTCGCTCTCATAGGGGAATAGAGTTAAATCCGTTTACATCATAGCATCAGCCCGCAGGCTCACCTGCCTGGGATACTTATGGAGATCGAGGCAGTCTGCGACTTGGAGTACTTCAGAAGGTTCATGATTCTGAGCACCTGCCAATCATTCATGCCCATGGAACTCGCCGAAGATCATTCAGTATTCCCTGAAAGAGCCTCGCAAATAGGAACAATGTATGTTGAGGCTGAGGACAAGGAGACGGTGCAGGTGGAAGGAGACATATCCTTCACAAGGGTCTCTAACGTATTGGGCGTGATCTACAACTCGAAGAGCGGGCGAACAAGACTGAAGTGGAGGTCGCTTAAGGGAGACTTCGGAAAGATCACAGGCGAGGCAAGCGCAAACAGCCTTGTCAATCTGTATACTGCAAGGGTTCTGAACAGGTCATATGCTGAGAAGCTGCAGATAGGGTCAGTGAACCACTGAAAACCGGACAATGCCTTCTCTTTTTTTCCTTTGGCCCTAGCTAGTAGTGAAGTCGCTCATCTTGTGCCCTCTATTTTCTGGCCGTTGATATCTCGGTTGTTCCATTCATGTATGGGACCATGGCGTCCGGTATTCTTATGGATCCGTCTTCTCTCTGACAGTTTTCCAGTATGGCAACAACGGCACGTTCTGTCGCAATGAGAGTGCTGTTGAGCGTGTGAACATACGCGGTCGGTTCGTTGGGTTTGTCTCGGTACTTGATGTTGGATCTCACAGCCTGATACGAGGTGCAATTGCTGCATGAGACCGCTTCCCTATACTTGTTCTGGCCAGGAAGCCAAACCTCCAAATCAAACTTCTTGGCCGCCACTGTACCAAGTTCTCCGCTGCAAACATTCACGATCCTATAGGGCAGTTTCAACGTTTGAAAGATTTCCTCCGCGTTCCGGATCATAAGCTCATGTTCAGCCCAGGACTGTTCTGGTTTGCTGAAGATGAACTGTTCCACTTTCTCAAATTGATGGACTCGGAATATTCCCTTCGTGTCTCTTCCGTGTGCGCCTGCCTCTTTTCTGAAGCAGGGGCTTACGCCGCAATATCGAAGAGGTAGATCCCCCCCATTGAGAATCTCATCTTTATGCATTCCTAGAAGTGCATGTTCAGAGGTGGCAATCAGATGAAGATCTTCGTTCTCCACCTTGTATATTACATCCTGAAAATCGGAAAGATCGACCGCTCCCTCCATAGCCTCCCTTCTCAGCAGATAAGGAGGTTGAATGAGCGTGAACCTCTTCTCCTTCATTCTGTCCAGAGCGAAACTGATAATCGCCCAATTCAATCTGACAAGATCGTTTCTCAAGTAGTAGAATCTCGCGCCGGCCACCTTCGCAGCTCTCTCAATGTCAATCAGTTTCAGACCCTCGCCGAGGTCTATGTGGTCCTTGGGTTTGAAGGAGAAGACCGGTTTGTTTCCCCATGTCTTGACTTCCACATTGTCCTCCTCATTCTCCCCCTGGGGCACAGATTCATGCATCAAGTTTGGAAGTCGCATCAATAGAAAGTCTATCCTCTGTCTGTGCTCGGCAATCTTCCTTTCCTGTTCCTCGATCATGTCAGGGATGGCCTCAGCTTCTCTGATCTTCATGCTCGCCTCCTGGCCGGACTTCTTCAGCCTCGCGATTTCCTCAGTGATCCTGTTTCGCTGCTCTCTCAGTGCGTTGACTTCGGTCAATATCCTGCGCCATTCGACATCAAGCCGTAGCAGCTCGTCAACCCATTCTATCTTCTCCAGATTTCCCCTTCTAGTGAGGTCATTTTTGACTGCTTGAGAATTCTCTCTAACAAATCTTATGTCCAGCATCGCTTTCCTTCCCTGCCCACAGTTGAGGCCCAGCATTCGCTATAGAAAGAGTCAAGGCATGAGTTAATGTGATTGGCGGGCCATCAACTCACCTTTGCAGTCTAGCAAGACGGGCCGAGGGATCTAATGAACTTAACTGAGCCCTGAACCGCCGCTCTTTGCTCTCCGATGATTGTTTAAGAGTATGAGGAATAATCGTCTAGGCGGATGCAGTGGGACGAGAGGGCTTCGGCGATATACCTTCCCGGTCCTCCGAATCCTCGCATGTGCCATTGAGGAATAGAATGTTGCTTGATGTGGATAGGATTCGCGAAGACTATCCTATTCTGAAGACTGGGATCATCTATATGGACAGCGCCGCGAGCAGCCTCACACCTGAACCGGTCCTCGACAAGATGCTAGAGTTTTACCACAAATATCGAGCTAACATCGATCGCGGCATTCATCAGCTCTCGCAGAAAGCCAGCGAGGAGTACTCCCTTGCTCACAGCAAGGTTGCTCGATTCCTCAACGCACGTGACGAGGAAGAAATAGTCTTAACTAGAAACACGACTGAAGGGCTGAACACAGTTGCGAACGGCTTGAAATGGAGAAAAGAAGACAAAATCGTCACCACGATGATGGATCATCACTCGAACTTCATAATCTGGCAGAGAGCCCAACAGCGGCATGGCGTGAGAGTGGAGGTGGTAAGTCCCGACCAGCAGGGGATTTTCAACTTGGCAGACTTTGAGAAGGCGATTGACAACTCCACAAGACTGGTGGCATTTCCTCACGTGTCAAACGCTGTCGGATCAATCGTTCCAGTTGGCGACATAGTGAAACTGGCGCAGGAAAAAGGAGCGCTCACGGTCATAGATGCGGCCCAATCAGTTCCCCATCTGAAAGTGGACGTTCGGAAGATAGGCTGCGACTTTCTGGCCTTTTCAGGACACAAAATGTGCGGACCCACCGGATCCGGAGCTCTATACATCAAAAGAGAGCTGGTAGACCAGGTTGAGCCCACATTCATAGGCGGCGGGACCATCCAAGATGTTTCAGCCAATCAGTACCAACTTACTGGAGGATGGAGGAGATTTGAGGCGGGTACACCTGCAATTGCTGAAGGAATAGGGCTCGGTCGCGCGGTCGACTACCTGACGCAAATCGGTATGGAAAATGTGAGAGCTCACGAGCTGGAGCTAGGGAAGAGGCTGTATACAGGGTTGAAGGAAATCGGGAAGGTGAAGGTCTATGGGCCAGAGAAGATTGAGGACAGAGTTGCATTGACGTCATTCAATGTAGGCGAACTGAATCCGCATGATGTGGCTCTTGCTCTTGACGTTTCCAAGAAAATCATGATAAGATCGGGGCATCACTGTGCTCTTCCCACAATGAAGGAGATAGTTCATGCGAACGGAACAGCTCGAGCCTCCCTGTACATCTACAACACCGCAGACGAGCTTGAAGTATTCCTTTCCACGGTCCGGGAAATAGCCGAAAGTCTAGCCTAGCTCCAGCGCCATGGGCAGCACGCTACTGTCGGTACTTCTTGCAATTAGTGCAGTAGTGCCGTCTGACTCTTTCAACATAGAGCATCTGCTTCCCGCACTCAGGACAAACGGGCGCCTTTGGTTCTGCAACAACTTTTGTGGCAAGCTTCTTGGAACGCCTTCTTATGGCCATAGCCGCTGCGAGCACAACTGTCACTGCAATGGCGGCTACCGCAACCAACATGTAAAGCTGAGATTGATCCGCCGTCCACAAAGCCTTCACCATCTTGGGGCGATCCATCAGTGCATTGCCAATCACTGAGTTCCCTGTCCAATCGCCAGCCCACTGCGTGAATACGTATTGTGTGCCCCACTCTCCACTCGCGGATGTCAACACTGAAAATGTTGCCATGGAGCCTGCCTTGTACCATCCTTCTCCTTTTGGCGAGCCATAATCAGATGCGACCTTCAGATAGTACTCGGTTTCGTAGAAGAAAAGGTGGGCCATCTCGTCTTGTGCTGAAATGGAGTTGCTTGAGCATCGATATCTGATTCCCTCTCCCCCCTGAACGAATTCATCGACCATCAACGTATGTGCACTTCCAATCTTGAAGGAGAGATCCTTCGTTTCTCCGCCTTCAATGATTCCGACCTTAGTCCCATCAACATGTATGCTCGTGAAGAACTTCCTGTCGAAACCTGTAACCTTGACTTGGACTGAATAAGAGGTCGGCGGTGTTTCCAACATGAACGATGTCTGGAAGAGTCTTTCTGTTCTCACTAGAACTTCCACGGTCCACTTCCCCTGTTTTTGGGCGACCGCGGTATTTCTGATGCTGATGATGTCCCAGAACCGGTAGCTGCCACTGCGAGGAATCTGCTCGACCACGGTATGTTCCCTGTAGGCTGCTCCCTCTGGCTGCAGCCATTTCCAGGTCAATGTCAACGGTCCAAAACCATCCACCTCTATCTCAAACCAGCACACCGCCTTTTCATCAGATACGAGAAATCGGGTTGTATTCATGCTGGGCCTTCCAGAGGATTCATCAATACTCTTGGCCATTGTGTAGCTCCTGATTCGCCAGGTTTGGCCGCTCACAGAGATGGTTGCCCACACCACGAATATCGCCAGCATCAACCCAGATGAGACATACAGGTGCCTGCGCATCACTGTCAGCTTTCCTACCGTGCAAACATACCGAACTCCAAGATCTGCTTAAGCATATCGAAGAGCTGCCAATCTGACGAATGATCCTACAACTGTCGCTCGCTAAGACAAAAGTAGTACCTCGCCCTTCCTATCTGCATGTGGTAGATGTGGATTCAGAAGCTCAGGGAATTGATCAGAACGATCTGAAGGATCTCGTCGATCTCGCTCAGAAGATGGTTTCGATAAGGACTGAGTCACCAGCCGGTACACAATACAAGGAATTCATCGATTACACTGAGTCATGGGCGAAGTCTCATCTGCCGCACTACAATGTTCAGATCATCGAAGTCCCAGAGGAAAAGTATTCGCAACTTCAGGAGTTGGCATCACAGTTTCAGGGCCCACGTCTCAATCTTCTGCTGACCGCCCGCAAAAGAAGCGGACGGGTAATTCACGTCAACGGCCACTTTGATGTAGTAATGGCAGGAGCGACAGAGCTCTGGACTGTTACAAAACCGTTCGAACCCTTAGTGAAAGAAGGCAGGCTATATGGGAGAGGATCTTCAGACATGAAGGGATCAATAGCCTGCCTGTTCAAGGCTCTTGAAATCGCCGGGAAAAGCGGCCTTCAGTCAAGGTATACGATTGACGCAAGCCTCACATGCGATGAGGAGTATGGCGAGTACACAGGTTTGCGATATCTGGTCGATGCCACCCGCGAAGGGAAGAAGTACGTGGAAGGAGATCTGCTGCTTTCACTTGACGGAGGCATAGATACGATCGGGATTGGATCTGCAGGTTTCATCTCTTACAAGATCACAACTAAAGGCAAGACAGTTCACTCATCAGTCCCTCACATGGGAGTAAACGCAATTCTTGCAATGCTCCCAGTTCTTGAGGCGATCAAGGAGCTTGGCCTGAAAATAGAATCGAAATGGTCGAGCTACCCCGCTCCGCTCAAATCCGGGATCGCTCGGGTAAAACCGTGCTTGAACGTCACTTTGATCAATGGTGGACACGCGCAAAACGCCATCCCAGAGACCTGTACGATAGAAGGCGATAGACGAGTGATCCCGGACGAGAACTTCGATGAAGCCCTGCTAGAGCTGACGAATGCAATAATCGACGTGAAGCTTCGCAGCAATTTGGACCTAGAATTCAAAGTGAGACCGGGAGCCTCAAGGCCATTCGCTACGTCGCCTGAAAACGAATACCTCAAGCTCTACCGGGCCGCGGCAGAGGAGATCCTGAAAAGGGAGTTGCCGATAGCGGCTGGTTTTGGGTCAACAGATGTCTCAAGGGTCAAAACCGATCTGGGCATAGACGCTATCTCTCATGGCGCAGCAGACGAGCTAAGCCGAGCTCACGGCTATGATGAAAGCGTTTCCGTGCAGAGTCTCAGAAATCTGACAGAGGTCATGCTGCGCTTCTTTACGGGCAACTGACAGAGGCCTTCAGCGAAAAGGCATAAGAACACCTTGAATACATGTTTATGTGATTAGCCATGAAACGCACTAGAGTCATCTTGATGTTTGTAACCTTATCGCTTTTCTCTTTGATGCTGGGTGGCATCACCTCTGTATATGCTGTGTTCAATTTCTCCATTAATGCTCAACCGGACACAAGGTTTGCTTTTCCAGGCCAGACCGTCACATATACTGTCACAGTTACTCTGGTGAGTTCGCCAACCGCCAATGTCCAGTTGTTGATAGCCCCGGTGGGACCTGACCTTATGGGCCTGAATTTCTGGTTTTCTCCATCAGCCTCTGGAACACCTTCGCCTTCGTTCACCCGAACCCTGTATGTATCAGTGAGTTCAGGCAAGGCCCCGGGAAGCTACTCGATACCTGTCGCGGGTTACAATCCCACGCCGGGATACCGTACTGATTATGTCAAACTGGTTGTGCTCTCAAGTGCGGCAGCAACAGATTGGGCCCTGTCCAACCCAACAATGACCCCAACAGCTCCCAAGGTAGGGGATTCAGTAGCATTCTCGGTTCTGCTCTCTACGCTTAGTACAAACCGGCCCTACCCGCAGAGCGTACGAATCGGGGCCTATTTCGATGGAGCTTTTCTCGGCACTGTAACAGTGTCGTATCCTGGCCCGACAGGGTACCCCGCTCTACTGAGCACCGCCAGCGCTCCTTGGACGGCAACGGAAGGCCCTCACACGGTCATTCTGATTGTAGATCCTTCCCCCTATGCCTACGACGACCCGAACAGATACAACAATCAGGTCACGATGTCTTTCACTGTCAGTGCGGCTCCGCCCCCATTCGATTTCTCTGTTTCAGCCTCACCCTCAATCCAGAAGGTCACAGCTGGCGAGTCAACATCCTACGTGATCGTCGTTTCTCTCCTCAACGGGCCGAGCCAGGCCGTCAGCCTGAGCCTTGCAGGATTGCCATCTGGTGTGACACACTCATTCAACCCCCCGGCCTCAAACCCGACATTCCAATCAACGCTGGCAATTACCACGACCAAGTCAGCCGGACCGGGGACGTACACACTGACATTGACAGCGTCCGGCGGAGGACTGACAAGGACCACCACCTTGAGCCTCGAAGTAGACGCTGCGCCTGAAGAGGACTTCATAATCACCGTATCCCCCACCTCGAGTGAAATCGAACAAGGCGAGGCGGCAACGCACCTAGTCACAATCAACCCTATCGCGGGATTCAAGTCCGCGGTTGATCTCTCGGCCTCAGGACTCCCAAGCGGCGCGACCGCTACATTCAGCAGCACTAAGGTCACGCCTGGCGGCTCGTCTACTTTGACCATCAAGACGACCAGAAACACGCCGGCAGGGTCTTACGCACTGACGGTAGCTGCCTCTGGAGGCGGCAAAACCCACGACGCCACAGTCGCCTTAAGCATCAAACAAGGGAAGCCGCCCACGATCATGGAGACAATCGGAGAGTACAGCCTGATCATCATAGGAGTCCTCGCGGCCCTAGTACTTGGGATGATAGCGCTGATGCTCCTGAAAAAGCCAAGCCCGGCTCCTCTTCCTCCTACTCCCCCTCCCGTGCCGCTCAAAGTCGGTATGGCGTTCTGCGCATCATGCGGAACACAAATCCCAGGTGAAGCTCAGTTCTGCCCCAAGTGTGGAGCTAAGAGGGTAGTGGTCTAAGCGAGCGCCAAGCATGACTCTGCTGTCCTTCTGTCAATGCTCAATTCCTTCTTGACATAGTTGGTTCTCCTTAGCCGTTCACCCAGGCTGGAAAGACAAGACATGGCAGCTGGGCCTTGTTTGGATTCATAGGCGCCAAGAAAGAAGTCTTCTCCCAGAATGCTTGCACCATCTGAGAGGAATAGTGACCGAGTCACAGCCACTTCTCCCTTGGATAATGGTGTGATTGAGAGTTTGAACTCGTAGGATCCCGGTGAAAGGTAGGCGTCGTAGAATCCGTCAAACGAGTAAAATCTCTGGAATTCCCTACCCTTTCTCATCTGCACCGAAACCCAGCTCTCCATTCTAACCTCCTCAAACCAGTTGATGGAGTAGACATGTCCCTGAATGTATGCTCTTAGATCCAAAGCAACCGCGACCGAGGCCTCTCCTCCAACGGGAACATTGGGGATGATCATGTCTGTTTTGGGTTCGTATGGGCCGAGGTGATTGTAAGGGAATAGGAATGAGGATTCGCCGTGGAGAAGGGCTGCTGGAGCCGGATGGAACTCATCCTCGCCAAGATACCAGTTCACAATATCTATCTTCAGATTCCAGTTCCTGCGATATTCCTTTCCGAGCACGGAGCCCCAGACACCATAGTCGGGAGAGAAGAGCTGGGCTCTCTTTATCGCCTGCAGTCTCTCGTTTCCAGTTAGCAGCTCCGAGTACCGATACAGCCCAGCCAGGTTCCTGTACTGCAGAACCATCGTTCCTTTGGGGATCGACACCCCTCCTCCGGCCAAAACTATCTTCCGCCCATCTGCGAAGAAACCTGTCGATTCCGATTTCGGATTCGCAGCTCCGAAATCAAGCGAGGTTGATGCGGCGGCCACCAGTCTGTCTGAGCTGTCGTAGATCCTTATTCTGGCGGATGAGTTGTGTGGTATTCCCTCGAAGATGCCCTCCTTCCGGAAGACGATTGTGATGTTGAAGCTCGTGCCTTTTATCAGCTCTATGTTTGAGTCTGCCTGTGCGGCGAGCGAGCCGACGGAGAGAGCGACCTTGCCAAGGTCGCTGAGCGTGTAGACTCCTTCCTGAACGTATCCATATGTCCAGGCTGTGAGCGAGTACTTCCCTGGGTAGATCGCCACATTGGATCTAAAATCCGTCGCCCGGTAGGAGCCCGGGCTGTAGAGGAATGTGACTGGAAACATGTTCTCCCTAAACAGATTGGTCGCCATGTCCTGACTGGGGGAGCGAGATATCTGGTTAGGAAATGCGGGCCCCAGCCTCTCCAGAATTACGGAACCATTCGTCAAGATGTAGGATGATCCTGATCCGAACTTGCTTGCCCATCCAGGCCAAGGAACAGTACTATGAAGGATGTTGGCTTTTGGCAGGCTCCATGTCATCGCAGAGGAATTCCAGAAATAAATTACGTCAACAAAGGACTTTGAGGCCATATCGTAGACCAGTGTCGAGATCTCTGTGCCATTCCAAACCCAGTTCCGTGCATTCCTCGGAATCTGCCAGTCAACGCTTCTGATCGTGGCGTTGATTCCCCCACCTCTGTACATATGCAGGCTGATGTGTGACTGGGAACATAGTGCGACGAAACACAGCGGCGCGATATCCAACTTCTGCAAGGTTTCGGCATGGGCAGAAGCCTGCACATAGCCTCTGATGTAGACTCTGATTGTATGCGTTCCAGGCGTCACGCCGTAATCTCTGATCCCTCTGTATCTCAAGAGAGAGTATTTCACTCCGGATCGGGGGTCAGGAGGATAGACTACACCCGCCATCCCCAGTCCGGTCAGCAGAATCGTTGTTGATGACGATGATTTTGGTACTAGGGTGAAGTTCAGTGCTGATGTTTGCCCGAGATAGTCAAATGATTCAGCTATTATGTATCGGGCTGGGTCAGGCCCCCCGATTGCTGCGTCTGTTCTCGTCCCCAGGGAGTCATGGAAGTGAACTGTGACTTGAATGGTGCCTCCTTTGTAGACGTCCATCTGGATGTGGAGCGCTGCATCTCGTTCTATCGACGTTATCTTGAACGCGTAATCCTTGAACATTGAGCCGTCGGAGGTCGTTTGCACATATCCGTGTACGTATGCTCGCAGGAAGTATGTGCGTGGCTGCAGTCCATCAATCCAGGTGGCGAAGATTTGAGGAATCATTCCGCTGAGGCGGGCAGGTGCCCCATAGAAGCCCTGCGCTCCAAACTGGAAGAGGAAGCTTCTCCCTGTTGATCCGAGCCTCGTGACCGGTTCAAGGGTGCTGTTCGGGGAGACCCACCAGGTCTGGGCTGGCCCGACCCCGTTGAATACTCCGTACGGATCTTTTGCGTCAGGGTACTCGGTGTAAGGATAGTAGCTCAAGGGTCCCTCCCATGGGAATGCCACTCGCCTAGGAACATTCCATCTTCTAAGGCCCCACTTGAAATAGGAAGACGGATTGGTGCCGAATATGTCGAAGACTGTATCATTGTTGACGTATGATGTGAATGGCGCGTGGGTCAGATTTATCGGTGAATAGCTGGCAATACTGGCCTCCTTGTAATCGTCGCTGTCATAGATCACGATGCTTACCGGAAACTGTCCATGCCAGTCTATGGGTGAGCCGAAGCATTTGGCAAAGACCTCCCCCCGGACCTCTGTTCCAGGTTTCAGGTACAGATCCAAGGAAAATGATTGGCCTCGTGCCAACATGATCTTTGTCGCATGCTTCTGTTCAGGAAACCCTGCCGCGCTCACAAACACGTCATAAATCCCGGGAGCAATGCCCTCCACCTCATAGTGTCCCTTCGATGAGGCGTTGAGGTATCCTCGTGCCTCCACGGTTCGGTTGAGTATCCGTCCATTGGCCGGATCGACCGCAACCCCTCCGAATCTTACCCTCCCCGGTAGTCGAAGAGGCATACCGTAGAAGGCTTGGTTTGAGCCCCCGTATCTTATGGTTCCAAAAGCGATTGCGGGGTCGAGTTCCCCTTTGACAAGCACCACGGGCCAATTCTCAGCTGGCATCGTGCTGCTGATAAGGTTCAACTCATTGTTCTGTGCTCTTGTTGGGTAGTGGTCGTCGAGGAATATCTTGAAGAAGTATCTTCCTGCGATAACAGGAGCCTTCATCTGGTTAATTCTTACGTAGTACCATTCCTCCCAATTCGGCGCAGTGAACACCATGCCTCCGCCTCCTGCACCTATCCGAATCATCCACCAGTTCGGGCCAAAAGGATCCAGTGATCCGGCCCTTGTGACTGATATGTTGCCATAACTATCAGTTAGAGTTGTGACTATGTTGGTGGTTTCGCCAAGATCCCAGTTGATTCCAGCTGGCTCAAAACCATCTTGTTCCAGAAAGCCAGCCTTATTCTTGAATGGAGCGGGAATGTAGATCGTTGTTGACCAGTAGCGGAACAGGTTGTTCGAGGGAAACTTGCCTGGCTGCGAGAAGTTGATTCCTATGATGAAATCTCCCACGGTATCTCGGCCTGAAGTAGATGTGAGTATCGCTCCCTCAGGCGAGTACCGTGACCCGGCTAACTGGAAGGGCTGCTCATAGTTTTGAAAGGGCGATTGATAGCCAGGCGGGCGAGAGGGGTCTTCGAGATATCTGTTCGAGCCGCTGCCTGGCCACATGTGAGCAAGCGGGCCCGGGAGGTGACCGAGGCCGAACGCGTTTTTCGGGTTGGATTCATGATCGTTCTTTCTATAGTATGGTAAGGTTCCGTCCAAATCTCCTAGGACCGTGTGGGCAGCCACCAGATGGACATAGGACGTTGACAGGGCCAAGCAGAGAAGCGTCGTTGAAGCCACAAGTTTCCATGCTTGACCCTCATTCATCTTTCGCACCGATTTCGGGCCTATGCAAGACGGGAGCTAGC
>CAZGRO010000046.1:0-9063 GCA_964528315.1 uncultured Candidatus Bathyarchaeia archaeon
CTTCGAGAGACCTTGGCTCAAGTGTGTAGTTTGTCTTCTTCTCAAGACCTATTGTTGATGATGGCTTCTTTCCATAGTTGTGTCCTGGATAGACCTCATAGTCATCTTCGAGTCGCGCTATCTTGTTAAACAGACTATCGTATAGTTGGGCTGTGTTCCCTCCAGAAATATCAGTCCGCCCACACTCTCCCACAAAAAGAGTGTCTCCCGTAAGGATCTTCCTGTCGAATTCTAGGCATATGCTGTCAGGCGAGTGACCTGGCGTGTGAAGGACTATGATTGGGATAGAGCCGATTGCCAGTGTGTCCTGGTCTTTCAGCGAAATGTCCTTCTGATGTCTGGCGCTGATATGGGCAGCTATCTTTGCTCCAGTCGCCTTGGCAAGCTCCGCGTTTCCGGAGGTGTGATCTCTGTGACCGTGAGTGTTCACAATGTACTTCACCCTAAGCTTGTGTTTCTTGACAGCAGCCAGAATCGATCCTATGGGAGATGGCGCATCGACCACAATCGCCTCCCCGGTATTCTCGTCGCCGATCAGGTACGAGAAATTGTCAGAGCCAGCTACTTTGATCTGCTCGAATATCAAATCTGGTTCACGCCTCTGAGTAGGCTGCCACTATCCAAAAGGCTTTCGAATCAGGGCACGCGCGTTTCACAAGAACAAGAGACAGATCATGAACGACAGATGGAATCACAGAACCCAGTTCAGTTCGCATTGCCAACCGGGAACCTTGAATAAGATGTGTGAACCATACAATAGGTTAGTGGAGGCGTGAACCTATGTCGCAGTGCCCGAGATGTGGAGCTCTCCTTGATTCTGCGGGAGCGATGTTCTGTCGGATCTGTGGGACACGTTTGTTGGCTCCTGTATCGATGGCTCCGGCGGTGGAGTTGGTGTATGTGCCTTCCCCGGCTCCATCCTATGCCCAAAGGGTATACTTTGAGCCTCAGATGATTGCTCCAATGCGCTTCAAGAACACAACATTGGCGGCTGCAGGTAGCGTTCTGTTGCCTGGGATGGGACAGGTCTACACAGGGAGGGCGATTAGAGGTCTTGGCATTTTAGCGCTGCTTGTGCTCATTGGGTTTACTGGCTATATTCTGTTCAAGGAGTTGGGCTTGTGGCTTGTGCTTCCCTCTCTTCTAGGAATATTCGTGTGGCAGATCTATGACGCGTATCATTTAGCGAACAAATACAATGAGTACACTAGACTCTACTCCAGGCCACCTTGGTAAATCGCTGTCATGCGATCCCGCCATAGACAGCTGTCGAGAAACTCCGTTATCCTTTGTACCTGTTGACGATAGGCATTCTCCATCCCAAGCCAAATGCTTTCCGCGTGATCTTGATACAAGGGGCTGCCTGCCGCCGCTTGTATTCAGTGGCTCTGATTCGCCTGCAGACATCCGTTACAATACTCTCCGGATATCCCATTGCCACGAGTTCGCTCATGCTTCTTCTATTCTCCACAACTTCATCAACAAGTGGACTGACTATGTCGAAGTCGAATGGATCAAACTGATCAGGTTTCAGCTCCGGCGAAGGTTTCTTCGAAAGCACCGATCTCGGGATTATGTCTCTTCCCATCTTCCTGTTCACGTACGCGGCAAGCCTGTAAACATCAAGTTTGGATACGTCTCCGAGAGCACCAATTCCACCAGCCATATCTCCGTAGAGAGTACAATAGCCAAGAGCGATCTCTGTCTTGTTTCCGGTATTCAGAACCAACAATCTGAGGTCTTTCAATCTATTGGAGATGTCCATCAGACAGTTTCCCCTGACCCTTGGCTGTATGTTCTCGTCGGCCACAGGATCATCCATTCTTTCCTCGAGGCCGAAATGGCTTCTTAATCTCTGTAGAGGTTGCTGCATAGCCTGTCGATATGCTTCGACAATGTTTTCAATTGGAAACTGAACAAAGCATATGCCCAGATTTTCAGCTAGTTGCTTTGCGTCCGTTTTGCTGTGATCACTCGAGAACTGGGATGGCATCGAGACACCAACAACATTATCCTTGCCGAGTGCCTCGCATGCAAGGCATGCCGTCAGCGAAGAGTCAATTCCCCCACTCATCCCGACGACGGCCTTCTTGAATCCGGTTTTCCTGAAATAGTCACGTATTCCCAGAACTATTGCTCCGAACATTTCCTCTTCCTCACTGTAGGCAGGAGGTTCAACCTTTTCACCTAGCCCTTTTTTCAGGTCGATTTCGGCAACAATCAAATCCTCCTCGAACTGCTTCCCCCGAGCTACCAAATCACCGGAAGAATCAACAGCGAGACTCTGCCCGTCGAAAACAAGCTCATCCTGCCCACCAACCATGTTGACATAGAATATGGGAACGCCATTTGTTCTAGCCTTCGTCTTCAATAGACGTTCACGTTCAAGCCTCTTCCCAACATAGAATGGTGAGGCGGAAATGTTGATGATGATATCTGACCCAGCTCTCGCAAGGAGATCAGTGACCTTTATGTCGTAGGCTTCATCCCACAAATCCTCACATATCTCAACGCCCAATTTGATCTGACTCTCAGCGGTGGTCACGGAGACAGGTTTGACTTCTCCGGCTCCTTTGCTCTCAAAGTATCTGTCCTCGTCAAAAACATCGTATGTAGGCAACAGCGTCTTGTATATCACGTCAATAATTCTGCTTCCTGCAAAAACGGCTGCGGCATTGTAGAGACTTCTTCCAACGCAGTCAACGAAACCAATCACTCCTGCAATATCACGACTGTGACTAACCAGATCTCTCAACAATTCCTTATTCTGGTTGACAAATTCGGATTGAAGCAATAGGTCCTGGGGTGGGTAGCCAGTGACTGACAGTTCTGGGAAAACAACAAGATCTGCGTGATGCTTCTTTGCATCATCGATGTTCTCCTCTATTGTTTCAATGTTTCCCTCCAAGTCGCCAACTGTAGGGTTTATCTGCGCCATAGCTATCCTCATCCCTTCCAGACCTCCTGTCATCAAGATACTGAATTGGCATGTGTGTTATATGTCGTAATGTTTGGGTATTCTCCGACTGTCCCAGCCATTGCCTGGCAGAGAAATACAACTGAGCAAGGAATCACGCGACAATTTCCTTCTAGCCCGCGTGCCTGTTGCCCTTCTGACAGAGACTCCTGTCTTCCTTACGATGCGCCTGCTGGAAAGCCCGGCATCTTCCGAGAGATCCCTGAATCTTGACATTTGTCTGATCCATGTTGATCAGACACTTATCCTCCTGTGGATCTTTCTAACTGTAGAGCGCTCCTGACAACAAATGTCTAGATACTGTCGGAGAAATCTTATATGCGTTTATGCTAGATTATACTTGCATGACATCTGACCAGTCGGGCAAGCTGAGAACGCACACAACGGATCTCAAGCGCGAAAATCACAAAGAGAATTCCGACGCGACTTTTGACGAAACACAGGCTGCGGTTTGCCTTGAGATCTACATTCTACGTCACTACGCAGAAGAGCGGCTGAAGTCGCTTGGTGTACTTCAATGAAGAAAGAGCATTCACGTAACTACGCTTTGCCTGCCTCTTCGCTTGTCGATGGGGTCATACACAATCCGCGAGGTGGTCAAGAATGACGATAGCATATGGTTTGGTGAAGGTTGAACCGGGAAAAGAAAGCATGGTGGCGCAGGAACTCGTGAAGGTGAAGGAGGTCAAAGAAGCAGCGTGGACATATGGTTTCTGTGACATTCTGCTTAGAGCAGAGGTTGAATCTATCGAGAAGTTCGACAGAATGCTGATGAACAAGTTCCGGAGAACACCTGGAGTTGTCAGCACAGAAGCCATAGTCGTCAGTCCAATTCCCATATACGCCACTCGTCCCCAAAGCAAGACGATGGCAACGCGCGTCAAGAAAAAGAGAAGATGAGTACGATGCGGCCAAGGCTAGGCCTTGCTTTCTTCTCCAAGACACCGAGGCGTCGTGAACAAGATAATACTGCGCTAGCGGCAGAGGCGCGCTGCAACAGCGCGCCAAGCTAACGCAACAACTCACATCTGGTTGTCCTTGCATGGCGGCCGACGAGCAGAGAAGCACAAGAGCAGCAGCAAATTACCTGAGGTATCACATCGAGACAAAGGATGCGCCCGCTCTAGCCAGCTTACCTCCGAGATTCAGACTGAAGCATCTAAACAACTGCGTAGATGTAGGAGAATGCGCCGAAGTATGTGTGTACGAAGTTCACAAGATGACGGAGAGCAAGATCTCAGACCCAATTGAAGACCGATGTCGAGGTTGCTTCCTCTGCTACCTAAGATGCCCAGAAAATGCCATATCCTTGGAGGCAAACCCTGAATTCAAGAAACTTGGGAATTCCTACTTCACGCCAGATAGAATAGAGACCATCTACTTCGAAGCGGAGGCAGGTAGAGTCCCCGTATCAGGAACCGGCTACAGAGGCCCGTTTGCGGGGAAGGGCTTCGATGGCATGTGGTTCGATTTCTCAGAGATAGTTAGGCCAACAAGGGACGGAATCCACGGAAGAGAGTACATTTCAACATCAGTGGATTTGGGAAGAAACCTACCATATCTACAGTTCACAAACGACAAAAAGCTGCATACAACCAGTCCAAGAAACATAGAGATACCAATACCAGTGATCTTGGATGCTCCTCTCGTGTGTGGAAGCAAGGAGAACCTGCAGTTAGCTTTGGCGAAAGCAGCTACGCAACTTGAGAGTTTTGCAATCGTCGACGCCAGAGAATACGGGCCGGGTCTGCTACGATACAGTTTAAACTTGATACCGAGAGTTGGCGTTGACGATCTGGACAGATTTCACGGTCTGATCAAAGTCTCAAAGATCGTGGAGGTTGATTTCGAGGATGGCTGTGATGTAGGGGATGTTATTGAGAGGGTAAGGGAAGGAGCACCGTCTGCCCTCATCTCCTTTCACATTCCCCACGATGAGAAATCTCCTGAAATTGTCGAGACATTGGCAAGAATGGGGGGCGACATAGCCCACTGCTATGTCGAGGATGCGGCGGTCGAGAAGGACCCTGACATAGTCAAGGATGCCATACGTTCAGTTCATCTTCGCTTGGTTGACAAGAGCATTCGAGATTCTCTGGCCTTGGTTTTCGGGGGAGGAATAGGAGAAGCTGCACATGTTCCAAAATCGATGATTCTGGGAGCCGATGCGGTTTCCGTTGGACTGGCCTATCAGATTGCTTTGGGATGTAAAGTCTGCTACGGAGAGTCACATGCAGCAGACTGTGCGATAAGAGTGGACGGTGAGAAGGTCGAACAGGCGACTCAGAGAATTGTGAACCTGATGGGCTCGTGGAGGGACCAACTTCTAGAGGTTTTGGGCGGAATGGGCTTGCGCGAGGTAAGGAGGCAAAGAGGCGAAATCGGCAGAGCGATGTTCTACGAAGATCTCGAAGAGAGGATTTTCGGTGACGGCGAATGATGCAGAAACAATCTCTGTTAATGATGCCAGAGGTACGGCATGCACCAAAGATCTACCAAGAGAAAATAGAGAACAGAATCGAAAGATACGAGGTTATCATAGACAGAGCCAGATGCACCACATGCGGCGCCTGCATAGAAGCCTGCGCAGCCTACATGGGTTCTGCGCAAATCAACTATGAGGCCTTCAAGAAGACTGAAGGACCCTTTCGTGTGAGCAACGCAAACTCATCCTGCAACGGATGTATGGACTGCGTCAAACGATGTCAACCCGGAGCACTTTCAGTGCAGATCAGTCCACAGTACCTCGCTTTGGGCGATCCCCGTTGGACAGCCGATCTGATACTCTCAACTTGGGGGCAAGCCGATAGAGGAAAAATCCCGGGCGGATACGAGCATAGAGTTGGGGCCTCCGGAGGAGGCTTCGACAGAATAAGATTCGATTTCGAGCTGAGCGAGGATCCAGCCTGCGACGACGAATCATCGCATGAGATGGACACTTCAATAGTCCTAAACAAAAGGACGGATGGGAGACCGGAGATAACGATACCTATTCCGGTCTATGGCGGAGATATGTCATTTGGCTCTGTAAGCCTAAACGTCATGCTTTCGAGGGCGATGGCGGCCAAAGCCTGGAACACCTTCACTAGCACAGGAGAGGGCGGCTACCCGGACGAGTTGGTTCCGTTCAAAGAGCAGGTCATAACGCAGGTGGCTACAGGCCATTTTGGAGTCAACGCTGAAACCATCAAGAGAGCTAGAATTGTCGTGTTGAAGTATGCTCAAGGCGCGAAACCAGGTCTGGGAGGCCACCTACTCGCTGACAAGGTCACACCTGAGGTCGCAAAGATCCGCGAGGTCGTCCCCAACATAAGCCTCTTCTCCCCCTTCCCATTCCACAATGTCTATTCTGTTGAAGATCACTACCGACACGTCCAGCTATTCAAGGACATAAATCCGCAGGCCCTGATCTCGGTCAAAGTATCCACACCAACAGACATTGACATGGTCGCAATCGGCAGCTACTACGCTGGGGCCAATATCCTACAGATAGACGGCGGCTACGGCGGAACCGGAGCAGCCCCAGACATAGCCAAGAAAAACATCGCCATGCCAATCGAATATGCAATCCCAATAGTCCACAACTACCTGGTCAGAGAAGCTGTAAGAGATGAAATGACGATCATGGCCAGCGGTGGCATCCGGACAGCGTTTGATGTTGCCAAAGCAGTAGCCTTGGGCGCAGACGGAGCCGTCATCGGAACCTCTGAACTGATCGCCCTAGGATGCAAGCGATGCGAAAACTGTGAAAGAGGCCGAGGATGCCCATCAGGAATCGCCACTACAGACCCAATACTCATGCACTCAATCAATCCAGCCTGGGGAAGTCAACGAATAATCAACATGTACCACTCGTGGAAAACGCAGTGGGATCAGATTCTGACGAAACTTCACCTTGAGAACATCAGAGAACTTCGCCCAAAGGATGAGGTGAAGTTCAAGAAAGGTCGCTTCAACCATCTCGTCCATCTGAATCATCTTCAGTGATCAACATGACGCGAATGACTGACAGAATAATAGCCTCAAGAACAGGTCTATCCAACGAAAAGTGGAATCTAGACATCTGCGGAAAGGTGGCTGAAGGAGGATGCGGCGTCCTAGGAGTATCCAGCTCCGTCCCAATAAGAGGCAGATATCTGCTTCAGCCGATGACGCAGATGCACAATAGAGGTAACGGGAAAGGGGGCGGCATTGCAGCAGCAGGACTCTCCCCAAGCCAACTAGGTGTCTCAGAAAGAACGCTGGAAGAAGCATACCTAATACAGGTCGCCTATCTTGACGCAGAATCGAGAAAGGATGTAGAGACAGGATTCATAGATTCGCGTCTAGATGTGGAATTCTCAGAGAGAATTCCTACGGTTGAGGACCACGCGAGCATAGGGTTGGATGTGAAACCCCCTGATGTTTGGAGATACTTTGTAAGAGCCAATGAAGGCAAACTGAAGCAGTTTATTGAGAACAATGGACTTGACGGATTAGATGTCGAGAGAGCAGAAGACGAGTTCATCTACCGCAACAGCTTCGATCTGGACAGTAGATTCTATGCTTCTCTCGGCGACAAGAGAGCGTTCGTCCTGTCGCATGGAAAGAACATCATGGTTCTGAAGATTGTTGGCTATGCCGAGCAAGTTCTCAAGTATTATCAACTTGACGAACTAGAGGCCAACATCTGGATTGGCCATCAAAGATATCCCACCAAAGGAAAGGTTTGGCATCCTGCGGGCTCTCATCCATTCATAGGTCTACATGACGCACTTGTACACAATGGCGATTTCGCTAACTACTATTCCATGGCCGAATACCTCAAGCAAAGGAAGATCTACCCTCTGTTCTTGACGGATACCGAGGTTGCGGCATTATACTGGGACCTGTTGACAAGAGTGTACGAATACCCCTTGGAGTACGCAATCGAGGCCATCGCTCCAACAACTGAAAGAGACTTTGCAATGCTACCAGACGAGAAAAGAACAATCTACAAAGCGATCCAGGCAACCCACATCCACGGTTCTCCTGATGGCCCATGGTTCTTCATAATCGCAAGAACAGATATGCGCAAGAAGCGACTTGAGTTGATCGGCATAACTGATACCTCAATGCTGAGACCGCAAGTCTTTGCGCTTCAAGAAGGAAAGGCCAAGATAGGCATCGTAGCCTCAGAGAAACAGGCTATTGACGCTATGCTGCAAGGCTTAGCGAAGGATGATGGGAGATTTCGCCCAGCAGCCGACCTCTACTGGTATGCCAGAGGAGGCAGCCACACGGACGGCGGCGCATTCATCTTCACAGTTGACCAATCAAGAAACCTAGTATGTACAGACAAGTTTGGAAGAGTCATCTCACCCACAAGTTCCCAACTCCGACTGGAGCCAGAGGCCAGCTACGACGCCAAGCCTGCCTCAAATGTGATCGAGAAGCTACGCGGCCAGGCTTCGCCGATCGAACTCCTGAACTGCGTTACGACCAGCATCAAGAACTGGGATCTCCAGAATGTGCGTACGTTCGCAGAAGAGTTGGTGAAGTATGCAGGCAGGGGCGATGAAGAGAGGTCTGTTGCAATAGAGGTTCTTACTCTGCTTCTTGACAGAAGATACGATACGGGAGAGAAGAGAATAAGTGACATAGTGCCCGTATTGGAAGAACAACTGTACAGCATTTTCAGCTCAACACCACCCATAGAACAAGATGCAAGTGGCCGATATTGTCTAGTTGACTGGAAGAGTAGAGGCAGGCTAAGAAGCCCATCCGACCCAAACCAAACCTTGATTATTGATGTGTCGGATTTCCTGCCGGAAGGCTCTGATGGAGCTTGCCCCCTTCTTGACAAAGCGCACAAGCTTGGATGGAGAAGGATCATAGCCTACAACTTCAGAGGACAGAGAAACTTCGGCGCCGGACTGGTTGCGAAAGACAGCGTTAAGATTGATGTGTACGGCAAAGTTGGCGACTGCCTCGCCGCCTTTGCCGACGGCCCCGAGATCCATGTCCACGAAAGCGCCCAAGACTCCACCGCCTACTGCCTCAAATCAGGAAAACTAGCCATTTTCGGAGACGCCGGCAAGGCATTCGGATACGGAGCCAAAGGCGGA
>CAZGRO010000046.1:9163-10260 GCA_964528315.1 uncultured Candidatus Bathyarchaeia archaeon
ATATTGCAGACGAGGACTGGAAGAGGATCGCTCCGCTTCTGGAGGAAAACGAGAAGCTATTCGGCATAAGAGTTGAGGATCTCTTGAATGTGGATGGGGTTAGAAGGCGCCCGGACGAAGTCTACAGGAAAGTTGTGCCCGTGGAAATCGCAGCCTTAATGAAATACGACACAGGGATCTGAGACATTAGCGCGCCAAGAGAAGTCAACGCATGCGCCTCGAATACCGCCCTCATGCTGGCAACAGATCGCAAGAATGATATGAGCCCACGTCTAGATTGTTAATATGCGCTTGGGGATGGACGCGGCCAAAAGGCGCCTTAGACTGCTGTCCGCTGTTGTAGAAATGAGAGAACTTGAAGCTCTGGTGGCCTCAGAGGCTCCCAAGGTCAGCCAACTAACAGACTCTCTCCAAGCCAAGGAAATCTTCACTCGCTGGGCTCAAGACTCAGAGATGCATCGCGGAATCTGTCAACAGATGATCGAGAGACTTCAGCACAAGGCTCCAAGAAACGAGGGCAGTAGCGAAATTGGAGCTAGTCATGAGTCGTCTTATGTCAGGAAGATTACCTCTGAGATATTGCCAGAGTTGAAGAAGAACAAACTCAACACCAGAGTGCTATACTACTTGGCAGAGAAGCATCTAATACTTGAGAGCGATGCTGAGCGGAGGTATGCAGAGATGGCCAAGATGGCGGAAGACCAAGAAATCAAGAAGATGCTCATGGAACTGTCCAAGGCCGAAAAAGATCATCATAGAGAGGCTCAATCACTCGTCAACCTGCTGAAGAAGACGTGTCGCTTAAGCAGTCACTAGATCGTATGCCACGCGCGAGTGCTGTACACGGTCGATTAGACTTGATCGAGTGACGGTCAGGGGACTGGAAACAGTTCTTCTGAGGAATCTAAACTGGAGAGGCTGAACAAGATGGATATCGTGCAGATAGTCGTGAATTCTTTTGTCGGCGCATTGGTGATTCTTACCTCTGGTAATATCATAGAAATAGGTGACAATGTTCCATTCGACAATCTCTATTTGATAGTAGCTGTAAGCGTCTTGTTTTCTTACGTGATCTCATACATGATCGGTGTTAGAAG
>CAZGRO010000046.1:10360-11746 GCA_964528315.1 uncultured Candidatus Bathyarchaeia archaeon
CTGAAATGACCTGGTATTGCCCCAAATGCCGAGCACAATTCTCCGAATACCAGCCCCTCTGCCCCTACTGTAACATCAGGCTTAGAAGATCAAGAATCGACTGGTGAACGTGCACCCTTCTCTGGGGTCTTTCCGCTTGAGATTCAGAGCTCCCATCCTGCTAATGGAAAGTTATATCTAGATATGCTAATCATAGATGACAGTTTGGCGTTCCACTATTTTGTTCTCCAGTGGAGGCTAGGCTCCGAGGTGGGGAGCTATAGAAGTACCAAGAAGGAAAGTGGGAGGTGAAGAAGCATCCCACATGTGATTGCCGTACACGAATGGCCGCCAGGGGATCAAATTGCTGTCATAAAGGAGATGATATCGGGTTTCAACGAGCTCATTAAGGGAACCGCTCCGGAAGGGATAGAGCTCTGCTACACTTGGGCAAGAACGGACATCGGGGCCTTCTGCCTGTGGAAGGTGCCCAGCGTGGAGGCTCTTGAAAGATTCTTCAAAAAGTTCGGGCCAACGATGCTAAAGACCACGAAGTTCTACCCTGTGCTGCAGGTTTATCCGGGTTCCATAGAGTACGAACTGGCCTTGCTGCAAGCGATTGTCAACAGCGCATCCAAGTAAATCAGAATATTCCCCCTTTCTCGTATCTTGAAGGCGCCGTGGACATGCAGATTCGAGATCTAGCAAGAAACTCAGTACCTTCTAGGCGCGCGGACAGATAACCTTCAGAGAGAACAGAAACTGCCCCGATCTTCATCGTGAGGCCTGTTCTTGTTGAAGATGTGAAACGAAAGCCTCCTCTCTTTTTGAATGCTTCTATATCGCTCCTCCTACTTTGCTAGGGTTGGAGAGCGGGTCGACAGTATCACCAACCATTCCCAGTGAAGCGCTAGGTCTTACCCCGGACAGTGGCGCAGCCGCTCTCCTAGTACCGTGGGGGCGTCTCGAGGTTTCATCAATATGGATGAGATGGCAGTCTCCACTGAAGAGAAGCGTTCACCTGGAAAGCTTGTCCTCCCTTCACTGGTTCTTTCTCGCTTTGCGATAGCAGGTCTGGAAATTCTAACAGGGCTCCTTCTAATTGAGATTGGGCTCACATTCGGGTGTTCTGTTGGCGTTGTCGGACAGATAACGCGCCAGAACGCATGATTGTAGCCGCTAGAGGGTGAGCCTAGCGTACACTGAACCGTATGTAGAGATCAGCTACTTCACATCAAGCGTGGCGAGTGCGGGTTTAGGCTGTTAGTAGCTTCTTTTTCGCTATCACTTTCTCTATGTCTTTCTTCGCCCCTATTCTCTCGAAGATTTCTAAGGCCTGGTTGAGGAGGCTGTGCGCCTTCTCTCTGTCTCCTTCCTGATCTCTCTCAAGATAGGCCCGAGCATATT
>CAZGRO010000047.1:0-11370 GCA_964528315.1 uncultured Candidatus Bathyarchaeia archaeon
TCTCGATCCTCACATCAGCAGGTATTATGTTGACGAGATCGCCGCCTCTAGTGATGATGGGGTGAACTCTGATGTGGTCATCATCCTTGAACGTCTCACGCAGCGTGTGAACTCCCATGATCCCGAGCATAGCCGCGTTGAGCGCATTGATCCCCTTATCTGGCGCTCCTCCAGCGTGCGCCTCTTTGCCTACGTATCGAATGGCTTTACCGACAAATCCGTTGTTTGTGCCTGCTACCTCAACCCTTCTCAGCTTCTTCCCAGTTCCAGTATGATGTTTCACGGTCATGTCAACGGGATTCATTTTGCCGAGTCGAATGAACTCCTGTTTTCCCCCAAGGAACTTCAGCTTCCCTTCATCCCTCAGTCTCAGCCTATACTCTATCTCCACGTATTCCTCCGCTGGTACAGCCATGAAGGAGACTGTTCCAGGAAGCTCACGCATGATCTTAGTGTCAACAAAACCCATCGCCACTCCTAGCATTGCAGCGGTCTGCGCGTTATGGCCGCAGGCGTGGACTGCTCCGGTCGTCCTATCTGCGTATGGATGGCTGTAGCAGAGAACAGAATCCAACTCTCCCATGACACTGATTGTTGGCCCTTTCCCGTTTCCTTCAAGATCTGCAATAACACCAGTAATGGCGACTTCTGATTCATACGGTAAGCCCAGGCCCTTGAAGGTGCGTTGGACAAGTTTCGCTGTTTCAAACTCCTTGAATCCTAACTCCGGATGCTTGAAGATCTGATCGCCGATCTGCGAGATCTCTTTGGCTCTTCTTCTTATCGCTCTGCGAACTTTCTTCTTCAATTCCTCAGCGGACAAGCTCGACTCCTCAGCCTCTGCTATACTAGTCATGAATTTACAAGCCTTTCGAAGCCTCGTTTGAAAGGCAGGAAGCCGACGCTACACGAGGTTTCTGTGTTGGGTCATGTGGCTCGGCGATCGTTCTTCCAGACATCGGCTGTGTCGCTGTATCCGAGTTGCTCCCAGTACCCCAGCTTCCGGGATTTCATGAAGGTTATCTTCTCCACGTACATGGCGCTTTTGTACGCATACTTCTGTGGCACAACCAACCGAAGCGGTCCACCAAGAGTCTCATCCAAGCATTCGCCGTTAAGCTTGTAGGCGAGGATCACATCCTCGCCCATGAGATCTGCAAGGTCAAGAGACGTGCTGCACCCGTCAGTACACGAGAAGAAGACATATTTCGAGTCGTTTCGTGGCTTCACGATGCCGACGAGATCTTTGAACCTGACCCCGAACCACTTGCACTCCGCCACACTCCAACCTTCGACACAGTGAAAGTCGCTCACGGATTCCTGTGCAGGAAGAGCCAGCAAATCTTTCCAGGTCAGGACTGTGGGCTTCTCAATCTCGCCATCCACGGTGAGTCTCCAGGAATTCAGGTCAACCTTGGGGTTCTCCGGAACTATGCCGGGATGATCCACATTCCAACGCATAATGCGACCAATCCAATGCTGGTTAGGAGGAAGCTTACTCTCCTTTCGATTCGACATTATCCACACCAACGAACAAAGCCAGTTCCGGTGACTCTATCAGACTGCACCTAGTCCTGTTAAAGTCAGCTAATAACCTCTCTGAACGACTCAGTCACTGAAGCGAAACGCTTTCCTCTTGGCGCACGCGAACATAAATTTCTGTTGACGCCTGAATAGACAACCAGAAGACGTAGGAATCAATCGAGCCCTACTCATGTCTACGGATCTGCTTCAGGTGAAGAGTCTAGTTAGCCAGGCCTCTTTAGAAGTAGGATCCTAATGGATCACGGGGAATAAGATGGATACGAGAGAACGGATCCAACGTATCATGGAACTACTGGAGAAGGAACACCCAGACGCCAGAATCGCGCTTCGCTACAGTAATCCTCTTGAACTTCTCGTTGCAACGATGCTTTCTGCTCAATGCACAGACAGAACAGTCAATGAAGTCACTAGCAGACTGTTCAAGAAGTATCAAAGTGCTGAGGATTACGCTCGCGTGAATATTAGGACGCTTGAGCGAGAGATACGATCCACTGGTTTCTATCACAACAAGGCAAAGAACCTGAAGAAGACCGCTCAGGTGCTTATGAAAAGCTTTGGCGGACATGTTCCGAAGAGAATGGATGAGCTTCTCACGTTGCCCGGAGTCGCCAGAAAGACAGCTAACATAGTTCTGTCTAATGCCTTCAGAGTCATAGAAGGAATAGCTGTGGACACCCATGTTCGCAGATTGTCGCAAAGACTTGGGCTAAGCATGAATAGCAACCCAGACAAGATTGAGCGAGATTTGATGGAACTTATTCCAAGAGATCAATGGTCGAAGTTCACTGATCTTCTAATATTCCACGGACGACGGATATGCGCCGCTAAGAAGCCCTTGTGTGAGAAATGCGTCCTAAGCAAGCTCTGCCCCTCAGCGTTCACGTTCAACTGAGCTGCGAGGGCGAGCTATGGAGTTCTTCGCGAGAAGAAGCCATGGTATAGCAAGAGTCGCTCCGGCGAATGTGAAGCCCATTCCGTAGCCGTAGCTATCTGTCATCGTGGCCATCACAAAGGGTCCTGCCAGTCCGCCGAGGTCCATGACTGTTCGATAGATGGCTATTCCTGATGCGATATGCTCTGACACCACTTCGCTGCCGATCAATGCTATGGAAACGGTGAATGTCAGGCCACCCGCGACCCCAAGGATGAGCGAAAGCGCCACCAATTGCTCCATACTTCTGAACTGACTGAACAGAGGCATCGCAATTGCTGACAAAGCTATCATCAACGCCAAGACCCTCCTATAGCCTATCCGATCTGCAAGTGGTCCTCCGAGAAACATGGCGGCTGTCTGGCCAACAGACATGCACATAGAGAGAAAGCCGAGAAAGATCAAACTCTGTGCAAGCTCGAGATTGACGTAGAGCGGCAAGACCGTACTGACCATACCTTGGTAAGCGAACGATGAGACAAGTATGACGGTACTCGCGACGTACACAGGAGGCATTTTGAGTATTGTCCACATTGGAGCCTTTGCGATATTGTTACTATTGCGCGCACCGCGTGTGTCCAATTGCACTTGCTCACCGCGGCACAGCGGCACTGCCACAGCCGCTCCTAAGGCGACGATTAGAGCTGAGAATAGAAATACTGCTCTTGGCTCAATCTTTTCAGCCACTAGGCCTGCTGCCATGCTGCCTACGATTTGTCCCAAGTATTCGATGCCCTGGAAGGTTCCGATGAATCTTCCGTGGGATCCTCTTGGCGAAGAAGAGGCTATGAAGGAGAAAGCTGTGAGAAAGAAGACGGCCGTTCCAATCCCGGAGACCATTCGAGCCGTAATCAGCACGCGAATATCGCTTGTGAAGAAGGCCGCAGCTGCAGCAGCTCCTTGAGTTGCCATACTCAACAGTATTGGAGTTCTCCAACCAACCTTAGCATACATTGCTCCTGCGGGTATCTCGAAAATTGCTCTGAATACGAAGAAGCTTGAGACGGTGACTCCGACAAGCCATATGGGCGCTCCAAGACTTTTGGCGTAGATGGGCAGGATTGGTGTCGCAGTACCATGAGACAACATCATCATGAATGCTAGAATGCATATGAGAATGAATGAAGAAGAACGCATTGAAGTAAGCGTTCGTCCCTGCAAGAGACTTTCTCCACTCCACAGCTTTGATGGTATTCAGAGCGCGCGTATGGTTGAGTAGTAGAACTGGTTCAAAAGTCTGAAGGATTTCCGGATTTCATGAGCGCGCTGGATCAGCCAAGCGAGCTTCTGCGTCTCCTAAAGGATATGAATCCAGCAAGAAGCAGTGCAATCACTGATACCACGGCAAGGGTATATGGTGCGTAATCATTCTTGCTCGTTCCTGCACTGATTGCCTGCGTAGTCGAGCTAACCGTCTTGGTGGTCTTGATTACACTTCGCACGCTATCTGCGTACTCCGGAACAGCCACGTAAGGGATGTTGCTGGGCAAGGTGACCATTGCTCGCTCTTTGAAACCACCAGCAAGGAGATGGGCAGCGTACAGATCCAAGGTAGAAGGAGTGCCCGGAATCACCAATGCGCCCATTAGGTCGAGGTGGACAGAAGTATGACCCAATCCTAGAATGTGGCCCAGTTCATGTGCCGTGCAGCTTGCGAGCACAGCATCGGAAATCGTGTTGTTATTCGAGTCCGTTAGTCGTAGACTTATCACTCTACCTTTAGGAGTCTCAAGTACTGCTCCGGTGGTGCTCTGATCACGGTATACAAATCGCACTTCTATGCCAGAAGCGGATTCAATGAACGTATACACTTCCCCAGTCTTGAAGTATTTTTCCTTGAACCATAATTGCCCCTCATTCCAGATTCTCATAGCGTCGAGCACAGCGTCGTGCGCCCATTTTGGAGTTGCTGGAACTGCAATTTTGACTTGACCAGGAGCCAGCTCCCACCTAACAGGAATCGTGTACTGTGCCTGCGCATTCACCTCAACCTTTAGGGCCATGCTTCCGGCTGACAGAAACAGAAGGAACAGGACTGCAGAACCCGGGATGCGAGACATTCTCAATCTTGAATTCAGATCCGTGATAGATGTAAGCCTTGCGTTCAGCTCGAATTCTGCGCTGAGATGCTATTGTTACAGTCTTGGCGTGCGTTACTCGGCGACTTGTTGTCGTCTTCGAGGCCTATGGAATCAATTTTCTAGATTCTCCGCCCATCATTACTCCTGTCTGGGAGCCTACCTCCAGAAAGACTGGGTAGTTGGAGGTTATGTTTCCCACTGCCAGGCATTGCTTTTGTTCCAAGTTCTTGAGAGCATCCAGAGATCTCATGTCAATAAGGCCTGATTTGGCAAGGTGTCTCAGCTCCTCTTCATTTCTAAACATGAACACCAGAAGATTGTCAAGTAGAGTGAAGACCTCGTCCGGGAGGGTCCTTGGATCGTTCGTTATGAATGTTGGAAACACTCCGACATGCCTCATTCGGGTGAGTATGTTGACTATGCTTTTTGTTTCCATGTAGAGCTGGGCCTCCTCTAGGAAAAGTGATACAGCTCGGATCGCTCTAGACTCGCCTAGATCACAGAGCTTACGAAGCATAAACTCTACGATTATTCCTCGCTCCCAAGGACTGACTTGAGATAGGTTGACTATCATCGCTCCACCGGACTGGTGGAGGCTCTTGACAAGCTCTGTTAGCGAACTGGGGCCGAAAAGCCCTGAGGCTCTTGCGCTGTCCACCCTACCTTGAAGGGCCATCTGCACCGCCTCATTCTGAACATTACTCGGGTCTGACGCGAAGGCTTCAAGGTCGTTTAGGTCAAATTGCTTTCCCGTTCGTTGTTTCCAGAACTGCATGATGGATTGGTAGGTGGGTGTTCCCTGTGTGATGTTCAGATGGCTGGCAAATTCATCGTAAGATATCTCGTTGAGAGGAATAATGAGGGGGATCTCGCAACCTCTAGGGGCACGTAAGTGGGGGGTAAGAATCTTGACGTATTGAGCGTATTCGTTCGGAGTGTTCTCGTCACGCTTCCACAAGTTCAAGTATTCGCCATTCACGTCGAAGACAATTGTCAGCACATTTCTCTCAATCAGCTTAAGGAGGAGCCTTTTTGCTGAGTAGGACTTGCCCGACCCTTTCATGCCCGTGATGAGGTTTATTCCGAGCTTGTCCGCTGGAAGGTCGAATACTATGGGAGCTGTTGCGATCGTCTTTGAAAAGTTGGCCTCTGGTCCCGATTTTAGATTGAGCATCTCAAAAAGCTCATTCTGATCTAGAACCTGTATCTCTGATTTGGATCGGCTGACGTCGAACTCGGTGAGTCCCGTTCTGAACACTGTTTTCCTAGTTCCAGATAGCTGAGCATCCTCAACTATTCTTCCTCTGATCTTCGCCACAGCAACCTTCTGATCGATCAAAGAGTCAAGAATATTCCTGACTTCTGGGTGAATGCGTTCTGTGGTCTCCGATTTCGGAATCAAGGATTTTCGGAGAATATGTTCAAGAACTCCAGGAAGATCTGCAAACTGCAGATCGACGACTTGTGCAACTATGTTGCCTATCCTTACGCTGTCTCCAAGCCTGAGTTCCTCTTCGGGAGAGTACACAATCCACAGGTCATCTTTGTCTTTTGTCAGTAGATACATGTCTCATCACTACAACGGAAAGAGTCTGGCCCTCAGCTCTTCCTTCATGACCAATCCATAGGACAATATCGCGGCTGACTGGAGCTCAAGTACCTCGATGGCGCTGAGTACACAGGTCATGTGTGCAAGCCTCAGTTCCTCCGGATAGCCATAGTCCCCCGCGAGTCCAGAGACAAGACTCAGGAGCTCATCATGCGGGATGGGTGTGTTCTCTGGCAGGTCTACTCTGAAGGGTTCGCCTAGTGGCGTGAACTTCGCTACATAGATCTGTCCCACGTATCTATCTTGGTTTTGCTTGATGCGTTCCCTGAGCCCGCCCACGAAGCAAGGGCCGGTGACGCCTTCCACAAGTGAAAGGATGTTCTTTCGCGATCTTTCCAGAAGAAGCCTAGTTGTCTTTGATATGGAAACGACTGAGTTACCGTTCCGAGCAGCGTCCCGAACCAGCTTTTCAGCAAAGGAGCTGGGCCTGACGACCGCTGCCGCCGCCAAGCTTCCATCTATCAGAATTAGGCTGTTCTTGCATTCGTTCACAGTTTGCTGCTGTAGGTATCGTTCAAGGAGGTTTCTGGATTGATCAAGTGTCGCAATGAGATCTGGAGGATGGTAATGAGCTTCTACGCCGTAAACCGCTCTGTACAATTGTTCGTATCGAGATTCTCTTTCTTGCTCTGTCACCTTGACAATGTATGGTCCATAGCGCATGAGTTTTCTCTTTGATTCGTTGGCTGGTTTTGTCACAACTGATGCTCTGATCGCTCCCAGTATACCGTCAGCCACATGCCCCAGGATGAGGCTCGTTGAATCGATTGCAGCCACTTGAATATCCTTTGGATATCTTGGGATGAGAGGCTTCCTCGCTGGTCCCGTCTGCCATTGTTCGTCAACGAGGTTCTCTCCTTCCTCTACATCCGTGCCCTTCTGTGGTGATACGAAACTTTCTTCCAGAAGAACTGATGAAGGTTCAAAGACTGTGCCCGCAGATAACTTGGTTGTCAGGATTGACTCTATTGTCTCGATTTCAGTCATGCCTCACCAGCTCTTGGATCGAACCTCAGTGTAGCCTCGCTGGTTTCTTGCTAGGATTATATGATGGTCAACGAAGTTTGAGATGTCTTCATGGGCTATGATGAAGATTTGTGAGAAGGTTTTCTTCATGGCATCTAGGACCTCGAAGATTCCCTGCTTTCGCTGCTCATCGCTGCTGGAGATGCATTCATCCATGAGCAATGAGTACTTGTCCGCCATCACGCGTGAATCGAGAATGCTCTGGGTGAAGGCTAGTCTCAGGGCGATTAGGAACTGGTCTTGAGTCCCGCCGCTGAACACTTCTCTCTCCTTGTAGCCACCAGCCTCATTCGAATACGCCTTGAACTTGAGATCCTCGGTGATCTCGAACTGCGAGTACCTACTATCTGTCAGCGTCGGCAGTATCTGGTTTATTATGAAACTAGCGTGGGGAACCACCTTTCCCCTCAATTCCCTACTTGTCTCTCCTAGTTCACTCACAACAACCCCGAGCATCCGCGCCTTGCCCTCAAGCGCCTTATACTCCGCTTCTACATTCGGACATCGATCGAAATCCTCTGCCAGATGCTTAAGATCCTCTTCGATCTGAGTCGTCGTTCCAATCTTTCTCTGCAGCTCCCCATGATTCTCGCTGTATTCCTTTCGGAGCGCCTCGACGCTGCGCTTGGCATTTTGATGCTCATTCGCATCGTATCGCACCTCCGCGAGAGAGACGGGCCTTGTCTTCTCAAGTCTTTCAAGATCTTTCGTCTTTTCTTGAAGCTGATGATCTAGTTCTGTTAGCTTTGTGCTCGGATTCGATGCTTCCAGTTTTCTGAGATTGCTGAGACTGCTCTCTTTCAGCGCTTCTATTGCCTGCATCGATTCCTGGCCCGTTGCAGCCTTGATTTCTGCAGCGATGTTAGAGAGAAGCTGCTCGATATCTTTCAAGCTTCGGACATTGGTTTGTGTCGCAAGGAAATCGACCTCTGCCTGCCTTTTCGGAATCTCTTCACTGGCATCCGCGATCTGTTTCTGGAGCACCTGAACCTCGGCACCGTAACTGAGAATCGTGTCGATCTTTTGGTAGGAGGAGTATGATTTCGCCGCCAGGGCTCCAAATACCAGTGATAAGAGGCTTATCAAGAGCTGCCCCAGGAGCAAACCCACGGCTGCGATTGCGATCCCAAGAGCTAACGATGCTGTGAATATTATGAGCTGATGTTGTTTCCTGCTGGGAAGATCCTGACCAAGTAGCGCTCCATCTCGATCTGAGAGGCCCGTCCTAGCGATTGCTTCATTCCCTTTCTCCTTCAAAGACTCCAGATTGGCTTTGGCCTGTTCGAGCCGGCTTTCTGCGGTTGCGAAGGAGGCCCTGAGACCGTCAAGCCGTGTGATCTCTGGTCTGTACTTGTCAGAAAGATCTTTGTACCTTTGAAATTGGCCTTTCAGCTCTTCGATTGCCTTGACATCCTGCTGCGTTCTAGACTGCTGCTCCACGATTGAGCTGATTAATCCCTTTGTGGAGTCGTATCTTGACAGCCAATCGAAAACCTCCAACGTCTTCTCGGTCTCCTTAAGCCTGACCTCGCTGTTCCGTAACTGCTGATCAAGTTCCTCGATCTCTTTCTGCAGCAGGGCCTTCTGGGAGACTCTTTGCTCGTAGGTTTGAGCATTCCTCCGAACAGATTCCAATTCGACTCTTTTCTTGTCAAGATCGAGCTTCACTGTTGAGGCATCAGCTTTGGCCTTGTCAGTCGCTTGGTCGAAAACTTCTATTCCCATGACCTTGTTGACCAATTGCTCTCTCTTGGCCTTGGCGAGCTCCTTCAGCGCATCCAGGTCCTTCTGTCTGATGTAGACCAGCTTGCTGAAGGAGTCTCTGTCTGTGCCAGTGATCTGCTCAATCTTGGTTTCTATCTCGGTCAAATTGCTGAGAGCTTTCGTGAAATCCTCCTTTCCATTAACAAGCGGAATCAGTCTCGCCGTGTGTCCTCCTCGAACGTCGAAGGATCGACGGAGCAGGAATCTGTCTTGACCTGATGTGAACTCAATCTCCAGTCTAGCCTCATGCTTCCCCCAAGTAACAATATTCTCTCTGCTCTCATCGGCCCCTCGGCCTCTTTTCAAGCCGTAGAGAGCATATTCGATAGCTTCGAGCAGAGTCGTTTTTCCGCTCTCGTTCTGGCCAAGTATTCCAATCTTTCCTTCCTCAGGAAACTCTAGTGAGACTTGGTCTCCTATGATTTGGAAGCCGGAAACCTTCAGTCGGTGTATGATCATGCTTGTGCGTCCTGCAGGTACTTCCTGCCCAGTTCTTTCACCTGTTCAAGCTCGCGGTGCCTCTCATCGGATGCGTCCGTTCTCGCGATCAATAGGTCGAGTCGTTTTGTGAAGGCCTCAATTGGGTTATCCACTCTGCCGAGGAACACTTTGCCGAAGCCTTCGACCTCGAGCTCTCTCCTATCTATCCCCAAATGGAAGAAAACGTCCCTAGTGGCCTCGATCAGCTCATTGATCTTGAGTTCCTTGTATTGTTCTTGCGATATTAGTCCCTGAAGGCGGAGGCGAGCGATTTTTGTCGGATTGCCGTGTTTCTGAAGTTGATCTATTACGTAGCCTTTGAGGCTTGGCGTGTATTGAGCGTCTTTTGAGAACTGAAGAACGTATTCCTCCATTGGCCTTGTCTGCAGTTTAATGAACTCGGTTGAGACGTTGTCTGGATTGAGCTCTGCCCAAACGAATCCCTTCTCATCGTTCATCTCGGCGTATGAGAGCTTCTCCACGGAACCTGAATTGACAATCTTGCAGCCTCCATATTCCCTCTCGAAGAAGTTGTGAAAGTGTCCTAGCGCAAAATAGTTCAGTCCGACCTTGACATCCTCGGGGCGAAACGGGTTCTGAGATGCCATCTCAGGAACAGAGGAAGCCACATTCAGGCCCTGAAGCGAGCCATGGATCATCAGTATGTTGTAGTCGCCTTCGATCGGCACCTTTCGTTCATGGAGAGGGTTCGCGCTCTCCACCTGAGAGAAGTACGATTTGCCTGCCACACAGACCTTCTTCCCATTCAGCTCAAGAATGCTTGTTCCAAACTCGTCTGATTCAGAGAAAACTGTGGCAAGGCCTGCGGAGCTAAGGACCTCTATTGCGACCCGTTGGCCACCGAGCTTCGGTATGTCATGATTTCCTCCAATCATGTAGACATGCATACCGGCCTCCTTCAACTGCCTGATTTTCTCGGTCAGAAAGACTCTGGCAGCGTTTCCCGGAGAAACCCTGTCAAAGACGTCGCCAGCAACCAGGAAGAGATCAGGTTTGTTACTCAGAGCGTAATCAACAGCAACTGAGAAGTTCCTGTTCAGATCCTCTTTTCTCTCCTGAACCCGGGCCAGATTGGCCATGTTGAAGTTTCTGTCCAAATGCATGTCGCTGCAATGAAGGATCTGAACAGACATTATCCTGTATTCAGGCTCCCAGTTCTATATGACAAGAGAATAGAGTTCGGATCTAATAGAGATTCACAGATTGGGGTCTTGAGTGTTGAGATACTCATGTTAAGTGCGCGCAAAGCACGGGCTGGTCACAGATGCTTGGCTCCACATTCACCATTCAACCGAATACCGGAAGCAACGGGGATCATGGTGTCGCACTTGCGCTCATTCAATCTGGGGAGAACCGTTTGAAATGAAGATCAACATGTTACAAGCGTTTTCTAGAGATATGGAAAGAGAATTCCGTGGTCAATGTCTTTCAGATCATGATCTATCCAATCGCGTCCGAAGTATGTGCGCCCACATACTTATCTTGAGCAGAAAACACAGGTAGAGTCCTAAGGTGCGATTCATTGATGCTTGAGTTGAAAGTCAATCAGGTGATGAGCATAGGAAACGGCATGGTTCGTCTACTGCTTGTCAGGCCTGGCCTCAAGACTAGGATAGAGCCCATCAACCAAACCGAAGAACAGAGAATGGCACAGAGCATAGCTTCTCAAATACAGCAGGCAATGGGAACAGCTTTTCCCGGGGCAGTGATCATCGGCGGCGCTCCGGGTGGTTCGCAGTGGGACGCCAGGATAGAAATGCAGATCACGGAAGAGGAATATCAGCAACTAGGCAAACCAGGAATCAATGATACCATCCGCATGGAAATCAACAAAGTAACACAATGAAAGACCAACCACCTCACTGAACGAGAGTTCAAATCTCACTGGCCGCACCAGCTGATACACACACACA
>CAZGRO010000048.1:0-11165 GCA_964528315.1 uncultured Candidatus Bathyarchaeia archaeon
ATATTCTAGGCATCTTCGGTGAGGTGGGCCCATTCCGCGTCGACAACAGTGGAGAGTTGGTTTTCGACTCAGACGTGGACAAGGAGGCCTTCCGGAGAATTGAGAGGATAAATAACACTGGAAGACTGAAAGTTCCCAAAGATGTCCACTACCTTGCATTGATCAAGACAGGGCACATTAGGGGTACGATCGAGAAGTACTAGGAACGACATGCTGAGACTGAAAGCTTGATTAGTTTCTCCGTGGTTTCTACTGAAGCTTCGCTTCAACAAGTAGAGCCATCAGATTCCTGAGATCCACTTCAGCCCTTGTTCTCCAGTCCAAGTAGAGCATACCAGACTCGTCCTCGCCAAGATAGCCGGATCGTATGAAGCCGTCACTCATAGCGATGGCATTCCATTTCCCGAACTTCCTCGCCAATATCTTCTCAACTTCGCTCCTTGACGCTTTTCCCTGCTTCGAGACTATGTAGCCTATAGCTACCGCCAACCCAGCTAGACTGTCGATTCTCCAACCGCACATCCTTGCCTCTCTGAGGGTTAAGCTCCCCTTGAGAGTTGTTACGTATCTTGATTCGGGAGTAAGACTCTCTCCAGGTGTCGACAATTCCCCGCCCCTCAATCCAATCCTCTTCGCCTCCAAGTCAACATCTTCAAGGCGTTCATTGAGCTGTCTGAGAACCTGCTCGTAGTCCTCCCCAACCGCCATTCTCAGTTCCCATTCCTTAGCTCCGGGAAGTCTTCCCCTTCTGAATAGAAGAAGATGCGCTGCTCTCTTCACCTTGTCTCCGTAGAACCGCTTGGTTTTACCTCTTCTCTCCATTCCAACCAAACCTCGCGAGTTATTGAGATAGGCAGACTGACAGGTCGTTGTTCAATTCTGCGTTCCTCATTGGGAAAGAGTAACATCGATCCTTTTGATTTGACCATTCTGGCATAACCGTACGTCACAAGAAAACTCACTAGAAAGGCTCTTTCAACAGTCTCGGGAAAACTATCCCGGCATACAAAGCCTCGGTAGTCAACCGCTCCACGCAAGGACTCCACCTTGAGCTGTCTCCACAGTCTCATAAGTTCCTCATCAAACGACTCCTTAGCCCTGACTCCCAACTCATTCAGTTGGCTACTTTCGAGAGATCTAGGCCCTACATATTCCCCCATGTCGAATCTCCTCCAACGCTCTTCAATCGGAGCCAGAGCATTCCAGTACGC
Organism: uncultured Candidatus Bathyarchaeia archaeon; assembly: GCA_964528315.1. Taxonomy (GTDB): domain Archaea; phylum Thermoproteota; class Bathyarchaeia; order 40CM-2-53-6; family JALHTG01; genus JALHTG01. The sequence continues at coordinate 1,212 of CAZGRO010000048.1, forward strand.
AATGGCCTCGGCCATTGACTGCTCCGTTATCTGCTCAAGCTCTACAATCGGATGCCAACTCTCAACGAAAATCTGCGCGAGATGTCTTGTTGACAAAGCCGGAAGCTTTCCTTCAAGAAAGGCTGGATCAGCGTACAGTGAACTGGATTGGAAACGAAGCTGACTACCTTGAAGCCTCAAGACTCTGGATAGATGATTGAGGGCATTGGCGTCAAGGCAATGATCCTCAAGTTCCTTCCAGTCAGGGAAGTACTTCCTGAGGACGCCAAGAGCGTATTTCACATCAAGCAAGAAAGGGTTGAATCTTCGATCCTCAATTGCCTCACAAGTCTTGATGATCTCAAGTGTTTCTCTTCTTGCTGCCGCTGTGTGAACTAGTCTCTTTCCGTCTCTCTTTGCCACGTTACCTCACCTCTGAAACCTCGGATGATCCTGAGACATTCTGCACGACCAAGACGTGCACATCACCCTTGAGTGTTCCGATCTGTCCGGGCGTGATCGCCAGATATTGCTCGCCTCCCGATTCTTTGAAACTTGAGATTATTAGATCTGAGATCATCTCCCGATTCCTCGGGTCAAGATGAACGTCAAACTCATCTATCGCTCGAAAAGGGGATTTGATATGTTGCTGCAAAGCCAACAGAAAGGCCATTAGAGCCACACTCCTCTCCCCACCACTCTGGGAAAGGCTGTCGAGGGATACCATCCTCCCTCCTTTGAAGGAAACGAGCAACTCTAGCCCTGCTCTCTCGATATCCTTGGTTTCCACCAACTTCGCGCTTCCAGAAGCGCCTACGCTCGCAAGAATCGTGTCGTATCGGGCGCTCAGGTCAGCAAGAAAACCTCCGACCACATCTCGCCACATATCAAACCGCTTTGCCAGTTCTCGAAGAGCTTCCTCTCTGTTCCTTGCCACCAGTTCGGCTTTATCTTTCAGATCTTTCACCAGTCCCACGTAGGAGCTATACATTCTCTCCACCTCTTCGGACATGTGCAACAGTGGTCGAAGCTCTTCCTCTGTGGCCGCGATAGCCATTTCAAGTTCGGTGATTTTCCTCATCTTGCTTGGCCTCGAACCTGATCTCTCGGCCTTCCTGACGAGCGGATCCAACTCCTGCTTGGCAATCCTCCTCTGCGCCAAGAAGCTGCGGAGCTCTTCCGAAAGCAACCTCTTTTTGAAGCTAAGCACTTCATGATCGACACGCGAGTCTACGAGCCGCTCAATCTCTGTGTCGAGTTTCTCATGAGCTTTGTCAGACTCCTTCACAAGCAGATCCAGCTTTATTTGCAACGCCTTGAGCGGAGATGATGATAAGGAGCTCTCAAGTCTTCTCTTTCTGGACTCAAGTTCTGTTCGATGTTCTGTGAGGATTCTTGATGACTCTGGTACGCCAGATTTCGAAGACTTCAGCGCCGACAATATGCTTGAGAGCATTTTGACATCTTCTGCTAAATCCTTACTCTGAAGCTCTGCCCATTTCTGGTCAGTTCTGGCTTGGGCCGCCTCACATTCCAGTTCGATTCTTCGCTTTTCGAACTGCTGTTCTGCTTTGAGTGCTTTTTCAAGAGCCAGTTTCCTCGTCTCAAGGACTTTCTTGCTCTCTTCGATCTTCGCTTCCACGGTTTCTATTCCTTTTCGCTTCGACTCGATCTTTTCGTCAAGTTTGACTAATGCTACTTCTCTTTTCTCAATTCTTCCCCACAGCAGTTCGTTCTGAAGGCTGTGCAGCTTCTCTTCAAGCCCCTTCTTCTTCAAGTATTTTTCATATTCTCTCTTCCAGTACTGGTAGGTCTCCTGGGTTGATTCCAGAACTGCTGCAAGTGAGTCCTCTTCGCTGAGAGCCTTCTTCAGGCGGGCGTTGGCATCTAGGACGTCGGCTCGATAGGATTCAAATCCTACTGCCTCTTCCAGCATTAGAAGCTTCTCTCCCGGAGGGATTAGGGCGAATCTTCCCACCATCAGTTGATGCATGATAATCAGCATGTTTTCCGGGTTGAGGCCAACCCGGTCGAATATGCTGACGACCTTCTCCTTTGATACAGGCCTTCCCTGAAGGAGATAGCCGTAGTCTCCCCCCCTTCTAAGCACTCTAGTGACATCGATGGTGTCAGTGTGGTATTGGGGAAAAGGCCTCTTTTCCTCTTCAGGCGAGTTGTCAAGAAGGAGACCTATGCGAGCCTGATCTTCGCCCCATCTGATAAGATCGCTCAGCTTTCTACCTCGCTCGGTGTGTGCCTGCCCCAGAACGAGCGAAACTGCAAGAAGGATTGATGATTTTCCAGCACCATTTGGGCCGCAAACCAGGTTCAATCCGGGATAGAGTGGAACAAGTGTGTTTGAGTAGGACATGAAGTTGCGAAGCACCACTCCTTTGATCATAACCCCGGATCGCTCTCAACTGCTCACTTTTCCTAGTTTACAGCAAGTAAAAAACTAGCTGGAGTCAACATCTAGCTCCGAAAGGCTCTGGTCTAGCCCGCGCCGGAAAGACTGCCGTCAGCTGCCGTGGGCACACGCCAGAACAACGTGGCTGCCCCGGCTAGACGACTCTTACAGGCGTGCTATACGACATAATAGTGGAGTGACATTGACTAGCCGGCCTTCAGATTCGTTTAGATAGAGGACACTGAATCAAACAAATATCGTCAGGGTAGGATCGAGGAAAGGGAGACAGTAGCATTGGCAAGTGTACTCATCGACAAGAGGCTCTGCAAAGGATGTGGCATATGCATTGAGTTCTGCCCGAAAAAAGTGCTCGTGATGAGCGATGAGATGGATGAAAGAGGAATCCGGACTCCTCATGCTCGCAGAGAACAGGATTGCAGCCTCTGCGGGCTGTGCGAACTCTACTGCCCCGATTTTGCGATATGCGCACGGAGAAAGAAGTAGATGAGCAAGGAAGAGTCCGTCAGGAAGCTGGCTGAAGCAAAGGCCTATCTAGAGAAAAGAATGACAGAGCTTCAACAAGAAGCCTCGAAGATAGAGTTAATTCTGGAAGCGGTGGACACAGCTCTCGCAGAGAAGAGTTTCAAGAAAGTAGAACTTCCTCCATCTGTCATCCAAGAACCAACCTCTTTGCAGCCAGCCCATCCACCTGAGACAACTCTACGACAGACCATGCCATTAAGGACACCTGAAGGCATACACCTAGCGGACATGTCTCAGACTGAGAGTGAACTGACAATAACTCCGACGCCCGGGATGAGATTCGATGTTACTTCTCCACCCTTCAGAGCCTTCCTGGTAGGCCGCGTCCTCGAGCCAATGCGGAATAGGGACACTGCGTCCGCCAAGTCTGGCGAGTTGACCCCGGACAAGATCCTGTCATACAGCATCGAACAAGATGGAAATCTCATAAAGACATTAACGGTCAGAAACTACGGAGATGAGAGACGCATCCAGGAGCTCAAAAATGCAATTCGCTGGACATTGAGAAGAATGTACGAGAGATCTGCAACTAGCACAGGTGAACAGCACTCGGAATGACCCGCGAAAGGTAAAACTGGCAGACCCCCATATGAATAATAGGTATCAGCATTGTCCTCTGTATCAGAGGATTATGTCAACTCCCCTCTGTGGCCCATATTGGTGGATACGGCTCATGCCCTAGCGATGTACAGATACCACAAACACTATGTTTCAACAGTGATCTTTGATCAGAAACCTGACACGGCGCCAAAGGATCTCAGCATTCAGCTCGGCATCCCTCTGGGAGAAGCTCTTGTCATCCTTCATGAACTCGGCGAAGAGAGAACAAAGCCCAACCCTGAACCGTCATCAGCATCACCCAATTCAAGCGAATGAATAGCCATCCCGGTTCCGCTATTCTGATCTAGGATTCTCCGGCAGAAAGCATCACGCTGAAACAATAAGCGCCATGCCGCTACGTAGTCCAAGCCATTGTGCCAGAAACATTTTAGGCCTCGTCTCAGTATCTGATTCAACAGGGAGCACTCCTCTAAGATTGAGAATAGTCGCAGCGGATTCAGGCTCTGCAATACTTGACGAAAACTACAGGCCGAAAGCCATTGTTGCTGCCTCATCGATTGTGACGGAGCCTCCATATAGGAATGCGTCAGCTCAGATCTCAGATCTTCTAATGGTGCCCGCGAACAGACACGATCTGATAGTCTCCGAACTCAGAATGTGCAAGAGAATGCTACAGATGGTCGCAGCCGATGTGGTCCACATCGACATGTCATTGGGAGGACCATCCGTTTCTCAACTCACGATTTCGGATCTGAGTGAAATGCCGATCTCTTCAAGAGCTAAGCAGAACGTAAGAGAGGCTCTACCTGAACTCAGAAAGTTAGCGGCCGAAATAGAACAAAAGTACAAGGTGGAGGTCCTAGCCATTGGGAAAGAGAGCGTGGCCATTCGGATCGCTGAACTGACAGCTGGAGCCTGCTCAGTCGTATATGCTTCAAGAAAAGCCTTAGAGCAACGAAGCACCGTTCTACTTGGTCTCCCCACATTATGCACAGTAACAGTCAGTGAGAACCAGTTAACTTCACACTCGTTTCGGCCAAGTGAACACGATCTTGTTGGATCTGCTTTCGATTTTGACGAAGTGACCCATAGGGTTCAGATCAGCGAATTCAACAATCCAACCGTCAGAGGATTCAAGATCCTCAAGATCAGGCCAAAGGAAACTTGAAATCATCTTGAGTAAGAGCTGTCTCCTGCAAGTGAGCGCGATGGAGCCGGTCCTCGAAAGAACCAAGAACGCAATCCTAACCATTGCTCGCAAACATCGAATCAAAGTGCTTGCGATAGTTCTCTATGGCTCAAGAGCAAGAGGAGACTACTCCTACGGAAGCGACTATGATCTCTTTGCCTTGATTGGAGACAATACGACACTGCTGCAGTTTGTTCAATTCTCCTCAGAGTTCAGAATGGCGTCATACAAGCTGGGGCCCATAAAACTGTACGCAGCTGCAAGGAAAGACTTCATGAAAATGATGAACACCAATCCGTTTCTCGGGGCATTCTGTTACATAATAGCCGCTGAAGGCCGCGCCATCTACGAAAGGAATTCGGAATTCGCGAAACTGAAGGCCTACACAGGCAGACTGCCGAAGAGAAAGAAGATACTTCTGTTAAAGAGGTGCAAAGAGATGAGTCAGAGTTTGGGCTCACCGAAATGGGTTAGCTACTGGAATGCCAAGTTGACAGAAGAATCCTAATAGATCAAAGAGATCGTGATACGAGTTTGATTCGCACTGGCAATGGGACTTGGCAGCCAATCGTGCTGGTCTCAACATCTGAGATAACTCTCAAGAGCTCCTATGTTCGAGGCACTCTTCTGAGAACTCTGATTGAGCATCTACGTTGGAAGCTTAGACGAGCTGGATACACAGACTTCGAAATATCTATTGATACCGGAAGAATCATAGTCACCGGCCTCAGCGATCCTCGCGCATCCCAGATCTGTGCACAGGTGTTCGGAGTCGCAGCGACAGCAAGCGCTCTCGAAATATCAGGAAACGCTGACTCTGTCGCCAAAAGAGCCTGTGAGTATGCGAGGAAAGTTCTTTCGAACGGTGATAGCTTTGCAGTCCGGGTTCGCGTGGCTGGCCCACATCCAGAGTCTAGCAAGGAGATCGAGAGAAGAGTTGGATCTGAAATCCTAGCTGAACTGAGCAAAAAGCGTATCAAAGTGGACCTGAAACGCCCGAAGAAGACGATTCACCTAGAGATCCGAGGTGACTCCTTGTACCTGTATGAACATCGTGTCCAAGGCTGTGGTGGCCTACCTTATGGTTCTCAAGGAAGACTTGTAGCAATCCTCACAGAAGATGCCCGCAGTTTTGTCGCATCATGGCTAATGATGAAGAGAGGAAGTCATGTCATTCCAATTCTAATGGGCACGGTTTCACTCGATTTCGAAAATCTTGACCAGAAGACAGTTGAAATGACGAGAAAGATCAGAGAATTTGCTCCCGTCCAAGATTATAGAATGGTTGTGGTGCCATTTCGGAGGGTGGCTGAGGCAATCTCGTCAGCGGAAGAGGGATTTCGATATGTGATTGAACAGAGGATAAAGTACAGGCTTGCATCCTTGATCGCTGGAAAAGTAGATGCACTTGGGATCGTAACAGGGGAAGGACTGAAGCGTGATTCGCAAGAGCTCGCGAACCTGTCAATCACAAACGAGGCTGCATGCATGCCGGTTCACAGACCTTTGGTTGGGCTAGAGGAAGAGGAGATCCAGATCCTGGCTCAACGAATAGGGATCGATCGATTCCTAGCGTGCAGAGAAGTCACGCGTGAGGATCGGGTGGAACCTAGATCTGCAGATCTCGATAGAATAAGAGCGAGGGAGGAGAATCTCCAACTAGATCGTCTTGTTCAATGTGTCATGAAGAGAGTAATGAGGATAGACCTTAAGTCTGGCTCCGAAGCATCCCTCTTATTTCCAGACTCATGTTCAGACTCTTAGGACTGTGGGTCAGACAACCAAGACTCAGAATATCCACACCGGATCTTGCATATTCAAGGATATTTGAGGCATTGATTCCTCCACTTGCCTCAAAAGTCAGGTTTCTATTCACCTCTCTCCTGAGTCTTTCTATTGCTGTCTTGATCCCGGCGGGGGGCATATTGTCAAACATTATTATGTCAGCTCCAGCTTCAGATGCCTCAAGTGCCTCTTCAAGAGAAGTGACCTCGACCTCGATCTTCTTTGTGAAGGATCCCCTTCTCGCCTTCTGTACGGCCTCTCTGACTCCTCCTGCGAGAGCGATGTGGTTATCCTTGATCAGAATAAGATCGTCCAGATGAAGCCTGTGAAGATCTCCTCCGCCAATCATGACTGCTCGCTTGTCAAAGTATAGGCAGCCTGGTGCGACCTTCCTTGTGGATGCAACTTTGGCATTGGGGTTAACAGATGCCACCTTGTCCTGAAGATCTCTTGTTTCTGTAGCGATTCCGCTCATTCGGCAGAGAACATTGAGTATCGTTCTTTCCACAGTCAGCATGCATCTAGCGTCGCCTTCAATGTGCGCCAGTATCATACCTGGCTCGATCTTACTGCCGTCTTTCACGAGAGGCTTGCAGCGGATGCCAATTGCCTCAAGAAGGATCTCGATCTCCTCCATTCCTGCCACTATTCCCTTCTCTTTGGCAAAGATGTCTCCCTTGGCACAGGCACCCTCTCCAACGAGTAGAACGGATGTGATATCTCCTTGTCCCACATCTTCTCTGAGATAGTCAAGAAGTCTCTCTTTCAAAAGCTCCTTCGGAAGACCCATCAATTCACAATTCTCCTCTGCCATAACTGTTGAATGGTGGCAATCACTCTTTCTGTGCCTTTCATTTCAAGTATCAGCTCTGCCACCTTCGAAGCATTCTCAGCATATTTCGATGAATTCAGTATGTTGTTTATCGTTGAAAGAAGATGTTCCACCATAAGCTGCTCTGTGCCTAGGACCTCTGCCACCCCCAGTTCATATGCTCTGCGAGCATTTCCCAGTTGTTCAGGATGATCCTCAATAGGCAGGATCAACATGGGCCTTCCATACGCCAGTGAGCCTAGAATGGATAGATGCCCTGCTCGGCAGACAACAAGATCGCAAGCCTGGAGATGCTCATCCAAATTGAGTATCCAGTCGTAGACTGTGATATTGTCTTTTCTCCGCAGGTGATTAGAGTTTGACACCTTTCCTCTTGACATAACTACCTGATACTGATGAGGCAGCTTTTCCAAGATGCTTTCAACCCGAGAAGCATAATCTAATCCCTCATTCAAGGGAGTGCTCAAAGGAACAAGGATCAGGGGCCTGTTCACGTCATACCCTAGCTTTTCCTTTGCTGCGGATCTTGATTGCGGGAGGGGAGCCTGCTCGAGGAGTGGACCGATAAACTCGACTTTGTGGAGACATGATTTGGGAATCGCAAGGTTCTCTGAAGATATTGTGTACGGGATGGGAAGATCAGGTATCAGTATCTTGTCCGCAAAGGACCAGAACCAACCAATAATGGGATTGACAAAGAACCATACCATATTGGCGACAAGGAAGAATATCTTCTCAAGTGGTCCAAGCTTTGTCTTGCTTGGCCTTCGCACTATCTTGATACTGAATTGATTGAGTATGGCGATGCTGGGTACGTTGAGAAATCTCGCCGCTATGAGAGGGGAAGCTCTTGAGTCGGAAACGACAATGGCAGGCTTGAGTCTTTGAATGTTCCTTATCTCCGCCACGATTTGCTTTACAATTGACCATAACCCTCGAAAGAAACCAGGTGATGTGGCCGCTGTGAGTTTGAAGTCGATTCTCCCGTCACTGTTTGTTTTGAGCTCCACTGGAACCGTCTCTACGATCGGGTAGCCAAGTCCTCGAGCATATTCGAGCCCATCAGAGTATGTCGAGACATAGACCGGCCAATCATGCTTGCCCGAGATATTCACAATTGCCTTGCATCGTGTTATGTGGCCCAGTCCCATTCCACATGGAGCTAGGTAGATCCTCATTCACCGTCTCCTTTCTTAGGTTCTTGGCGTCTTGTTTGCCCACCTGGTTTTTCCTCTTTGAATACTATGGCCTGGAACCTCGAGATCCGAGTTCCTCTAACAAGCCATGCGTCGGGGGTCAGTCCAGCTTTGAGACAACATTGACTTAAGAACTCTTCCTCGTTCCAATCCCATTCGACAGCGACCTGAGGCAACAGCAATCCTTTGTAGATACCTCGCTCCATAATCAGCCCGTCTCTGCCCACCTTGATTCCTTTTGGATACTCGCTCGGGTTTGAGACTTCAAGCCTTTCCGGAGGTGTCAGAACACTAACTTCCACCACAATCTTCGGTAGTTCCTCCAGTGACACAGGAGGAAAACGAGGGTCACCTGTGGCAGCTTCGATTGCCGCTTGCATTGTGGCATCCACTAGTGGATAGTCGGGCATCGGAAAGCCTATGCATCCTCTCAGTTCGTGACCATTGCTGACGGTGTTGAGTGTCACGAATACACCGCACTTCTCGTTGAGTTTGGTTGGTGCGTCTGATGGGGGTTTTGGCATGTTCTTGGTTCTGAGAAACGTGGTTATCGTTTCCCTCGCCAGTCGGACAAGGTAACGTCCTTCGTCGTCTGTTAGATTGAACATTCGTCACCTACTCCATTCGGACGAGTTTCTCAGCTCTGGATAGATGTTCATTTATCTTCTTCCAGTGACTCCCTTGCCAATAGATCTTCCCGCATTTGCTGTTTGTACACTCCCAGAATTCGTTGAAGATTCTAGATGTGGAAGGTGGCACCCTGCTCTTCACTTGTTCCTTTCTTATCGGTCTAATGGTGGAATTGCATGTCGGACATCGTGAGTTGGCCGCGTCAACATTGAGACCTATTTTGAACCTCTCTGCTATCCGGGCGAGCCTTTCAGCTTCGGTTCTCCCCTTCACTAGGAATGCATCCGCGCCGTTGGCCACGGCTCTTCTGTAGAGTTCTATGTCGCTTGTCAGCAAAGTTCTCCCGTCCGTCACGGCTCTTCTTATTAGTTCATTGTCCGTTGAGTCCTTCGAATATTCAACATCATTCCCTATCAGACGTAGCCATCTTGCAAGGCGGCCCACCATCCCATCTGCGATGAATCTCAACCAAGTTCACAACTTATCTATGCGACTTGTTAGGAGCAATGGCAGCAACATCAGCTGTCATCTAACGTCTCCTTGGTGAAAGGATTGCTCCGGATCCGGGTGCCGCCACAATGTGGCCTTGGTCAAAGACTAACCTGCCTTCAACAAAGGTCTTCTCAACTTTCCCAATGACTCGCCTTCCGTCAAACGGGGAGTACTTGGCCTTCGAGAGGAATAGAGATGAATCTATCTTGAAGCTGTGCTTCAGGTCAACAAGCACGATGTCTGCAGCTGTACCTTCCTTCAGGCCCCCGCCATTTAGCCCAAAGATCGTCGCAGGTGCTTGTGCCATTGCTTCGACAACTCTTCCTAGCGCGATGTTCCC
>CAZGRO010000049.1:0-10933 GCA_964528315.1 uncultured Candidatus Bathyarchaeia archaeon
GCTGAACTTCTGAACAGAAGAATCAGAATCCGGCCATTTGGTGATGACTTTGAAGTATTTGCGATAGGACCAGAGGACTTCATTGTCAATAAGCTTGCCAGAAGATCCAGAGGTGTAGGTGACGAACAAGACGCGGCCTCAGTTCTCAAGCGGCAAGAAGGAAGACTTGACAACGACTATCTCATGAGAAGAGCGAAGCAAGCGAAAGTGACTGGTCTGTTACAGACACTCGTGCGAATGCTTTAGTTATCTTTGATCTTTTCCGATCGGAAGTGCGACGTTCACGGAAAGAACGCACCAGCGCAGGCACAGGGTATCAGACGTCTCGCAGCCAAGGAGATCTGCTGGGTGGATTGGCAAGGAAGGGGAAATGCTGCAAACCGAGAGGCGAACACTCACGCGAACGACAGAGACAGCTGCAGAAATTCAACGCGCTGCTTTAGAACAGTTCCTTCTTACTTAGCATTTTCGCTAAAAGAGTGGGTTTTCCGGGGTAGGCCAAGGCCTACTTAAGACATGAGATTCCTTTGATTAATATACTGGTAGGGGGGACTCCTGAACCGCGCGCGACGGTTCTTCTTAACTCATAGTCGTTGTTTGACAGGAGCGGAATCATTTGCATGCATATGTGCGTTCAGGTGTCGATTATATTTGGGATCAGAGATACTGTAGAGTGGGAATGTCAAGTCTTGTCTAAGTGGTTGTTTTCAGTCGCGAAAAGGATAACCACGCTAAGAAGCGAAATTGAAGCATTGCATAGAGAGATTACTCAGATGGGCGCAGATGAAATCGCGCGCCGTTACTTCGTTATGAACGCATTTGACGGAGCCCTCACGATTTTGGGAATTGTGGTGGGTTTCACCGTTTCGGGCGAAGGTAGTTCGCGCCAAGTTGTGACTGCTGGAGCTGGAGCAGGCTTGGCCATGGGCATATCCGGCGGAGTCGGCGCATATATGGCTGAGATAGCTGAGAGGCGACAAGAACTTCGAGAGCTAGAGGCGCATATGCATCATAGCCTCAAAGGTTCAAGGATGGATCGAGCTATTCCTCTCACCGCATTCTGGGTCGCTCTTGTAGATGGCATGTCGCCTGCCTTGGCCGCAGCTATACCAATCGCTCCGTTTCTATTGGTCGGGGCCACAATCACTTTTCGCGTTGCCATGATCGCATCCATCATTCTAAATCTAGCTGTGCTCTTCGTTCTAGGGCTCTTCTTGGGGAGGGTCTCAAAGGGAAGCATGTTGCTCCATGGCGTTCTCATGGTAGGCATCGGCGGCATTATCGTGCTGATTCTCTTGTTTGCTTCATCTCTGCCTTGACTCGGAAACATTGAAAAACAAGCGCTTACCTGACTTAACCGGATGAGATAATGGAGATACACCTAAGAAGGCTCGTCATAGAAGGCACCAAACCCAGAGAAATATCCAGTGTGGAACTCGCAGACCGTCTCTGCAGGATTCATGGGGTAGACGAATGCGAGATAATCGTCACTGATGTGGATTCTCGCACAATGACACTGAAGTTCACTATCAGAGGCCCGAACATCAACTATACCGAACTTAGAAAAGCGATGGCTGACAGCAGTGTCGCGGTAAAAGGCGTGGACGAAATCACTGTCAGCAAGGTGAGAACGCCGACAAAGACCTAGTTTGCCACAAGCATGATTGCGTCGCAATTCCACGTCTTACCCATGTATTTGATGCCTGAGTTGAACCTGGCGCACGCGTGTGAGTGACTTTAAAAAAGTTCCTTCTCCTTCAGTTTCTGCGCGAGCTTAGCCGGGGCCTTGATCGGCTGAATCCTTGGATCGGGCACCAACTCAAAGGTGTTTTTCGGTTTGATGTCTAAGCTGCACAAGCCGTTAGGCAGGAGCATTCCTTTCACACACTGCGTGTATTTGCACGTTCTCGTCTCGCATTCATCATCTGCAAACTTGCACCAAGCAGTCTTGCCTTTGAAGAAAAGGCTGCGCTGGCCGCAGGCAAAGAACTGGCATGATGAAGTGCAGGGTCTAGTTTTTTCGGACATATCAAACACACCGCGCTTTCAAAACTAGTTCTTCATGGTCCAAGCCACAAACGATTGGATCATCATCTTCGTTCTTTGTTGTGCGTTGAGGTATCGACTTGGGTAGATTCTAGTCCTGATGTCCACTCTTTAAAGTCTTTCGTCGAACTCCGACATAATGCTCTGCTGCGAGTTTGAAGACGAAGAGTTCAACATTCGAAATCAAGGCCCAACGACAGACTCGCGGTGGCCACGATGAACACTCACCTTTTATACCGATTCACTCTAGAAATGCGGTGAAAGCTCAATGTCTAAGTTTCTCAAAGAGGCTCAACCCAAGGTCGCAAGACATCGCCACTGCAACATCTGTCACAATCCAATGAGTGAAATGGAGAAGGAGTTCTGCAGTCAGAAATGTGAGGAGCAATTCAGGAAATCCGAGAGAACCAGGAAATACACCACATTCCTCATGATCTTCATGTTTCCCGTGATTATTCTGATTATGATGTTACTGAGATCATAATGACCGGCTCGCGGTCAAATCGATTCCCTACGGGGCTGCTTCCAGCGAAATCTCTATCCTCTCCCTTCCCTTCCCCGGCTTCTTTCCCCTCTCCACACGTATCTTACCGATCTCGCTGGAATTCTTCACGTGAGTTCCTGCGCACGCCATGACCGGGAAGGGATCCATCTTCCAGAACCTGCTTTCTGCATCCTGATCAGTCCAAGTCGCAATCAATCGCCCCTCAGCTATGATCCTATTTGCTTCCTCCTCCACCTTCTCCAACTTCCCCTTGTCCAGTTTGTCAGCAAACCAATAGTCCGCCCTTTCCTTCTGATCATCCAACAGGCCGGAGGATGCTGGCTTGCACTCCTCGCCGAAGATCTGCTGCATCAGGTAGTAGACGATGTGCGCTGCGGAATGCAGTCTCATGATCTTGTACCGTCTGTTCCAATCCAATATGCCGTGAACCTTCTCTCCCGCCTTGAATCGAGGCTCTCTCTCCAGAGTGTGAGCTATTTCCAAGGCCTCATTCTTCTCCACCCCCACAACCTTCACTTCTTGGATCTCGCCCAGATCAGCGGTCTGGCCGCCACCTCTTGGGTAGAAGCAGGTTTGGTCCAGCACCACTTCAGTTCCCTGAACTTTCAGAACTGTAGCGTCGAATTCTTTGAGGTAAGGGTCTTCCCAGTACAGTCTCTTGGTCGGGATCGCAATCACCAGCCCATTATCTTCCGTGCAAAGCTTTGAATCTAACGCGCTTTTCAAGGTAGTCAAGCAGCCAGCCAGTGTGGACAGGCTACTTCAATAGGTCAATCCTTCAGATGGTGGAGGCAACTCGGAGGAATGAGGCTGATGAAGGCAACGATACGGAAGTTGCGGATGGAAGATGTTGAACAGGTCAATCAGCTGTACGAGCAGTACATGCCGACCAAAGCTTCGCGTGCATCAACTCTTCGCAGGGCGCTGGAGAGAGATGATTCTGAGATGCTTGTCGCGGAGGAACAGGGTAATATTGTCGGCGTGCTCGATCAGGTGTTCTACTTAGACCCGCTGCACAACGGAACATGCTCAAACATTCTCTTTCTCTATGTGGCGGAGCCTTTCAGGAGACAGAACCTTGGACGGCTGCTGCTTGATTCTGCCTTGAACAGTGCAGCCGATAGAGGTGTTATAGAGGTGCATGTCTCTACCAGAACTGGTAATCTTGCGGCGATCAGGCTCTATGAGAAGACAGGATTCGAGTATGCAGGGCCTTTGTTTGAGTGTACTCCTGAGAAGCGGAAGGTTACGGTTGATGATTGCGGGCGCTAGAAGCCTTTAGCAACTCCATCTCTTCGAGGGTCAGCAGCTCCGCACAACCCCTCTTTGGAGGCCGCCTTGGCGACTGCGTGAACGCCGCCGAAGTAGATGTCAAACTCCTTTCTGAGATTAACCTTTTTTCCTCTCATGACAAGCTTTTCCGCAGTGTCTCTCGAGATTCTGCCCTCCAGCTGAACGCCACTGTTCTCACAGTGAATTCTAGGAGCAGCGACGGCGGCTGAGAGGCTTAGTCCGTGATCAAGCACATTGGATAAGGTCTGGGTTACGGCGCTGACGATTCTGCTGCCGCCCGGCGACCCTAATCCCAGAACGAATTTCTCCTCTTTGAAAACTATTGTTGGGCTCATGTAGCTGGCCGGCTGTTTCCCCGCCTTCACACTGTTCGCGCGCCTAGGGCGAGGATCAAAGTCATGCATCTCATCGTTCAGAAGAATGCCGGTTCCTGGCACTGTTACTCCTGATCCAAAGTAGCACTCAATTGTTTCAGTCATCGCAACAACATTGCCTTGATCATCTACTGCGGTCAGGTGAGTCGTGCTGTCACCTTGAGGAGGGTTCGCTCTGCCACCATGGCTTCTCTCAGACGACACCTTTCCTGAGATAGACTTTGCATGCTTCCTTGATAGAAGGATCTTGATCGGCACCTTGGTGAAACGAGGATCACCTAGGTATCGTCTCCTGTCCTGATACGCATACGCCATCGCTCCGGAGAGCACGCGCAATCCTTCAACCGTGTTGTGTCCAATCCTTGAGATATCGAACTGTTCGAGTGCATGTAGAACTTCTAGAACTGTTACTCCGCCGAAAGGCGGGGGCGATGTATACAGCCTGTAACCTCGGTACTGTGAGCGCAGAGGCCGCTCTATGATCGGCCTGTACGAGACCAGATCCTCTCTTGTAAGCAGGCCTCTATTCCTCGTCACATCCTTGACAATAGTCTGACCGATTTCTCCTCTGTAGAAAACGTCTATTCCCTCATCAGCGATGCACCGAAGGCTTCGGGCAAGGTCTCTCAGAATCAAGATCTCCCCAATCTTGTAGGGTGTGGATGCTCGCAGGAAGATGTCGGCGCTGCTGGGGAACCGATTCAGTTTCTCAACAGATCTCGTCATAACGTCATTGAGCGCGTTGCTGACCTCGAAACCGTTCTCAGCCCACCGTATCGCCGGCGACATTGCTTCTTTCAAATCAATCGTGCCAAACTTGGAAAGGAGGAGGGACTCTCCAGCTAAGGCACCGGGGACCGCGACAGCCCTATACCCCACACTGTTCGACTTGTCAGGCACGGTGCCATCGTCCAGAGCCGGGTACATTGTCGAGGTGGCTTTCAACGGTGCTCTCTCCCGGTAGTTCACAAAGGTCGGCTTCTTTTCCTTCGCCTGCCAAACAAGCGCGCATCCCCCTCCTCCCACCCCTGAGAATGCAGGCAACAGCACATGCAAGGCGAAGGCCGTGGTCACAGCCGCATCCACAGCGTTTCCGCCTCTTCGTAGGCAGTTGACTCCTGCTTCAGCCGCTAGAGGGTGAGCGGCTGATACGCAGCCATGCCGGTACATCTCAGCCATCTCTCTCAACCTTGCCCATCAGATCGAAATACTGCACATGGCCTAGAACCTAAGTTTTTGGATTCCCTCGTTGCTGAAAGCTGCAAGGAGCCCGCATGTTAGGAGGATAAACAGGACAAGCAACGGCTCGATAGGTCTGTTCTGTTTCAATGGATTTATAGCAATGTCAGCAACAAGTTCGGCGACTCCGGAGAACAGGATCTTGAAGGAGAAGGCGAGCGGCCACAACCAGCAATTCAGCCCTAGGGCAATCCTAACGGTTCTGGTTGTGGTCGCAATCGGCGTCATAGCTGAACTCATAGAAGCCAACATTCAAGCGCCCACTCACCCGACACTCGATCCCTTCCCTCAAGTCATCTCGTTCTGGGACGCCAGGGCGTTTCTGTGGATCAATAATGGTCTCGCCAATCAGTACCTGGGTTGGGTTTTCAGTATCTTGACTCGATTGGGCTCAACCGACCCCATTCTCGTGGTTTCCGTGCTTTTGTTCGCTGTTGGGCGCAAGAAGGAAGGCGCGCTTCTATTCACCTCGGTCATCTTGGGAAGCTTGGTCACCTTGCCGCTGAAGCTCGCTGTCCCGAGACCAAGGCCATACATGACGATTCCAGCCACGATTGCGTATGGCATGGAGTTGGGGTCAAGCTTCCCTAGCGGGCACTCGATGCGAGCGTTCGCCTCGGCATGTGTTCTCTCTCGGTTCTGGTCACGGTTCGCTCCTGCCTTCTTCGTTCTCGCAGTGCTAGTCGCCTTCAGCCGCGTCTACCTTGGGCTGCACTACCCGTCAGACACGCTCATTGGAGCTTCAATAGGCCTTATCGTGGGATATTTGAGCGTCCGCTTCCAAGACAAGATACTGAAGCTGTTCAGGCTTGAAGCATGACTCTAAGATCTAGTGCCGGGCTGAGAAAGTTATGCGCAACGCCCTGGGGCCTTGCGACAGATTCACATGAAAAGGAGCTGACCGCCACGAACACTCATAATGCTGAGAAGAGTTCTTCCGCTGTAGAGGTGAATGGGCTAGTCGTGGCTTCGAGGAGAGAGTACCCGGTGATCCCTCTGGTCGGCGTCGGGGCGGTGGTCGTAAGCGATTCAAAGGTTCTGCTTGTGAAGAGGGGTCACGAGCCTGCTAAAGGGTTATGGTCGATTCCAGGTGGACTCATTGAGCTGGGGGAAACCGCAGATGCGGCCGCGCGAAGAGAAGTGAAGGAGGAGACTGGGGTAGATGTGGTAATTGAGCGGCTGCTGGACGTTGTTGACAATATCGTTTATGATGATCAAGGGAAGATCCGGTTCCACTATGTCCTAGTGGAGTTCGTTGCGCACCCAGTTACAACCGTTGCCAGACCGACCTCTGACGCCTCTGATGTGAAGTGGGTGCGATTTCTGGATTTGTCCTCGTATCAGATGACAAAGACGGCGAGAAAGCTTCTTGACAAGCTTGCTGTGGAAAGAGGCTTGGCGCAGAAATAGCTCTGGCCCAATGCCAGTATGCTACTTCAATATCCTCTCGATCTCGCTTTCCTCTGGCCTAATCGTCCGTGGAGGTGGAAATGCATTTGAGTACGCCTCAAGGGTCTTTAGCCCGCTTCCTGTCAGCACGCATGTGACCTTTTGATCGGGCTTTATCTTGTCTTGTGAGAGAAGTTTGATCATGCCTGCGATGGAGGCTGCAGCGGAGGGCTCAACGAATACTCCTTCAGATTCGGCGAGCATTCTGGCCGCGTCCATTATCTCCTGATCAGACACCTCCTCAGCTAAACCATGTGACTCGCGCAACGCGTTGAGAACAGATTTCCCTTTCAAGGGTTGAGCGATCATCAAGCCCTCTGCGATGGTTTGAGGCTTCTCTACCGGAGCAATCTCCCTGTTCTCCTTGAAGGCTGAGGCGATCGGTGAGCAGCCTTCAGGTTGAACACACACCATCGATGGAAGCTGATCGACAAGGCCCAGTTCACTCATCTCCTTGAGCCCCTTCCAACACCCTATCAGCCCGCTACCACTTCCAACTGGAGAAACCACCAAATCAGGCAGCTCCCAGTTGAATTGCTCGCATAGTTCATAGCCTATGGTCTTGCATCCTTCAGCTGGGAAAGGGTTCACCTGGACCCCGCAGTAGTACCAACCATGCTTAGCGATGGCTGCCTTCGCGATCTCGAAGGTATCTCTTCTAGTGCCCTCCACTTTGATTACTCTCGCTGCGTGAGCCATTGCTTGGATGAGTTTTCCAGCGCTGGCGTAGGCCGGCGTGAACACGAAGCATTGGATTCCAGCTTTGGCCGAGTATGCGGCCAGAGACGCGGCCGCGTTTCCAGAAGAGTCAATGGCCACCGTGCCAGCCTTGACCTCTTTGGCCTTGGTGAGAACGAGAGAGGAGCCTCTGTCCTTGAATGAGCCACTTGGGCAGGTGTACTCAAGCTTCACAGTGAGCCTGTCCATTCCAAGCTTCTGAGCCAACCGGTCTGCTGCAATGAGAGGGGTTGTCCCTTCCCCCAGCGACACGATACTGTCGGGGTCGGCAGGAAGCAGTTCTCGGTACCGCCACATGCTCTGCTGCGGCCTGCTCGTAAGCAGGCTTCGAGTTACCTTCTCTCGGATCTTGGTGTAGTCGTAACCTATCTCAAGTCTCCCAGCACAACTCGGGCACCTGTACTGCGAAGCGTTGACCGGTAGCTCCGTTCCGCAGTCGACACAGAACAGCCACGCGTAATCAGGCGACACCATTCGTCAATATCCTTCCCACAATCCTAGGCAAAAGAGAAGTCTTATCACGCTTTCTGTCCTAGATTTCACGGGAGGCTCAAGGTCTCCCTTCGATCAGCAGGTGCTCCAGGATGATTACGCCCCTCTGGAAGATTCTCATACTCATGTCCATGTTAGGTCTTGCATTGTCCTATCAAGGAACCACAAAGGTTGATCAAACAACCTATCTGGTCAGCTACCGGCTCAGAAACGGATACCTTACAACGGTCCACATCTCAGGGGGACACATGGACATTGTTGATCCAAAAGGAATCCGTGTCGGATACGCCGACATAGTCGAACCTATTGAGATCCCTCCAGGTCAACAGTCAACGCTCACAATCAATGTCAAACTCAGTGAGCCACTCAAGACGCTGACCGCCAGATATCCTTCAGACACTCGTGTCACATTCAGAGGACACGTGATGTATGACACGGGTTGGATTAGTTGGCTCTTAGGCTCAGGGAAACTGGAATTCGAGGAAAGCGCCCCTCTGAGTACGATTCTAGAATACTTGGGACTGTACGGGATAGACTGACAGAGGAATGCGCACTCTTCGGCCGAGGCGGGAATATTGGCGCCGGGAAAAAGTTGCCTGAAAAGGGGATGTCTTGTCGCCGCATTTCTCCTTTTCTCGTCTCTCCACACCTACCCCACAAGCTCATCGCAAAACCTTCCCAACCTCCAAATCAGAATCAACGGCGCTGTAAACTACTTAGCCAGTAGATTCAATCCATCGCTCGGTCTGATCTACGAAAGTGACGATTCAGGAAAGCATTGGCTAAGAGAGGAATTTGCAGATTTCAAATGGGGATACCGACAGACCTACTGGCTCTACTCTGACAATTTCTTCGCAGCTTACGCTCTTGAACCACATAGGCCAGACATATCGGATCAAATCAAGTCCGCGCTGCGAAAATACTCGATTCCTCTTTCCGGCCTTTTCGAGGTTGTGACAGGAGACCATATCCCGACCATAAGAAACGCGGTCGACTACATGGTCGATTCTTCAACGGAATACGCCGTAATGGCTCGAAGACATGACTCTCCGACATTTTCCTATGGTCTTTACGCTGACCTGATGTGCTATCGTGCGCTACAATTCCTCTTGCTTGGGAGAATTAGTGAAGCGCGTCGCCTATTCTGGCAGGCCGCAGCATTATGGAGCGACAAGGGATTAAATGATTGGTCCTTCACGATAGTTGACGGATTCTATAGCAATCAGAAGCTCGCCTTACTCCTCTACACCTCAAGGGTTCTGATGATGAATCCCGCACATTTCGCTGATATGGAACGTCACCTCTGGAGCATGCAGCAACGTGACGGAGGGCTTGCAGCCTTGTCAGACTCGATGGGAAGGCCAATGGGTAGTTCAAACACGGAGACGACGGCACTCGCACTCTTGATTTACAACGATTCTCTGATAAGTCTGGTCCAATCCAGATCTCAGGTAAGAAACGAGTCATCTGCAGGGATCTTTGCAGTCTCTTTTCTATTTCTGGTCGTGACTGTTGCTGTGTTTGTTCCTTGTTTGAGGAGACGTAAGTCAAACTGTAGCAGCTTTTGACTGATTGGCTGGATCCTATCGTGCGCTGGCAAGAAGTGCTTTTCAGTGAGCTTGGTCCAGTAAGGTCAGCTGGAAGCGGCGATCTTTTCGCGAAACATGGGTCTGTAGGCGGGTCCGTAGATGATTAGGCCGCTTTTTCCTTCGTAGTCCAATCTTCTAGTCACCGCTTCGAGCGGCATACCAAGCTTGAGATCACCCATTGCGCAATCAACGAGGATTGCTTGGCCGCCTTTGATGATGTCATAATTTGTGATCCATCTTTCCCTAAGCGAGAGCTGTCTAAACGACTTAAGTCTGGCCTGCCTAGGCAGCGTTCTCTTCTCTAGGCTGCCTTTACAGTCATATGAGAGGCAGGCCTCTCGGGCAGGATAGTACACTCTTTTGCATCCGTCACATAGAAGAATCTCTATCGTTTCAGATCCTATTGGCTCGGTGTCTCCAACCAGTCTGTAGGACTCAAAGTACTTTCTCATTCTTCTGAGTCTCTCAAGGATATGGTCATGGTATGTCTGGAGATGTATCTCCACCTTCCTGTTCACATATTCCTCCGTGGTTGGTACCGCCCTAACCTTTGTCTTGATGGCCTCCTGAACCTTGAGCCATGTTGCATTCGCATATGCCCCTGAGCCGTATGAGACGGCGAGGATATTGTCGCCGGGCTTAGCCTTGTCGAGTATTGATGAGATGGAGATCGGGGTTGAAGCTGCATACGTGTTGCCTGTGTCCAAGACTCGAAGCCAAGGCTTAACCTTCCGCTCAATGTCCTCCTCTGTCATCCTCATCCTCTCCACCACGTCCTCTCCTGCGGGGTTTGGCGAGGGCTTTAGCAACGATTTGCACGCTTTCAGAGGCATATACCCTGAAGGTTGATGAAAGGTCACATAGTCAAAGTCCCTTATTCGCAGATCATCGTGTCTTCGAAGCAGGTGAGCCATGGCGCCTGTCACATGCTGAATATACGCTTCGACGGTCGTCCTACCAAGATGCGACGGGACGGGAACCTCTTCCCTCCTCCAGAAATCCATCATGAGAGTAGAATAAGGCGCAATATCCTCAATCGTCGCAACAAAATCTCCCTCCCTTCCCAGGACGAATGCTCCGGCACCTGCCCCGGCAGCATACTCCAACGGGTCTCCTCTCGGAGCCTGAGCTATGTCAGACCCCACAGCCAAGCCGTAGTCTATCTTGCCTGCCTTTATGTCTGATTCAACGAAGCTGAGCGCCTGCAT
>CAZGRO010000050.1:0-4362 GCA_964528315.1 uncultured Candidatus Bathyarchaeia archaeon
ACTGTGCGCGCTATCATTTGGCAGAGATAAGAGAGTTTCTACTCTCAGTCTGATGTTGACGATTTCTTGATCTCCTTTACGAAGGCACATTGATGCGGTCAACGCCAGAAGTTGTGCATCTTCGCGGCATTGTAAGCGCGCGCTCAACATAGGAATAGCAGTCAACAGTCCCAGAATAACTATTGAACTGTCTCATTATAGCGCATCGTCTTTGCTCAAACGGTTTTCTGAGATAGGGAGACGGATTTTCCCGAGCGCTTGTTTTCTTTTTGAAGTCGATGGCTTCTAGCGTGGCTTCAGGTATCCTGCTTCCTCTAGGATATCGCGATGTCCTCGTCCAAGCTTGATTTTCAGGATTTCTGATGGAGAAACGAATCGGATCTCTGACCACCAAGGCTTATGATGTATCGGACCCTTGGGATGGAGTTCGTAGACGAAGCATATGTCCCAATGATTTCCCTTCAGCTTCGGGTTCCAAAGTCTGAGCGGTCTGAGGTGAGACTGAACCATTACAAATCTCGGATTCCCTCGTAGGCCTACCCATTGGTGAACGATTCTTCTGGCCGCATGATCTGGTGATTCCTCCATTAAGAGGTGGGTCGCAGGCAGTAGCCATATTCCCTTCTTCTCCAGCTCTAATGCTTGCCATTTTGGATAGGCGCCCTTCTCAGGCCATGCATCATGCACATGCGGTCTCCCGACAAGAATACTGTTCCCATGTTTGGCGACGAGAAATGCTGATAGGCATAGGCCAGTTTCCACAGGGTGAATCAATCTTGAAGGGTTGTCTCGACCCAGGCGAGCCCAACGCTTCGTGATGGGGAGGGATGATGTCATCGTCGAATCAACCTATCCTAGTGGACACCCACTGAGCGAAGTAGGGGGGAGAACCCAGCTATTTCAGGGGAGAGTAGGGTGTGGGCTTGAGCAGCATATTTAGGATTCTTTCGACCAAGGGCCCGTTTTTCTCGCTATCCTGTCGTGCTTTGATCCATTCGGGGTCAGACTGGAAGGAGTTCCAAGCTTTCTCTCTGTGAGTCATGTTCTCCCAAGCAAGCATGTAGTAGAGCACGTTTGTTGCTCCTATCACAGCCTCCCAGAACCCCACGGCTTTGATACCGTGTTTCTCAAATAGCCTGAGGGTGGTGTCTTGGAATCGGTCGTTAAGAGCCCCCATTCTTCCCGGAACGACTTTGTAGACTCTCCACTCATACAACACCATTAGTCAACTCCGAATAGAGTCGGTCTTCTCCAGACTTAAGATTAGCGAGGGCGCACTCTCATGTGCTTCCCGGTGCCCAGCGACGCCTCCAAAACGAGGCTTGCGAAGAGTAAGGCTGAGCCAAGCAGAAACGATGTTTGTCTTCCCACAGTTTCATAGACGAACATGAATAGAACTGGGCCCATCGCTCCACCGAAATCTTGGAAGGTTCTGTAAACGCCTACGGCTGTTCCTCTCACTTCTGGAGCAACTGCCTCAGAGAGAAGGATGACCAGCGTAACTGAGACTGCGCCCGAACCAAATCCGTCAACGAGGCCGATAGCCAAGATCTCATTGAAGTCTCCTGTGATTGTGTAAGCGTATAGACAAAGGATTTGGATTAGCAACCCACCAACAATGAGCAGTTTTGTTCCTTTTCGGGCTACGAATTGCCCGGAGAGGAAGGTGGCGGCACAGAACCCAGCCGTCCTCACACCCAATATGATTCCTATGTTCTCTATGCTGAAGGAGAGGCTTTGGTTCAAGTAAAGCTGGAAAATGGTCGACATGACTCCTTGCATGACGAGGAATCTGGTCATGACGCCGATGCATATGACTGAGAACTTCCAGTTCTTCAGGTTTCCCAGATCTTTCCTCAGAGATCTGTCCGGAGACGGTTGGCGAGCTCTACCTGCGACCCGCCTCAGCTCCTTGGAGAGGAAGGCCATTGAGAAGGATATTAGAATCATCACTGAAGCTATGTGGAAGACTGAGTAGTATCCGAGCTTCTCGGCGATGAATGCGCCGATCGGCGCCGCGATGAAGCTCCCGATGAATTCTATACCCTGCAGATTCCCTACAGCGCGGGCTCTTGCATCTCCTTCGAACATGTCCATCATTAACGCAGTGTTGTTGGCGAAGAAGAATGCCGTGCCAAGGCCCCAAATGGTTCGACCAAGAATCAGAGCATAGATTGTCGTAGAGATGGCACATATGAATGCGCCGAGTACGGAGAGTCCCAGTCCAACGACGATCAGTCTAGCTCTCCCTATTCTATCTGATAGGATTCCTGATGGTAGCTCGATGAATATTCTAGCGACGAACCAAGCTGATGTGACGGCTCCCACGAGTACCCCTATCGGATCTAATTCCTGCGCAAGAATTGGCAGAAAGGCTCCAGGCAATCCCATGCCCAGCATCAATGTGAAACCAACAGCGAGCTGTTGGATGTAGAGACGAGGATAGGAAACGCCCATTGATGTGCTCTCCTGTCCTTGATTCATCGCGGTATCCTCGTCGTCTCTCTGCCCAGGTGCTCACCATTCTCGCATCGTGCCTCGCTAAAAAGGAAAGCGAGAGATGATGTTGACAACCCAGTCTCAGCTAGGCAGGTGGTGCGCGAAAAAGGGAGTCTGCAGTTTTCTTCAGAGATGCTACTCTGCTTCTTTGGAGATTAGGCCGCAGTCAAGGCAACGGAACAACTTGTACGTGATCTGGTTGACTAGGAATTTCCTGTGTTTGTGGTTGCATGTATCAAAGCTCGAATGAGCCATCTGACGATTCACCCCTCTGCAAGACGCTATTCAATCTGCCCCGACTTAAGGAAAAGAGAAAGCTGAAAGTAATCGACTTGTCAGCAGCTCCGGATCGTTCTCTTAACCCGAGGTTTTGACAGTCTTTTTAGCGGAGCCTGGCAATATCTTCCTACTGGAGAGGTTATGCTTGAAGTGGATAACCCGCAGCCACGCAATGGTCGACAGAATCGCCTGTCCGTGGCTCATCAGGAAGTTTGTGGACTCTGAAGCCGAATTCGTCTATGTTGCAGCCAGTCAGGTGATGACCAGAGCCAAGGAGCTGGCTGCGATTTCATTCGATGTCAAGGATGTTGAACTAGGACATCACGAGGAAAAATGCTCCTTTGACGCCATCATAGAGAAGTATGAGCTCAAGGACCCAGCTCTGCTTGAGATGGCCAGAATAATCAGAGGAGCAGACACCTCGGCTAAAGATTTGACTCCTGAATCAAGAGGGCTTGAAGCTTTTGCCAGAGGTTTCAGACTCCTCTCCACGAACGACCACGATAACCTTGAGAAACAGTTCCCTATGTACGATGCTCTCTATGCATACTGCACAATTAAGGTCGCCTCCGCCTCAAAGTGACTTCAATCAGGGAGGGAATCCTCTTGCTGTGGGTCACACGCCACGAGCCGCATGTGGACAGATGCGCCTCTGCCTGGCTAATAAGGAACTTCATCGATAAGGAAGCGGTCTTCGAATTCGTCTCAAAGGAATCGCCTATCCCCAAAGATGCCATTGCCTTCACTCTTCCAAGGGCAGAGATCCGTCCGACAGAAGGAAAGAGCACAACCTTCGATGCCCTAGTGGAAAGATACCGGGTCAACGATCCCGTTGTGGCCAAAATCCAGAAACTGCTGCGCGATTTCGAAATCACCGCCAAAGAGGATATTGCAAAGGTGAAATATCCAGAGACCGCCGGGATCTGTCTGGTCCTTCGAGGGCTTGCACGAACATCAAGAACCGACCATGAAACCATCACAAAAGCAACGACGGTCATGGATGCACTCTACGCCGAACTGAAAGCAAGAGGCGAATAGATCAGGCAGCATCGCGCCCTACAGCTCTTCACGAACATACCTAAGATCATCCTGCTAGTCCCTCCCAGCATCGACAAGTGATCAAATGAAGAAAGACAGAACAAACGCCAAGCAAAACATCGAGGTCAGATTCTTCTTCACTACGCGCGACGCCAAGAATTTGCTGACCAGATGGAGAAAGGAGAGGTGGCAAATGAGGTTCTACTCTTTCGTGGACCACTACTTCAGGAAAGGTAGATCGCAAGCGAAGATCCGAAGATGGAGATCAAGTCACAGACCCAGAACCGAAACCATACTCTTCTACAGGAGTAACGGAGTGAAAACTGAGAACGCGAAGCCAGCACAGAGCTTTCGCGCAGCATCAAAGGAGTTGGAGTTGTTAGGGTACAAGCCCTACCTGAAGATACTGAAGAAGAAGGCGTGGCTGGTCAGCAAGAAGCATATGCCAACGTACGCATTCGAATACGTTCCTGGTCTCGGCTGGACGGGGGAGATTGAGATACCGGTGAAAGACAGGGAGAAGATCTCTGATCGTATCGCAGAATT
>CAZGRO010000050.1:4462-7527 GCA_964528315.1 uncultured Candidatus Bathyarchaeia archaeon
CTGTCCAGCTTTATTGACCTCAAGAGCTCATCCAATACCGACCCAGCTCTTCCAACGAAAGGTCTTCCTTCGAGATCCTCCTGTCTGCCAGGTCCCTCGCCAACAAACATCACTTTGGCGTTACATGGCCCTTCCCCTGGAACAGCGTTTCTTCTTGTTTCCGAAAGAGGACATTTTCTGCAATTCCGAACCTGATTGGAGATTTCCTGTAGATCCGAGAAGTCTGAGAGATCTTGGGTCACCACTCCACCTTCCTCTGTACAGATTAGTTATTTAGGATGCTCCTGAGGTTTACGGTAGAATGTTGTCATTGCGACGAGGGATCTCACAACGAGCGCAGAGAAGTCTGGATCTTCGAAACGTGGGTTTTCATTGGTCATCACTTCACACGCCTTGAATCACACATATGATTCCCTGTATCCGATCCTCTACCCGGCGATGATTTCGGAGTTCAACCTCTCCTATGGCCTGATCGGAATTCTGGCAATGGGGTATCGATTGACTGGCGGCGCACTTCAACTTGTCATGGGTTTCCTAGGCAGATTCGTACGGAGGAAGATTCTTCTTGGCCTCGGTATGATATGGCAATGCACCGCGAACACAACCGTTGCCTTCGGTCAAAGATTCGAACATATATTCACCAGTCGTTCTCTGGCTGGCGTGGGATCTAGTCCTCAACACCCGACTAGCGCGGCATACATAGCTGAGACTTTTTCCAAGGAAAGAATTGGAAGAGCTCTCGGAATTAACATCGCGGCTGCGATGGCGGGAAGCTTTCTAGCACCGTTTCTGGGCACGTTGGTGCTGACCACTGCAGGGTGGAGAAATACGATTCTTGCCTTCTCAGTGCCAGGGTTTCTAGTGGGTATCGCTTTTCTGTTCATGCGAGAGGCGAAACGGCCGCAGGAATGGTCAGGTGTGTCAACTTTCTCTTATCTGTACATGGGCCTGCATGAGGTTCTGACCAATAGAACCGTCGTCGCAGTCATGATTCTCGAAGCGGTGATGGCTTTCAGAATGGGGGCTCGAGACTTTCTCCCAAGTTTCTTCATTCGAGACCTAGGGATGACGGTGTTTGAGTCAGGGATTGTGTTTACAGTGTTTGTGGCTGTGGGAGTGCCTGCGCCGTATTTCTGGGGATACCTGTCAGACAGATTGGAAAAGCGGAAAGTTATTGTGTTATCGATGAGTATAGCAGCTACGCTTTGGTTTGCTCTCGCATATGTCAAGAACATGACTCAACTTCTTGTGGTCCTTCTGCCAAATGGCTTTGCCGGACAGGGCATTGGGGGAGTCGTTCAAGCCTTTGTAGCTGAATCGACAAGCAAAGAAAACCGTGATCTGATATATGGCATCTATTTCACGCTCTCTTTCACTTTGGGCTCCTTTTCCGCAGTCATTCTTGGCTATTTGGCAGACGGGCTCGGGTTCCAAGCGTGCTTCATCTGGGTGGCTCTCTTCTCCTTCCTGACCGTGGTCGGAGCCGCTATTCTGCTGAGATAGCGATCCAGTTCCGGCATACTTATGTTCCCTTGGCTCAATCTCTTGAGCGTCATCCATTATGTCGGAGGTTTTTCTCGGAACATGCGGATGGAGCTACGCAGAATGGGAGGGACTCCTCTACCCGAAGAAGAAGAGCAAGCTCAAGCAGTACTGTTCGATCTTCCAGACAGTTGAAATCGACTCCACCTTCTATGCGCTTCCCGACCAGGGAACGGTTCTGGGCTGGGCAAAACACACGCCACCCGGCTTCACCTTCGCAGCAAAGGCCCCGCAGACAATCACACACAAGAAGATGCTAGACCCAGCCCATGGAACCCGAAACGACCTAGACCAGTTCTTGGAGACCATGAAGCCACTCATCGAAGCTGAGAAACTGGGATGTGTTCTGTTTCAGCTTCCACCGTTCCTGAGATTCAACCCCCAGAAGCTCGAATCCTTTCTGTCTCTGCTACCAGACGGCCCGGCTTTCGCTGTAGAGTTCAGACACGGTTCTTGGCTGAAAGAGGAAACGCTCAAGATATTGGAGAAACATGAAGCGGCGTATACGATTGTCGACGAACCTGCGCTACCGCCGGTGATTCATGTTACCTCGGATCTTGCGTACATCCGGTGGCACGGCAGGGGAGAAAAGCCCTGGTTCAACTACAAGTACACAGAACAAGAACTGCAAGAATGGGTTCCAAAGGTTCGGGAGGCCGCGGGAAAGGCCAAGAAGGTTCTAGGCTACTTCAACAATCACTTCCATGGCTACGCCCCTGAGAACTGTCTTCAGATAATGCAGATGCTAGGCATTGCGGTGCCGCATCATGAGGCAGCTCTAAGGCGACTGACCCTCTTCAGAAGACAAGGCAAACCATCAGCGGAAGAGCAAACACTTGAGGCTTGGATTGGTACTAGCGGCATGAGAGGAAAAGATCAATTGCTGTTGAAGCTATCGTCCCTAGAGATCTTAACTGCGGCGCGAGCCATACCGGACACGGATTTTTCTCTCCGTGAAGACAGCCCAGAACGTCTAGCCGCGTACGTAGAAAACACAACGGTAGACATCGACCTGAAAGCGCATTCAGTAGCCCATCGATGCCCTGCATGGTCCAGTCTGATTTCTGAGAAAAAGTTCTGTCCACACATTGCCAAGCTTTTCCTAAGCATTGATTCTGAAAGAAGCAAGAGGATTCTATCTCTTATCGAAAAGAGCATGGGTCAATGGAAGTTTGAGTCAAGAACTGCAATCGAGTTCCCCACAAGAAGGAGCAACGATTAAGGTCCTTCTCACACGTTGACGTACACCTAGATCGCTGACTCAAGTGGCTCCGCAGCGCTCAATCTAGCTTCGGTATGACTATCTGTGCTTTCTCTGCAAGATCAGCTTTGGTAACAGTGAAGCTCGGACCATCAAGTCTCTTGGCGTTGTCACCTTTTCGTACGAAATCTTCCACTGTGCTTAGCTTGTCAAAGGTGGCTGACATTCCATGCATCCGGTAATGCATTGGAACGGTTATCCTCGGTTTGAGAGAGCCCATCACTTTGCGAGCTTCTTCCGGCCCTATCGTGTAGAAGCCCCC
>CAZGRO010000050.1:7627-10885 GCA_964528315.1 uncultured Candidatus Bathyarchaeia archaeon
AGTACTATGTCGGCCTTGGCTTTTGGCTCCGGAAGCCCGGTGCCTTTGAAAGGATCGAAAATAACACTCTTCCTACCTTTCAGCATGAAGCTCGCATGACCAAACCAAGTAACATCAACCAATTCACATTACCCAAATACAGATCATATGGATGCCCGTCATTAGGCTTTTTGTCAGAACAAACAGGTCAGCATATTGACGCGGAAGTGGGCCTACGCACCACTTGCGCGAGCTGAATACCGACTGCTCCTCCTTGCTTCAGAATCGTGCAGATTCTGCTAGACACGATATGTTACGTCTTCGGCTCAATAGCGTAAAGCTTTGATAGAGAGAACCAGTCTTCGATGACTTCTCTCGTAGCCTTGCCATAGTACTTCTCGTAAAGGGCTAGCTTGCCTTTCTCTGCTTCGCTCGTGCCATTCTCTAGGTGCCTCGCTTTTCCATGGAAGTCTTTGCCGCCTATCTCGAAAGTGACGATATCGTTCTTCTTGATGTTCTTCATCCAGTCGGTTTCTTCGCCTTCGTGGCTGAGATAGATCTTGTCACCATGAACCGCAAACCATAGTTCGACTGTGTGAGGCTTTCCTGTTTTTCGTCCTTTTGTAGTGAGATGAATGAGCTTCTTGGATGCGACCTCTGCTAGATCGATCTCGCACGACACTTCTCTTTCTCCTGCATCAGTGCGTTGCATGTTGGTGAGATTCATGATATTTGAGATTTCGGGTGCACTAGCGACCCTGCATCTTCATTGTGGTGCTCGCCATGTAGAGAGGATAGAATTCAGGGGCAGAAACTGTCGCGACTGGATCCACCAGCGAAGTTATCAGGTACTGCATGTGCCGCCACAGGTGTGAATTCTGATCTTCTGTGAACTCTTAACCCGTCACTTCCTTCAAAGCACTACTGGAACTCGTGACAGTCTAGCTTTATTTTCTCCAGCCGAGAATCTAGAAGAATAGGGATACGGAATTGACAAATCTTTTGACAGGAAAGGTGGCACTCGTTACTGGTGCAGGTCGAGGCATCGGTAACGCAACGGCGAAACTGTTCGCCGAGAGAGGTGCGCTCTTGATCTGCAACTCGCTCACAGAAACTTGTGTGAAGACTGCTGATGAAATAGCTGCCGTAGGTGGTAGAGCCATTGCCATTCGCGCAGACGTGGCCGATTCGAAATCTGTAGAGGAAATGGTCGCAGAATCCATCAGAAAGTTCGGAACTATCGACATCTTGATCAACAATGCAGGTTTCTGGAATGTACCTTTTCACCCCAAGATCGAAGAGGTAAGAGAAGAGGATTGGAACAGGATTCTGGCCGTGAATCTCACAGGCGCCTTCAACTGCTGCAGATTTGTGGTGCCACACATGCGAAGGAAGCGGTATGGGAAGATAGTGAACATCGGCTCAGGAGCAGGCCTAGTCTGGAGCAGGACGGGCATTCACGCCTATGCTGCGTCCAAGGCCGGCCTCATGGGCTTCACACGCCAACTCGCAAAAGAGCTCGGACCCTTCGGAATCAATGTCAACTGCGTCTCACCTGGCCTGATCTGGACGAACCCAGAGAAAGGAAAAGAGTATGAGGAATCGACGGCCAAAGAGGTGCCGGAACAGATTCCACTTGGGAGACTAGGGGATCCTATCGATATAGCCTACGCCGTTGCGTTCATGGCCTCGGATGAAGCCAGTTGGATTACAGGACAGACGCTCGAAGTGGATGGTGGCAGATGGATGAAATAGACTGATGCCAGCCAATGACCGGTCAATGGAAGAGCCCGTGTGTTGATTGAGTTGACTAACTTCTTTTTCTTCTCGGCTCCTGCTTCTGCGTTAGAGCGGTTACAATAAGCTTGCTTCCCTGTCGATCCATGACGACCTTCACGGGAATGGACGATTCCACTTCAAAAGGGAAACCGGTATCTTCCACTAGATGCTTTGGAAGATACAGGAAGTATTTGCCATCCTTTCTTTTTGAGATTCTTCCTATTCCTTCACCAACCATTCTCAGTCACCCCATAGGCTTTGAATGATAAGTTGTGCAAGATTCCTATTTAAGCCATACAGGATCGCAGCTCTCAACCACGTCGGACTAAGGTTTTCAATTGTGCTGCTGATTGGCTGAGCCTCAGCGCGCAAGAGTTTTTCGCGAAACCACTCCCCAGAAGGTCTATCCACGCTCTTGCAGGCCTACGCCTCCGTGGCCTCTACGTTATGCGATAGTTATTTCTCTTGAACTGATGTAAGCATATGAGCGGTAGCTGTAGGGAGTTGGTGATGTGATTTCGATAGTCGCTACAGGCGATTCGCTTGCCACCATGAGGCTGTCGGTTTACGATGAGGAATCGTACCGAAATATGCTGCAGATCTTGAGGTCAGCGGACGTATCCTTCACAAACTTGGAGATGCTCTTGGGCAATTTCGAGTCGGCCCCGGCTGCGGAGAGCGGCGGAACGTATGTTATGGGGGAACCGTTCATGGCTGAAGAGTTGAAATGGATGGGGTTCAACCTCTACGCTAGGGCAAACAATCATTCGATGGATTTTGGGGAGGGGGGACTTCGGTCCACTACTAAGATTCTTGACCAACTGGGCATGTTGCACGCAGGTGTGGGTGAGAACTTGGCTATGGCCAGGAGTCCTGTCTACTTGGAGACGAAGAATGGCAGGGTTGCTATGGTTTCCATGTCTTCAAGTTTTGCCTCGTTTGGCCGAGCTGGTGAAGCTAGGAAGGACATCATAGGAAGGCCCGGGCTGAGTCCTCTTCGCTACCAAATGAAGTTGGTAGTTCCGTATAGACTGGTGCGCCAGCTGAGACAGGTCTTCAAGGCGGCAGGTGTCCCTGTTCGCCAGGAGAAGGAGGGAGTATTCTCGGTCATGAACATGCGGTTCTCCGGTGGAAGAAAGCCCGAGCTTGTCACTACTCCCAATGAGTCAGACATGAGGGGAATACTGGCGTCCATCAAGGACGCAAAGCGACAGGCAGATTACGTGCTGGTGAGCCTTCATGCGCATGAGCCGAGAGGATCAGATAGGGAACGTCCGGCTGAGTTCATAGAGATATTCTGTAGAAAATGCTTGGATTCTGGTGCAAGCGCAGTGATCGGCCATGGGCCTCACCTGCTGCGAGGAGTTGAGATCTACAAGAAGCGCCCAATCATGTATAGCCTCGGGAACTTCATCTTCATGAATGAGACTGTCCGTTTTCAGCCATCAGAGAACTATGAGAGACAAGGATTGACTTGGGACGCGACCCCAGCGGATTTCT
>CAZGRO010000051.1:0-10867 GCA_964528315.1 uncultured Candidatus Bathyarchaeia archaeon
CTTCAATGTTGAGGTGTCGGTTGACGACCTAGAACGTGTGGCGGTCAAAAAACGAGAGATCCGGCCGAACAACGTAGAGTACAGCCTTGGGGATGATAGGAGGCTTTTCTTGCTGGCGGAAGGCCGTCTTGTGAATCTGGCGGCAGCGGAGGGTCATCCATCAGAAATCATGGACATGAGTTTCGCGAACCAGTTCCTATCAATGATACACCTAGCCAAGCACGGGAAAACAATGCAAGCAGGGGTTTACAATGTCTCTAGAGAACAGGATCAAGAGGTCGCAAGGACAAAGCTAGAAACGATCGGGATCGGGATCGACGCGCTGACTGATGAGCAAGAGAAGTACTTGAAGTCGTTCAAGGAAGGAACCTGAATCCAAGAACCGGAACGAAATTCCAACAGCTTGAAACAGACGCGTCCACGGGGTCAGTCACGAATTTCCCACAGCGAGCAAACGCACCTAATAAGAAGCAGTGCCGAGTATTCTTTTTTCAGAGACTGCCTTCCCGGTGTTTGAGTTGTCAATTTGGAGAGGCTTGGAATTCATAGCCAGAGGAGACAAGGAGATTCTCCGCTCCTACGATGATCTGCTCAACTATGTTTTCAAGCAGCTAGACAGTCTCAAGCGTCTTGTTGCCTATATCGCGGAAGAGGACTGGGAGCTGGCCTCAAACGAAGCAGCAATGATTGGCACATTTGAGTCTCTGGCGGATGACGCCCACCAGAAGGCGAGCCTGAAGATCTGCAAAGGAGCCTTCTTTTCCGGGTTGAGCGAGCAGTTTCTAGAGTTGCTTGAGAAAATCGATGACATGGCAGACCACGCCAAGGATGCGTCAACAGCCGCGACCGAAATCAATCTTCAGACACCAGTTTTCCATTCGCTTCTCGAGAGCCAGGATTCGCTATACAGCATAATAGACGAGGTGGCGAATTCTGCCAGGGCACTTAAAACAGCGATCGAGAGCCTATCTCAAGGATCAGATCCAGTCATTGAGGCCATATTGGAAGTAAGAAAGTACGAGAAGCTTGCCGACACGATACGAGAGAAACTGGTGAAGAGTCTCTATGCCCGGAAATTAGACATTGACTTGCTGACGCTTCTACAAATCAAAGAATTAATTTCATCCGTGGATCTCATAGCTGACTCCGCTGAAGACTCGGCGGAAACCCTACTAGCGATAATCGCCAAGGCGGAGTAGCGTGTGCAACCACTGGTCATTCTTGTTCTGTTGGCTGCTTTGTTGGTTTGCATTGTTCTGGGAGCTAACAACGCATCAGCTTGCGTTAGGACGAGCGCCGGCATAGTATCTGTAGAATATTCTACTCTGGCAATGGTTGGGGGCCTTGGAGTAATTCTAGGATCAGTGATTGAGGGCGGGAAGCTATCCAACGCCATTTATGGAGGTGTGCTTGTCAATCAAACTGACAAGGCCACAATCGTGATTTTTGTGGCAACGCTTGCTGTGATGTTCGTAGCCACGATCCTGAAGCTGCCTCTATCCCTAACACAGGCCATGATTGGAGCAGCGCTCCCAATTGGGCTTCTTGGAACAGACGTGAATTGGAGATTTCTTACTCTTGTAGGGGGCTCGTGGGTAGCAACGCCTCTGGTTGCTGCCACGCTTTCAAGCATGATCTATTGGATCGTCAAGCAGATGAGTAGAAAAATCGGAAACATATTCCAACGCGCCCGAATATACGCAGCAATAACCGTCGCCGGATCCTTCTACGTCGGATATGCACTTGGCGCAAATGGAGTGGGCCTGATCTATGGCATCGCACGATCCTTGGTGGGAACAGTGCCCTTTCTCTCACTCTTTCTGTCGATAGCAGCCGCAGCCGGCATCTACCTGTTCGGCTACGCAGTCACAGGTACCGTCAGTGAGAAAATTCTGGCCTTGGCTGGCGCGGCTGCATTAGCCGCTCAAGTGGGTGGAGCCTTGACAGTGCACCTCTTCACACAGATCGGATTCCCTGTGTCAATAACTCAGGCGGTAGTGGGAGGCATTGTTGGAATAGGGCAAGCAAAGTCCATCGTTATCATGAACCGACGAACGGTCTTGCGAGTCGTTTTCGGATGGATAGTTGCGCCACTCGCAGGATTGGTGGTGGCCTGGCTATTGCTAGTCCTCATCTAAATCCATAGAACGTAGGTCGGAGTCCTTCGTCTCAGAAGATATAGGTCAATTGAGATGACGAGGCGAACCAAAGCGCACTATTCTTAAATACGCAGGCGGGAGACAACCTCCTTGGCGAGGAAAATTGTCGTTCCTGAAGTCGAGAAAAGCCTTGTCGAAGATATACGCTGTGATTCTTGCAGTTGTTGTCATAGGGGCAGCGGCTGCTGGAGCCTACTATCTCCTTCAACCGAAGAGGGAGGTGAGAGGAGTAATCAATCTGTACACATCGGTGCCGATGGCTACGGCCACGGCGATCGTTAAGGATTTTGAAGCCACCTATCCGGGCGCGAAGGTCGAGCTCTTCCGATCTGGTAGTACAGAAGTGATGGCGAAGATTTGGGCCGAAAAGGAGGCTGGAGGCATAAAAGCTGATGTGCTATGGATTGCAGATGCATCAGCATACTACACAATGATCGATCAAGGCTTGCTGATGAAATACAAATCACCTGAAGCAGAGAATGTACCTGCATCAATGAAAGATCCCGATGGATATTGGACAGGGGCCAGACTGATCAATATGATCATTGCATACAACACCAAACTAGTCAAGACCCCTCCGACAAGCTGGGCGGATCTTCAGAAATTCGGGAAACGCGCCTGTATGCCAAACCCAGCCTACTCAGGGGCCGCGGTTATCGTTGTGGGAACCATCGCGAACACTGCAGGGTGGGATGTCTTCAAGGACATGCGCAAGGCAGGAGTCTTAGTAGTGCGTGGAAACTCTGAAGCAGCAGCAGCCGTCGTCGCCGGAGAAGTTGACGTAGGTATGACCTTGGATTACATCGCTCTCGGTGAGAAAGTGAAGGGAGCACCGATCGAACTTGTCTGGCCTAAGGAAGGAGCCTACTCGATACCGAGCCCCGTTGCTATTCTTTCCGCCTCAAAGAACGCTGATGCAGCCAAATCATTCGTTGACTATACGCTATCCAAGAGAGGCCAGGAATTCATGGTAAAAGAGAGTCTAATGCCCATCAGAGGAGACGTGACCGGCCCAGCAGGACTGCCTAATCCAAAAGATGTGAAGGCCTTTTCCATTCCTTACAAGTGGATAGCAGCCAACAATGAGAAACTACTTTCTGAATTCGAGAAGATCATGCTTCTCTAGCACGATCTATCCCATTTTCTTCACGCCTCTGTGGCCACCATGAAGCATTCCATCGCCCGGACTTTTGACGCAAAGTACGTGGTGATGGCAGCTGCGTTTTTAGCTGTTGTAGTGATAACGATATATCCAGCCGCTCAGTTGATTGTGCGGAGTCTTCTCGTCGCCGGCAGTTTCTCCCTTCAGAATTATATCCGGGCCTTCTCAATTGAAGGAAATTTTGAAGCAATACGCAACTCAGTGTGGGTTTCAGTTGTTGTCACTTTGCTTTGCGTGGTTATTGGAACTCTGCTGGCATGGGTGACCTCTCGAACCGACATCGGCCACAAGAATTATCTTCGGACTATGTTCATGATTCCATTCTCGATCCCGCCGTTCGTGGGGGCAATGGCGTGGATTCGGCTTTTTGGTCCAGCGGGATTGGCCAATCAGCTTCTTGAGTTTATGACGGGAGTCAAACAGGAGATCTTCAACGTCTACTCGCCTTTGGGGGTAGTCCTTGTTCTGGCGGTTCACTACTATCCCTTCGTTTTCATCAATGTTGCAGGAGCTTTGGATCGGATGGATCCGACGCTTGAGGAGTCTGCGAGGATAGCAGGTGCTGGTGTGTTTAGGACAATGCGAACGATTACCCTTCCGCTTGTTGCTCCATCGATAGTGGCCGGTGCGATACTGGCTTTCATCGGGACGATAGAGAATTTCGGGATTCCGGCCATGCTTGGTATGAGGGCTCGTTTCTTCGTTCTTCCTACGACTATCTATCGGCTCCTCCATGTCCCAGACATACCTGCAGCCATAGCCTTGTCCATCCTTCTGATTGCACTGACAATTGTCGCGTTGTTCGCTCAACGATGGATTTTGGGACGACGAAGATATACCGTGATCTCTGGAAAGGCAATCCAGCCGAGAATCGCTCGTCTCGGCTTGTGGAAGTCCACCTTAACAGCCGCTGCATGGTTCTTCGTTTGTCTCGTTGTCATTTTGCCTTTGTTCGCCGTCTTCATTACTGCATCAACCAAGTATGTGGGCGCACCGCTCATTGCTGAGAATTTTACTGCGAAGTATTTCCTGTACATACTTTTCGAATTTCCAATGACTCAACGTGCCATACTGAATAGCCTATTTCTTGCAGGAGCTGCAGCTACGATAGCAATGTTGCTGGGCGCTGTGATTTCATACATGCGGGTCAAAGCCAGACTGCCCGGATCAGGAATCCTTGACACAATTGGAACAATTCCGTATGCTATCCCGGGAATCGTTATTGGAGTGGCCATGATCTTGGCATGGTCGGTAGGGCCAATAATCCTCTATGGAACCATTTGGGCCATGTTGATGGCGTATCTCATGCGTTATCTTCCCTCCTCAATTAGGTCCACAAACGCGACCCTTCATCAGATCGACAATTCTCTTGAGGAGGCTGCGAGAACTTGCGGAGCCTCATGGATCGCCGCCTTCAAAGACGTAGTTTTGCCGCTCTTGAGACCTGGAATGCTCGCAGGATGGATTTTGGTGTTCATGCCCGCGTTTAGGGAACTCACAATCTCAGTCCTGCTTTGGTCAGTAGGCACTGAAACCGTTGGTGTCGCTACATACGAGTTACAAGATGCGGGTTACAAGGAGATTGCGGCCGCACTGGCTTGCATAGTGTTGGCAATAGCGTTGGTAGGGGATCACTTGATTTGGAGAATAAAGGGATGGGTTGAACGTGTCCCAACATGAAAAAGTAAGAGTAGAGCGTCTGACAAAGAAATACGGGGAAGTTTTCGCTGTCAATGATGTGACCGTTTCTATTCATGAAGGCGAATTCTTCAGTTTCTTGGGACCGAGTGGGTGCGGAAAGAGCACCCTGCTGCGTTGCATTGCTGGTTTAGAGGTGCCCGACGTGGGAGCCATATACATTGGCGATAACCTTGTGACTTCAGTTACAGAGAACTTGATACTACCTCCAGAGCGACGCAACATCGGGATGGTATTTCAGAACTATGCAGTCTGGCCCCACATGACCGTTTTTCAGAACATCGCATACCCTCTCAGGATAAAGAAGAAGGGTAAAGACGAAATTCAAGGCCAAGTAACGCGCACACTTGAGCTGGTGAGACTGCAGGGCCTAGCAGAACGATATCCCAGTGAGCTATCTGGAGGCCAACAGCAGAGAGTGGCACTGGCTAGGGCCTTGGTAATGAACCCAGAAGTCATGCTTCTTGATGAGCCTCTCAGCAATCTGGATGCGAAACTGAGAGAAGAGATGAGGTTCGAGATCAAGGATCTGCAGGCAAGGACTGGAATCACTATCATCTATGTGACCCATGACCAAGCTGAATCGATGGCAATGTCTAACCGAATACTTGTGATGGACAAAGGAGCACCTCAACAGATAGGATCTCCTCGCGAGATATACGAGACTCCAAGCGACTCATTCGTTGCTGGCTTCATCGGCTTGACCAATCTAGTGCCAGTGAAGATCGTGAGCTGGCATGAGAAAGGATGCGAGGTTTCGCTCCCGGGAGGCCAGAATCTTTCATGTAAAACCGACATAAGCGGAAAAGAACAAGCAATCCTATCCGTGAGGCCGGAAGACATAGAAATCTCGCGTTCCCCATCTAAGGAAGCAATCAAAGGTACGATCAAGAGAGTCGTATACTTGGGAAATGTTGTCGACTACCGGGTTTCCATTAATGAACATGAGCTTAGGGTCCAGACCAGCCCCCGACAGATATTCCAAACTGGAGAAACAGTCTACCTGTCTCTGGAACGGAACATTCTCTTCTCCGTCTAACAGAGCTGACAATGTTGCAGATAGGGGCTTCCCATCGGCTGCTCTGGAATCTTCCTCTTGACAAGAGCATTCAGAAACTTGCCGAGATAGGTTACCGATGCATAGAGCTGTGGGCTGAACCTCCCCACTTGATTCCCGCTCAATTCTCCGCAGACGGGAGAACGCATCTCCTGAACCTCCTTTCCGAGCTGGCCGTTGAACCCACCGTCCACGCAGGCTCATGGGACCTCAACATCTCCAGTCTCAACCCTACAATACGAAGGATTTCGATAGATCTCGTCAAAGAATCCATTGACCTAGCGGCAGACATTAACGCGAAACTAGTTGCAGTCCATCCTGGCAGAGCGTCATCAAGCAAGGGAGAGGCGCAGGAAACGCGCAACACTCTCATCAAAGCATTGCATGAGCTGGTGGAGAAGGCCAATTCAAAGGGAATAGTCTTAGCGCTAGAGAACATGGAGCAGAGGCCAAGGGAGATCATCACTACCTCAAACGACCTGAAAACTTTGATCCAAGAAGTAAACTCACCTAGGTTGGTGGGGCTTGTAGATATCGCGCACGCAAACACGGTCACAGATCCGATCGGATTCCTCAAAGACTGCCTAAGCATTCTTGGTCACGTTCATATCAGCGACAATAATGGTTTATCGCCGACTCACCTTCCGCTGGGAAAGGGAACAATAGATCT
The DNA here is from genome assembly GCA_964528315.1 of uncultured Candidatus Bathyarchaeia archaeon. Classification (GTDB taxonomy): domain Archaea; phylum Thermoproteota; class Bathyarchaeia; order 40CM-2-53-6; family JALHTG01; genus JALHTG01. Next base: position 6,747 of record CAZGRO010000051.1, read on the forward strand.
CACAAAGATATTCCAAACCCTTGTGGAAGAAGAATATGATGGAAAGGTGGTCATCGAGGGATTCTTTTCCACAGACCCCATCGAGGCCGCGGAGGCAGATCTCGAGTACTCAGCAAGGCTTATTCAACAGACTACTTCAGGAAAGAATCAGCTGAAATAGACAATGCAGAAAGTGCTCGCACTAATTGACGGAGAACACTATGTCCCTGTCACACGTGGCGCACTAGAATACATCAACTTGTCGAGTGATCGGAATGTAGTAGCAGCAGTTCTGATAGGTGGCACCGAGAAGATAGGAACACCTCAAGATGTTCAAAGAGGGTTGCCGATCCCGGTCGTTTTGCCAGCCGCCTCTCCTTCTCCTCCAATCGAAGACATAGTCAAAGCGATCCGCTTCCACAAACCCGACTTGGTAGTAGATCTCTCTGACGAGCCAGTCATCAACTACGAGAAGAGACTCAGAATCGCCTCAGCAGTCGTAGCAGAAGGAGTGACGTATGAAGGAGCAGACTTCACATTCTTGCCGATTCCCTTCAGTGACGTATGTGCCTATCCCTCAATCAAGATCATTGGATTGGGAAAACGTGTCGGAAAGACCGCGATTTCGACAGCCACAGCCATGGCTGTAAAATCCATGAGGCTGAAGCCGTGCGTGGTAAAGGCTGCGCGAGGAGGCCCCGAGGAGGTAACAATACTTGAGGGTGACAAGCTTTCACTTTCACCTGAATTCCTGTTGGGAGAAGCCGACAAAGGAAAGCATGCGGCTTCAGACTACTACCAAGAGGCCTTGATAGCCAGAATCCCAACAGTCGGTGCAAGAAGATGTGGAGGAGGAATGGTAGGAAAGCCATACTACTCGACAGAGGTTGAAGGAGTCAAACTCGCCAACACTCTCTCTTGCGATCTTGTAATTGTGGAAGGCAGCGGAACAACAGTTCCAGCCGTGCTCAACGACTGTAGCGAACTGGTAATCAGGGCTGACCAACAGCGTTCCTCCATAACGGAGTTCTTCGGACCGTACAGAATCCAGATCTCAGATCTGATTGTCATGACCATGTGTGAAGAATCTGTCAAGGATCTGGCGGACGAGACAGAGCGAGCGATCAGAGAAATCAAAGAGAGTGCGGTAGTGGTGCGCGTGGTTCTTCGCCCTCAACCCTTGGGGGACGTAAAGGGAAAAAGAGTGATGTTCACGTCTGTGGCACCCATCTCAGCCATAGAGAACGCTTTGGCGCCGTACCTTGAGAAGAACTATGGTTGTGATGTCGTAGGTTTTTCGCCCTGGCTGAGCAATCGGCAAAAACTGAAAGAGGATTTGGCTAAGTATCTGCCCCAATCTGACATGTTGGTCACGGAGTTCAAGGCCGCTTCTGTTGATGTGGCCACGCGCATGGCAATCCAACATGGGCTTGATGTGGTCTACGTGAACAACGTCGCCGTCACGATTGGTGGAGATGCGAAGCTGGAAGATGCCATAAGAGAGGTTGTAGGGCTCGCGCAGAAGCGATTTCGAGAACGAAAGAGTAAGCCGCCGCAGCTTGGCCGATAGGCATTACTCCAATGAAACCAAATGCGTTTTAGTGTTCGCGGGGTGAATCATGAAGGGTGAGCGGGACGAGCGGCCAGACTGAGCGAGGCGGGCTCTCAGTCGCGAAGGTAGTGAAGGGGCTCTATAATGAAGGGCAGACAGACTACTTTCTTGAGCCCATTGTTGTCGTCAATCAGCGCAAGGAGCCAATTGGACGGGTGAGCGAAGGCGACACTATCTTCTTCTGCCTTCGTCGAGGAGAAAGAGAAATCCAGTTAACAAGAGCCTTCGCGGATCCGAATTTCAATGAATTTCCTAGAGAAAAGTTCCGAAACGTGACTGTCGTGACGCTGACGCTCTATCATGAGATGTTTTCAGGACTCCCAGTCGTATTTCCTACGTTAAAGCTGGATGGCACTCTGGGTGAGGCCGTAAGCAGAAAAGGGCTGAGGCAGGTTCGAATCTCGGAATCAGAGAAGCTTGCTCATGTGACTTTCTTCTTCAACGGGAAGAACGGCAAACCCTTCTCCGGAGAAGACGACATTGCAGTTCCTTCGCGGAAAGGAGTTTCGGTGCGAGAGGAGCCTGAGCAGAGCATTGGTCTCGTAACGGAAGAAGCAGAGAAAGCAATCCTGTCAGGCAAGTACAACCTCATTGTGGTTAACTTCGCCAATGGCGACATAGTTGGTCATGTGGACGACAGAAATGCGAGGATAAAGTGCGCAGAGGCAGTCGATAGACACTTGGGAACGGTCTTGCTTACCGCCGCTAGAGCCGGATATATTACCATAGTCACCGCGGATCACGGAGTTCTGGAGGAAACGGTGAAAAAGGATGGAACAGTGAACGTGGGACATACGGCAAACCCTGTCCCTTTCATCATCTTTGATCCGTTGCCTAGTTTCCAAGGGACGTTCGGCGCTGAAACTGGAGCTGTGCGCCACTATGAGTTGGATGGGCGTAGCGAGCTCGGATGCGTGGCTCCCACAATTCTGGAGATAATGGGAATAGAGAAGCCACCAGCCATGACCTCGAAGAGCTTGATCAAATGTGCTCCAGAGAGGGGATCTAGAAGCAGCGTCATGTTGATCATTCTGGATGGTTGGGGGATCGGAAGGAACGATGAAACAAACCCAATCTACGCTGGTAAGACCCCTGTGTGGAATTGGTTGACGAAGAACTGTCCGTTCACGACCTTGAGGGCATCGGGGAGCGCTGTGGGACTAGAAGAATGGAAGATGGGAAACTCGGAGGCTGGACACATTAACATGGCGGCCGGCAGAATCGTTCTCCAAGATGACCTAAGAATCGATAATGCATTCCGAAACGGCTCACTTCAGAACAATCCTCTTCTCATGAAAGTCATTAACAAAACAAAAGCAGATCAGTCCCACCTTCATCTGATCACATTGCTTTCAAAGATGAGCTCGCATGGGTCAGTGGACTACGCTCTGGCAATCCTCAAACTCGCGAAAGATCAAGACCTGAAACAAGTTTTCCTGCATCTGATCTTTGACGGTAGAAGCACCTCTCCGGGCTCCGCGCCATTGATGCTGAAGGAGCTGGAAGATGAGATGAACAAGATTGGAGTAGGCATGGTGGCTTCTGCCGTTGGAAGAGGATATGCGTTAGATCGAGATAGGAATTATGTAGAGCGGACGAAGTTGGCGTATGATGCCATGGTATACGGTATGGGCAGACCCGCCTTCATAGCGCAATAGGCCTTGGACTGAGCTATCACGTGATTCTGTGCACTTCAGAGCATTCTAGGATGCTTTGTGCGAAATCCTTTATGTGCTTCTTGCTTAGTTTCCATTCGTGAACGCGATGGTAGAGTATGATCTCCTAATCAAAGACGGTCTGATAGTGGATGGCAGCGGCAAGACGGCGTTCAAGAGTTCTCTTGTAGTGAAAGGAGACAGAATCGCTGGTCTAGGCGAACTGAGCAACGCGAAGGCTGATCAGGTGATCAATGCTCAAGGCAACGTGATCTCTCCAGGTTTCATTGATGCGCATGGCCATGCGGACCACACAATCCTGCTGTATCCCCTCGGCGAGAGCTATGTGGAGCAGGGCGTGACGACCTGCATAGGCGGGAATTGTGGATTCAGTCCTGCTCCCTTAGGTGATCACTGGCTCAGTCTGTTCTGGGATATGGATGCGTTTTATGATTTGCGTCCATTCAAGTATTATTCTCCTGAGATAGTTCCCCTAGAAGAGTTCAGCCAAAAAGCAAAAGAACTGTACAATCTGAGCATTGACTGGAAGAGCTTCTCTCAATTCCTAGACAGAGTCGAGAAGACCCCGATCAGCCCGAACCTCATGATCTTCGTAGGTCACAACACGGTACGAGTTGCAGTCATGGGCGAGGATCAGAAGCGAAAGCCTGAGAAGGCTGAACTTGACCAGATGACCCATCTTGTTCGAGATGCTATGGATGTCGGCGCGTGGGGGCTTTCCACTGGCCTCGACTACCCCCCAGGCGTGTACTCGCAAACAGACGAAATTCTGGAACTAGCAAAAGTCACGGTGGAATACGGTGGAATCTACTCAACTCACTGGCGTCGAACTGGCCTTCGTCGCGAGCAGACGA
>CAZGRO010000052.1:0-10832 GCA_964528315.1 uncultured Candidatus Bathyarchaeia archaeon
ACAAGTATCTGAACATAGGCTGAGGAAGAAGAAGGGAAGTGGCCACTGAAGCGCTGGAAAGGAAACTTCACCTTAGAGAGAAAAGATACGAAGTCGAACAACTAATAAAAGAGAAACGAAGCGAAGAATTCGACGCCCTCGAGGAAGTTTTCGACAAACCAACACTGATGTTGATCTACAGACTTCTGAATCAGGGACGACTATCTCACATTCATGGCTGCATCGAGGCAGGCAAAGAATCAAGGGTCTATCTGGGAGAAGACCCCAAGGGCAAACAGGTTGCAGTAAAAATCTTTCTGAAATCGACAGCAGAGTTCCGCAAAGGCAGGATGACCTATCTGGAAGGAGACCCAAGATTCCAGAGAATCAGAAGAGACACGCGTTCGCTGATATATCTGTGGGCTCAGAAAGAGTACAAGAACCTGCAGACTGCATCCTCGGCTGGAGTGAGTGTTCCAAGACCCATTCTCGTCAGAGGCAATGTCTTAGTGATGCAATTCATAGGTGACAAAGGTGTGCCAGCACCGCTTCTGAAAGATCGGGAATCTGACGTGACAGCGAAGCTGTATGAAAGACTGTTGAAGGAAGTCAAGTTGCTCTATGACAAAGCTGGACTTGTTCATGCGGATCTGAGCGAATACAATGTGATGATGTGGAGGAGCAGGCCGGTCATGATCGACATGTCGCAGGCAGTATCATTGAATCACCCATTGGCGGACACATTCCTGCGACGCGATCTCTCCAACCTGAATAGCTTTTTTGCGAAACATTCCGTACAGGTGAAATCGATAGATCACCTTTGTGCCTGGGTGATTGGCAAAGATGCAGTCTAGGATCACATGCACGATCCCGATAGAGAGAGTCGGTGTGCTCATTGGACGCGAAGGAGATGTGAAGAAGAGAATCGAAAAGAACCTAGGCGTCTGCCTAACAGTCTCTGGCGAAACAGGCATAGTAGAGATCTCGTCTCGGAACGAAAACACGGACCCTGCTTCTCTCTTAAGAGCAAAGGAAATCGCAGTAGCCATCGGCCGAGGCTTTTCCCCGGAAAAGGCCTGTCTTCTCTTCGACGAGGACATGGCTTTGGAGCTCATTGATCTGAGGGATCTGTATGGAAAGAATGAGAGTGATATGAGAAGGGTCAAAGGGAGAATCATAGGGCAGGCCGGAAAGACTAGAAGAATAATCGAAGAAATGACCAGAGCTAGTCTCTCGATCTTCGGTGACACGATCGGCATACTGGGCGCATATGAGAGAGTGGCCACTGCCAGAGAAGCGGTGGAAATGCTCCTCAAAGGGAAACAACACGCAACCGTTTACAGATTTCTGCGAGATAGGCGATGGGAAGAAAAGAGAAGGCAGACCCTTGAGCTATGGGAGAAGCCGGTGCCGCGACCATAGGCTCAGTTGTCAGGCAGAAAAATGTTCATGATCCAGCTCCGCACCATGTCTGCGATGCAGAATCAACCTCTGGAGATCAATCCAAAGCAACTTGAGTGATGAGAAAGCTTGGAATTTGACGCCCACTCGTCATTCACTTTGATCACATAAATGATGATAGGCAAGATCGGAAATATCTGAAGGAAAGGCGGTATGACGGAGCTCTTCCAAGAAATAAGCCCCGCAGACTTCTTCTACAGAAATCGGGACATTGCTGGCTTCACAAACCCCTCTAGAGCTATCTACTCAACAATAAGAGAACTCGTTGAGAACTCTCTGGATTCCTGCGAAACCTACAGCTTTGCGCCAGACGTATACATTCGGGTTTCTCAGATATCAGAGTCCGGAGAAGGCCCAGGGACGTATTTCGTGAGAGTTCAAGACAATGGGTGTGGCGTTCCGTCGGACATGATACCTCTGGCATTCGGACAGGTCCTGTTCGGATCAAAGTACAGACTTAGGCAGACCAGAGGAACATTTGGCCTCGGAGGGAAAATGGCTATCCTGTACGGGCAGATTACCACACACAGGCCGGTTAGAATTATATCGGGTACAGGGCGTGGAAAGATACATGAGTACGAGCTCTCGATGGATATTCAGCACAACAAGCCGATCGTGCTGAAACGCAAACGACATCCAAACCCCAACAAGTGGCATGGCACAGTCATTGAACTGCAAACAGAGGCAGACTACACTCGAGCCATGTCCAAGATTCTTGACTACATGAAGCAGACCGCGATAGTTGCACCGTACGCCAATCTGACATTCGTGGACCCGAAGGGACGCTTGTACCGATTCGTCAGAGCCACTACGAAGATGCCGAGACCTCCAAAGGAAACCACCCTTCACCCACATGGAGTGGATGTAGAAGCACTGAAGAGGATCATAGAGACAACTACAACTCGAAGAATGAAAGACTTCATGAAGACACATTTCCATCGGGTAGGAGATACAATCGCAAGAAGATTCTTGGATAATGCGGGAGTCAACTACAGAAAGAACCCGAAAAAACTCGAACCAGATGAAATCGTTAGACTCGTGAATTTGATGAAGACATTCAATGACTTCCTGGCACCAGACGCCAGCTGCCTAAGCCCTCTCGGAGAGGAGCTCCTTGAAGCAGGAATAAAGAAGGAGTATAGACCAGAATTTGTGACCGTGTACCAACGGAGACCAGCAGCATACTCTGGTTTTCCATTTATCGTAGAGGTCGGAATCGCGTACGGAGGCCAAATCCAAAACTCAGGTACGGTATCCCTGTACAGATTCGCAAACAAGATCCCACTTCTTTTCGACGAATCCAGCGATGTTTCTTGGAAGGTAGTAAACTCACTGGTTGATTGGAGACACTACAAGGTTCCCCCCGATGCCCCCATCGCCGTATTCGTACACATATGTTCGACAAAGATCCCCTACAAAACCGTCGGCAAGGAATTCATTGCTGACAGACCAGATGTCGAACGAGAGATACTGAATGCGGTAAGGGAGGCTGCAAGAAGGCTGTCAATTTTCCTCTCAAAGAAACAGCATCTGGAGAGAGAGAAAAAGAGACTTGATGTGTTTGAGAAGTATCTGCCGAAGATTGCATCTTTCTCCGCCAAACTCGCCGGGAGAAAGACAGTTCCAGACACAAAACCACTGCTAAGGAGCGTAATGAGATATGGTGCGGAAGGAGAAAGCGAAGAAGACCGTTAAGAGCCTGGTCAGACAGAGGAAAGAAAAGATACTAGGGAGTCTGAAGACGCTAGGGTCATCTGTCTGCGGCCAGATAGACAGCAAGGAATTTCCCTCAATAAACATGCCTAGCAGATCCATTCAGAACATCATCTATGATCCTGAAACAAGACAGTACGTTCTGGGAGATACACAGGTAAAGCGAAGCGCCAGAAATGTCAGGCACATAAGACCGTTCACTCAACTTGTCTGGACAGCATCTTTCGCTGGTGAGCTCGCCGGTCAGAGTAGAACAAGCACACTGAGAGACGTTTTCTACTCTGCCCAAGCATACGAGATGAACTTCATAGATCAAGCAGAGAGCGATAACATCATCACTGATCTTGAGACCGTCCTTGGCTCTGCTAGAGAAGATTTCAACGTGTTCCCAGAGGAGAGATCGGCTATCTTCGGAGATCTCACAATTGAATACACGGTTCCAGGCTACGAAGGAAGAAGACTGAACCTTGCAAGCCACCCGGATGGAATGATGATAGGCCCGGCTCTGACCAATGCTGAGTTTGTTGAATGCAATGCAGATAGAATTATCGCAATAGAGAAAGGCGCACTTTTCACCAGGTTTGTCGAGGAGAAGGTTCACGCAAAACACAAGGCAATTCTCGTCCAAACCGCGGGCCAGGCTCCAAGGGCCACTAGGAGCCTTATCAGAAGACTGAACCAAGAACTCAAGCTACCAGTACTTATTCTCACAGATGGAGACCCATGGGGCATGCACATTGCCATGGTGATAATTTCCGGTTCGGCCAATGCTGCACACATCAAGGAGCTCAATACGCCTGACGCTAAATGGGGGGGAGTCTGGGCAAGCGACATAGTGGAATATGATCTGCCCAGCGACAGGCTAACGGATCTCGACATCAAAAGGCTATACGAACTGAGAAAGGACCCACGGTACGAAGGGAAATTGTGGAAGAAAGAGATTGAAACTTTCCTGAAAATAAGGAAGAAGGCGGAACAAGAAGCCTTTAGTCGATATGGCTTGACATACATAGTCGACAAGTACCTCCCTGCAAAGCTTAAGGAACTGAAGACGTAGACGATCTTTGTGTTCAGATCCTAGTTCTGCTCAACGACAGGTTTTTCACTCTAAGCTTACATGAAGGACAACTGGCGACTCAGTTGACCGACCAGAAAGCTGACAGAATCCTAGACTGCATTGGCCTCTTCTGCCCGGTCCCAGTGTTCAAGACAAGAGAGGAAATTGACAGGATGGCTGAGGGAGAGGTCTTGGTGGTACTAACCGACGATCCGGCCGCAGAGGAGGATTTCCGCTCGTGGGCAAAGAGAACCGGCCACGAGATAGTGGAGATAAGAAAGGAACCTGATCACCTCCGCGTATCGATACGCAAGGCCAAGAAGTGAAAGCAATGAAGCGCATCTATATGGATTACCAGGCCGGATCGCCTGTGGATCCCCGGGTAATAGAGGCTATGACACCGTACTTCGGAACAGCCTTCGGAAATCCATCCTCGACTCACAGCCTTGGCCAAGAGGCAAAAACAGCAGTCGAAGATGCCAGATCAAAAGTTGCTTCATTGATTGGAGCGACTAGGAAAGAGGATGTAATCTTCACCTCAGGCGGAACGGAAAGCAACAACCTAGCGCTTATTGGAGCCGCGACGAGGAGCAAGGAAAAGCGAAACAAAATCGTAACTTCCGCCATCGAACACATATCCATCCTGAACATCTGCAAGTACCTAACCAAACTTGGGTTCAATGTGAAGCACATCCCAGTCGACAGCCAAGGCATGATAGACACAGCGACAATTGAGGACTCAATCTCCAACGACACAAATCTGGTTTCAATCATGTATGCGAACGGCGAGATAGGAACCATGGAACCGATAGCTGAAATCGGCAGGATCGCGCATGATCACGGCGCACTGTTTCATGTGGACGCTGTCGCAGCAGTCGGAAAGCTCCCCATCAACGTGGAAAGGGAGAACATAGACCTGCTATCGCTCTCCTCGAACGATATCTACGGACCCAAGGGCGTCGGAGCCCTCTACATAAGGCAAGGAACTCAACTGAGACCCCTCATTTTAGGTGGAGGGCAAGAGAGAGGACTGCGGTCCGGGACCGAGAACGTGCCAGGCATTGTGGGAATGGGCAAGGCAGCGGAGATTGCAGCTCAGGAAATGGAACAGGAATCAACAAGGTTGACAGAGATAAGAGACAAGTTAAGAAAAGGTGTCCTCGACAACATCCCTCATTCTTATCTCAACGGCCATCCAACGGCTCGACTACCAAACAACCTGAGTGTGAGATTCAGTTACATCGAGGGAGAATCTCTTGTGCTGAGCCTAGACATGGAGGGGATAGCGGTTTCATCGGGATCTGCATGCTCCTCCAAGACTCTGGAACCGTCTCATGTGCTTAGAGCGATCGGACTCCGCCACGAGGAGGCACACGGCTCACTGCTTTTCAGCATGGGCAAGTGGAACACCGAAGAGGAAGTGAACCGAATACTAGAGCTTCTTCCCGAAGTAGTCAGAAGACTTAGAAGAATGTCGCCTCTTACTCCCAAGGAGTTGCAGGTGTGAATCTTGTATAGCGAGAAGGTCATGGATCACTTCAGAAATCCTAGGAATGTCGGCGAGATTCAGGATCCAGACGGTGTCGGAACTGTTGGAAATCCAGTCTGCGGAGATATGATGACAATATACATCAAAGTCAAAGATGACAAAATCGCGGACATCAAGTTCAAGACTTTTGGGTGTGGAGCTGCCGTGGCGACTAGTAGCATGGTTACCGAGTTAGCCAGGGGTAAGAGATTGGAGGAAGCGGAGAAGATCACCAGAGCTGATGTAGCTGACGAACTAGGAGGATTACCTCCGATCAAGATGCACTGCTCAAACCTTGCTGCAGACGCGCTTCACAGCGCGATAGAAGACTACCGCAAGAAGAAAGGTAAGTAGCCTACTGTATCAGAATGGCTCCAGTCGGGCAGTTTCTCACGCAAGCGACACACCCAGTGCAAACCTCTCCTTCGCAACTTGAGCATGATTGCGTGGCTCTGAAGCCCAGGCATGACTCTTCGTCCTTAGCGTGCGCAGCTCCATTTAGCAGAGTAAGCACTTCTCCCGGACAGACTTGGACACAAATCCCACAGGCGTTACAGCTCTTCCTATCTATCCTGATCCTAGACAAAGCGCCACCTCGCTCACGATCATTATCATCATCGGCCACTTCAAGTTTTCCACACATCCAGGAATGCTAGCGGTGGTCCGAAGAAGCCATCAACCTTAAGTGCCTGACAACCGAGGTAGGCTGAGAAGGGAATCAGATGACCAGTGAAAAAGGCTGGACATTGAAGAATGCCGTCGAAAGGGCCATACTAATGGAACAACAGTCACACTCGCTCTACACATCTGCCCTAGACAAGGTGACTTCACCAGGAAGCAAGATACTTCTCAGAAACCTTGCCAATGATGAACTTCAGCACAGAGCCAAGCTGGAAAAGATAAGGGACACTGGCGCAATAGAGCAGCTTGGTTCGAAGGAAAAGCCAGTAATCGATCTCCAAATCCTAGATCAGGTGGAAGATGTACGGCTTACCGAGGATGCAAATTACCAAGAGATTTTGATTTTCGCTGGAAAACGCGAAAAGGAAACACATGAGTACTATCTTGAACTGAGCAAGAGACTGTCTGGCACGGCAGCAGGGGAAATGTTCAGTAGACTAGCAGAGGAGGAGCTGGGTCACAAGAATAAGATAGAAAAAGAGTACGAGAACGTTGTGATGTGGGAAGGGTAGGAAGGAGACTACTGTGCCTCTTCTGACTTCTTTTTCTCCTCTTCTTCCGGCACGGCGAACTCTTTCAGCTTCTCCGCCATTTCTTTCAGCTTCTTGTCGACTCGATGATTGACCGACCCCGCTTCATATGCCCCGTCCGGTAGTCGCTTGCCTGCCTTGACGCCTGTTAGAACTTCTATTCCCTCATCGATTGTCTTTATCGGGTATATGTGGAACTTGCCTTTGGAAACTGCGTCCACGACCTCCTCTTTCAACATCAGATTCTGAACGTTGCTTGCAGGGATCATTACGCCTTGGCCGTCTATGGTTCCTTTGGCCTTGCAAACCTCAAAGAAACCCTCTATTTTTTCGTTGACCCCTCCGATAGCCTGCACTTCTCCCTTCTGGTTGACTGAACCCGTGACCGCTAGATTTTGCTTTATCGGAACCTCTGCCAGTCTTGAAAGAATTACGTAGAGCTCCGTACTTGACGCGCTGTCTCCTTCCACTCCCTCATAACTCTGTTCGAAGACAAGCCTACAGGACAGTGTCAACGGCTTGTCTTGAGAGTACTTCTCAGCCAGATATCCACTCAGAATCAAGACTCCTTTGCTGTGTATCGGGCCCCCAAGCTTAACCTCCCTCTCGAGGTCGATGACTCCTTCTCTTCCTATACCAACGCTTGCGGTTAATCGAGAAGGCCGGCCGAATTCATAGTCCCCAATGTTGATAACAGATAGCCCGTTCACTTGACCGACGACTTCACCCACTGTATCGATCAGGAATACGTTTCGTTCTATGTATTCCTGTATCTTCTCTTGAATTAGATTCGATCGGTATACCTTCTCGTCCATAGCCTTCTTAACATGTTGAGCTTTCACATATTTCGAACCATCTTGAGTTGCGTAAAAGCTCGCTTCGCGAATCAGATCGGCTACTGAGCCAAATCTAGTCGACAGTTTCTTCTGATCCTCAGCGAGTCTTGAACTGTATTCAACCATCTTAGCAACCCCAGAACCGTCCAGATGCTTTAGCTTCTCGCGCTCGCAGATTGTGCACACAAAGGACACGTAGCTCTCGATATTCTCCGGCGTCCTATCCATTGTAATGTCGAAGTCGGCTTTGACCTTGAAGAGTTCACTGAACTCTGGGTCATATGCATAGAGCAGCTGGAAAGAGCGTGGGTCACCAATCAGGACAACTTTCATGTCCATGGGAATCGGCTCAGGCGATAGTGTTTTCGTTGTCAGAAAGCCATATCGCTCAGCTGGATCCTCGATTACTATCTGCCCATTCTTCATCGCTCTCTTCAATCCATCCCAAGAGAACGGATTTCTGAACAGCTCTTCTACTGGTATCACGAGAAATCCTCCATTCGCCTTGTGGAGGGATCCTTGAATGATGAGTGTGAAGTCTGTTGTCAGTGCGCCAAAGACTGCTTCTTTCTCAATTCTTCCGAAAAGGTTGGTGTATGTTGGGTTGAGTTCCAGCACGACGGGTGCACCTTTTAGACTTGATGAGTCTGCGATGACATTCACCTCGTATTTTCTTAGCGGAAGCTCTCTGACCCATGGGGCCAGGCTAGGCATTCCGCTCTGTTGAGCTGGTTTTGCCACGAATTGCTCTCGGTTTTCCACCATGTCCTCTTGGAGATCCTTCAGATACGACACGACCTCAGGGAAATGCTTGTATTTCTCAATCAGCTCGTTTACCATTGACCCGATTGCATAGAGAGCGATGTCTTTGTCAGCTTTGGACAACTCTTCGCTGAGCTTTCTCTCAAGTTCTCGAATGTCTCCCACAGCATCTTTGAAGCGAGATTCAAGCGACTCTCTTTTCTTAACCAGCTCCTCTCTCACTCTCGGAGTGAGGCTGAGAAACTCCTCGTCTGTAAGAGGCTTGCCTTGCATGACAGGAATGAATACAGGCCCGATAGGCGTTATCTGAAAGAGAAATCCATCTCTTCTCGCCTTTTCCGCCAAGTCTGTCAAGAGATCTTGTCGTCTCTTCTCATAGCCTCTGACGATGGCTTCTCGTTTCTGCTGGTAGTCCTTGCTTTCGAATGTCTTCTGAATGGCGCCTCGCGCATGCTCAACCAGAGACTTCACGTCTTTCTTGAAGGTTCCGCCGCTTCCTGCAGGAAATCGCAGAGCTTTCGGCTGGTACGTGTTGCGGAAGTTGTTCACGTAGCACCAGTCAGAAGGCATAGGTTTCCCTTTTGCAAACTCCTCCAGGAAGCTTCTTACGGCGGTAGTGCGGCCCGTGCCAGGCCAGCCCGCCACGTAGATATTGAAACCTTTCTCCCGTATGTCTAAACCGAACTTCAGGGCCTTGACCGCCCTCTCCTGGCCTATAATCGTCTGAAGCGGAACCACATGCTCAGTCGTTTCACACGTCACGAGTGAAGCATCGCAAACGGCCCGGACTTCAGATGATTTGAGCTCTTCAACCAAGGGAATCACTTCTGAGGTGTCGTACGAGAGGGGAAGGGCAAATGCTCTTTTCTACCTTTCGGCAGATCAACCAAATATGTGTAGCTCAGAAGATGTGACTCAGGTTGCACTAGAGGTGCCCGTGATAGAGTCGGGAGGCAGAATCAGGATGCAGGTTCTCTGCGGGAATAGTTAGCTCTTGATGTATGGTGCCTCTCGTTCCCTTTTCTTTTGGGAAAGCCTAGTGATGAAATTCATCCCAGCGTCGTCTGTCGCGATTGGTTTTCGTTGCACCGCTCCTGCACTCGAACAGGATTCAAGCAATCTGCCTCCGGTCTGGGTTCGAGTTATGACTGTGCACCATCCGTTCTCTGATCCCGCATGTCCTATGGAGATATCGGCAAGTTCCGCTGTGAAGTCTTGGCATTTCTGGCAACCTGGGAGGACATGAGCTGTCAGCTCCTTGAGGGGAACCTGGATCTTGACTTTGTCGTTCTGATATGCTCTGAAGAGGTTGTTTTTGCATTCCATTTTGGTGATTTCTCTGGGATCTACGTTGTGCTGTTTGACAATTACCTCCTGGACCAGCCCTGCGTAGCGATATGTGTTGTAGCAGAAGAGCCCGATCGTTAAGGCTATGTGCTCTGTGAGTTTGCTGTTTCCGCGCGTGTGCATTCTTCTCAGCGTTTGAATCTGACAAGGCAGGCCTACAATCGCCAGCTTTGAAGCCGGGTATCCAGCAACAGCATCTGCGAGAGATGCAAGCGATCCGGTTGCCGTGTACTTCGATGAGGCTGCTTGAGCGAGTTCATCAGGATTGTTGATAACAACGCCTCTTGGCCTCCAAGGGTTCGCCGGGTCGGTTCCGACAACCACGGCGTGGTCAATCACCTTGTTCGTCAATGCATGATCGATCAGGGTGGTCACAACCCCTCCATCCTGACAGACCTTTAGTATCGCTTGATCTGTAGATCGGACTGACCAGATCTCGTTGTGAATGCCGATGATCGCTTCCTTCTCGGTTCTGGTTCTGTCGAAGAGCGTCCGCTCGATTGTTCTCAAAGGCAACTCCACTCTGGAGCAACTGTAGTAGCACAGTCCGCAAAGGATGCACCTGCCCTTCAATGTGGGTTTCTCCTCAGGCGTGGGTACTACAACGTTCACAGGGCAAGCAGCGATGCACCCGCCACAGAACATACACAGCTCTTTGTTGACTACTTCTGCAAGAAGGCTGGCGAATATCTTTGGAGGTTGACTCAAGCACCCTATCTCCGATTTCCTAGCTGTTCGGATACTGTGTCAGATTCTTAATTGTTGCTCAGGCATCTTGGACCAGAGGCGGTTTCAGATGAGGGAGATAGGAGTGGCGCCGCCGAGCGGATTCGAACCGCTGACCAGCGGGTCTCTGCGATTCAGGTTGCAGAGATTAACAGCCTCAGCCTCGACCGCGAGGAACGGTTGAGTCCGCTGCTCCACCACTGAGCTCTCGT